>JASHUM010000122.1 GCA_030040015.1 Acidimicrobiales bacterium
GTAGTCGCCGACGCGGACGGGGAGGTGCATGGTGAGCCCGGAGCCGGCGACCACCATGCCGTTGGGGAGCACGTCGATGACGTCGGCGAGCCGGGTCGCCGCTGACCGAAGTGCCGACCACGTGTCGGGGCCGGCTTCGAGCAACGGGTTCAGGCTGCCTGCGGCGAGCACGCCCTCGTCGATGTCCAGGTCGAGTGCACCGCCGTGCCGGGCGGCCAGGAGATCGAGGGCAAGATCGCCGAACCGGACGACGAGTCGCGGGCCGAGGTCCCCCGGTACCGACGCCACGCCGAAGGCCAGCGCCCCGACGTCTCCGCCGGGGCCGGCGCCCGGCGTGCTCAGAGGTTGCCCCGTCGCGCCTGGTCGCGCTCGATGGCTTCGAAGAGCGCCTTGAAGTTCCCCTCGCCGAAGCCGGTGGCGCCGCGCCGCTCGATGATCTCGAAGAACAGCGCCGGCCGGTCGGTGACGGTCTCGGTGAAGATCTGGAGCAGATGCCCGCCCGGGTCCCGGTCGACCAGGATGCCCAGGCGCTCGAGGTCCGCCCACGGGAGCTCGACGCCCTCGAGACGCTGCCGAGCCTCGTCGTAGTAGGTGTCGGGGACCTCCATGAACCGCACCCCCCGAGCCGCCAAGGCGTCCACACTGGCGACGATGTCGTCGGTGCGCAGAGCCACGTGCTGCACCCCGGGCCCGTCGTAGGCCTCCAGGTACTCCTGGATCTGGCTCTTGCGCCGTCCGATGGCCGGCTCGTTGATGGGCATGACGACGCGCTTTCCGTCCCACACCACGGTGGAGGCCAGGGCGGAGTACTCGGTGGAGATCTGGTCCTCGGAGAAGTGCAGCATGGGTGAGAACCCGAGCACGTGGGCGTAGAAGTGCACCCAGTCGTCGAGACGACCTTGCTCCACGTTTCCCACCACGTGGTCGACGGCCTTCAACCCGACCGGCGGGCCCACGGGTGTCGGGGGCAGATGGTCGGTGCCGTAGCCCGGTTCGAGGCGGGTGCCCCGGTACCTGGTCCGGTCGACGAAGGTGTGCACCGTCTCCCCGTAGGTGCCGATCTGGGCCAGAACCAGCACGCCCTGGTCGTCGACCTCCTCCCATGGATGGCGGACCGGCCGGGCGCCTCGGGACACCGCTGCGCTGAAGGCGGCCCGGGCGTCGTCGACCAACCAGGCCAGGTCGTGCACGCCGTCGCCGTGGGTGCGGACGTGGGCGGCGATGGGGGACTGCGCCTCCAAGGCGGCCGAAACCACCAGGCGGATCTCGCCCTGCTCGAGCACGTAGCTCGCCTTGTGGCGCACGCCGGTCTCGGGGCCGGCATAGGCGGTGCACGCGAAGCCGAAGACGGACATGAGGAATCCGGCCGTCGTCCGGGCGTTGCCCACCCACAGCTCGAGGCAGTCCCAGCCGAGCAGTCGCGCCGCCGGTGTGTCGACTTCTGCGGTCATGTGCGGTGCGCTCACGCGGCTCCTTCCAGATGGCTTCGGTACCAGTCCTCGTCGTACTCGGAGAAGAACGTGCCCAATCGGACGACCATCTCGACGAAGCTGCCCGCCTCGAACAGGACGGGCTGGTAATGGGTGATGTCGTAGGGGGTCGTACCCATGGCGACGACGTCCCACGGCCGGATCTCGGCGTCCGGGAACTCGTCGAGCTCGCCGTAGCTCGACAGCAGGCCGGCGCCGTAGGCCTTGAGCTCGCCATCCTCGCGGACGACCCCGAACTCCAGGGTGAACCAGAACACCTTGGAGAAGAACTCGAGTGCCTCGGCGCTGTGGGTGCGGGCCGAAGCCCTCCCTGCCTTCTCGTACAGCGAGGCGAAGGTCGCCGACGCCAGCATGTTGGCGTGGCCGACGATCTCGTGGACGATGTCGGGCTCGGGTGTGTAGAAGGGCACCGAGTGGTGGCGGACGTACTGCGTCGACAGGAACGTCCGCTCGGCCAGTGACCCGTAGAAGTCGCGCACCGGGACCAGCCCCGGGACGGGCCGGATGTGGAAGCCGGTGAGCTCGTTCACCCGTCGGTCCACCTCGTCGAGCTGGGGGACCCGCTCGGTGGGCAGGACCAGGCTGGCTGCGCCGGTCAGGTACTCGGTGCAGGCCACCCGGGCGTGCTTGGCCGCCAGCTCCGAGGAGACCAGTCGCCACAGGGCGTCCTCCTCCGCCGTGTAGCGCACGACGGGGATGGGATCACCCGGCCGGTACGCAGCCCCCAGCTCGGCGATCTCCTGCCGGCGGCCGCGGTACTCGGGATCCGAGAAGCCGGGGTGGTCCCTGGGCAGCTCCAGCGTCGCTTCCATCTGAGCTCCATTCTGGGCCAGAGATGGCAAATCGTCCGGACAATCGACATGATTCAAGACGAAGTGATGCTTTTTGTGTTCGTCGCGCAGATAGCGTCTACGCCAGGTGCCCGAAGGGAGGTTGGTGGTGGACGTTCTGCCCGATCTGGACGACACGGACCGGCGCATCCTCAGCGAGCTGGTGGGCGACGGCCGCATGTCGGTCAACACGCTGGCCGAGCAGGTGGGTGTGTCCAGGGCGACGGCCTACAGCCGCCTGGAGCAGCTCCAGCGGTCCGGCGTGATCACCGGCTTCCAGGCCGTGGTGGACCCGGCCAAGGCCGGGTTGCCGGTGGCCGCCCTCATCCTGGCCAACGTGGAGCAGCACGCCTGGCAGGAGGCCCGGGACGAGCTGCTGCGCCTCCCGGGTCTCGAGTACCTGGCCTTCACGAGCGGCGGGTTCGACATGGTGCTGCTCGTCCGGGTGCCCGACATGGTGTCGCTGCGGGACGTGGTCCTGGTCCGCCTGCACGGGTCGCGCCACGTGCGCTCGACCCAGACCATCTTCGTGCTGGACGAGAGTCGCCTCCCGATCGCCTCGCCGGTGGCAGCCTCCCAGGGGGCAGCCTCCGAGGGGGCAGCCGCGCCGGGGGGCGGCGGAGGGTCCTCGGCTAGGCGGCGCGCCGGCGCGGGGCCCGGCGCACGCGGCGCACGGGCCGGTGCCACTCCGCCTCGGAGGGGTAGCCGAGGTCGGTGACCGCGTCCTGCCAGGCGGCCCCGTGGCGGGAGTTGGGCGCCAGGAGATGGGCGTACTCGTGGACCATCACCCGGGTGGGGCGGCGTGACGCCGTGAACAGGGAGCGCTCCGAGGCCACGCAGATCCACCCCAGCCAGGGATCGCGGTCACAGTTGTGGGCGTGGGCTTCGATGTCCCAGTCCGTCTGGCGGGGCCATCGCCGCCCGGCTACGCACCCTCCCACGTGCACGCCCCGACAGACCCTCGGGTCGAACCCGAATTCCTGGGCCCGGTACCACCCCACTGCTTGTCCCTCCTCGTCTCGTCGCGACGTGCTGTCGGACGCAGGGTACCTGGAGGAGGTGACGTCGTCCGACGGGTCAACCGATCAACGTCGATCGACCCGCTCTCTGGCGTCATTCGTCGACGAATGGGCCGACAAGGCGGGCGCATCGTCGGCGCGGAGACGGCGGACCTCCCGCGCCACCTCGCCGTAGGCCTCGAGCGCCCCGGGGTCCTGGCCCCACGCCGTGCCGGCGAAGTAGAGCACCAGGCGGTCGGCCACGCCGGCGAACCGCTCGACGAGCAACCGAGGGAGCTCGGCGAAGGTCCCCTGGACCAAGAAGTGCGACAGCAGCTCGTCGTCCACGACGGCCGCCATCCCCGCCATGTCCCCTGCCTTCTGTCGCTCGCGGATGCGCGCCGTGGTGTCGGGCCGGCCCAGCAGCTCGAAGAGCATGGCGTAGTTGGGTGTCGATCCGTAGAAGGCCACCTGGGCCCGGGCCGCCTCTCGCCAGCGGGCCTGAGCGGCGTCGTCGCCAGCGGCGGTGAGGACGGGCACGGTCAGCCGCAGCCCGGCGGGGTCCCGACCCGCAGCGACGGCTCCCGCCTTGACCTGTGGCTGGACCACTTCGGTCAGGTAGCGGCGGTGGTTGAGCGGGTGCACGTGGACCCCGTCCGCCACGGTGCCGGCCACACGGAGCATGAAGGGGTTCACGGCGGCCACGTCGACAGGGGGGTCGGGCACGTCGATGGGCCCGGGGGACCACATCGGGGGCAGCAGGCTGAGCCGGTAGAAGCGGCCCTCGAAGGCGAGGGGCGCTTCTCCCCTGAACGCCCGGAACACGGCCCGCAGGGCCTCGACGTACTCGGCCAGCCGTGGCCCGGGATGGTCGAAGGGGGCGTCGTAGCGCCGCCGCATGTGCGCTTCGACTTGCGTGCCGAGGCCCAGGCGGAACCGGCCGTGGCTCGTGTCGGCCAGCTCCCAGGCGACCTGGGCGGTGACCATGGGGCTTCGGGGGAAGGCGACGGCGATCCCGGTGGCGAGCTCGAGCCGCTCCGAGGCCAGGGCCATCGCCGCCACCGTCAGGTAGGCGCTGCGCCCTCCCTCGGTCACCACGGCACCGGAGAAGCCCGCCTTCTCGGCGGCGTCGGCGAGCTCCTGGGCCCGGTGCAGCGGCATGCCGAAGGACATCAGGTCGACGCGCACGCCGGCGGATGCTACTGGCGGGCCCCCGCACAGGCCCGGGTAGGTTTGCCTCCCGTGCCCGTCTCGGCCATGCGCGTCGGAGTCGTCGTCCCCCAGGTCGAGATGCCCGATGCCGCTGCCGTCGTCGAGCTGGCCGGCGTGGCCGAGGAGTCGGGTCTCTCCCATCTGCTCCTCTACGACCACGTCGCCGGTGTCGACCGTCGTGCACACCAGGGGTTCGTCGGCCCCTACGACATCGACGACCCGTTCCACGAGGTCTTCGTCATGCTGGGCCATCTGGCCGCCTCGTGCCGGCTCGAGCTGTGGACGGGCGTGCTCGTGCTGCCGCAGCGCCAGACCGTGCTCGTGGCCAAGCAGGCCGCCCAGGTCGACCTCCTGTCCGAGGGCCGGCTCCGGCTCGGGGTGGGCGTGGGCTGGAACGCCGACGAGTACGGAGCCCTGGGCCAGCGGTTCTCGGACCGGGGCCGGCGCTACGAGGAGCAAGTCGGGGTACTGCGCCGGTTGTGGAGCGAGGACAGCGTCACCTTCGAGGGCCTTTACCACCACTTGTCGGCTGTGGGCATCCGGCCCCTGCCCGTCCAGCGTCCCATCCCGTTGTGGATGGGAGGAGGGAACGGTCCAGGCGTCCTCGAGCGCATCGGCCGGATCTCCGACGGGTGGATCGCCATGGCCGTCCCGGGTCGAGGGCTCGAGGAGTCGTGGGCCAGGGTGCAGAAGGCGGCCGTCGACGCCGGCCGGCCCGTGGAGGCCGTGGGCCTGCACGGGATCATCCAGCCCGGTACCGATCACACGGCCGAGCGCATCCGCCGCCAGGCGGCGCGCTGGGAGGCGGCGGGGGCGACGCATCTCTCGGTGAGCGGCATGGGTGCGGGCCGGGACGCCGAGGGTCACCTCGACTTCGTGCGCCGTGCCGCCGACGCACTCCTCGGCTGAGCCAGGAGATCTGATGCGACTGACCCGCTACGACGAGTTCGAGCACCTGTCCTTCGACCGGCGCCCGGGCGGGGTGCTCGTGATCACCTTGAACCGCCCCGACGTCCTGAACGCCGCCAACGTCCGCATGCACCGGGAGATGTCCGAGGTCTGGGCCGTGGTCGACGACGACGACTCGGTCCGGGCGTCGGTGGTGACCGGCGCCGGCCGGGCCTTCAGCGCCGGGGGTGACCTCGAGATGATCGAGGAGATGATCGACGACTACGGCGCCACCTTGGTGCAGTGGCGCGACGCCGGCGCCATCGTGGAGCAGATGCTGTCGGCCGCCAAGCCGGTCGTCTCCGCCGTCAACGGCGTGGCGGTCGGAGCCGGATTGGCGGTCGCCCTGCTGGCGGACGTGAGCGTCATGGGGGAGAGCGCCCGACTCTCCGACGGGCATGCCCGGCTGGGGGTGGCTGCCGGGGACCACGCCGCGGTGCTCTGGCCGCTCCTGTGCGGCATGGCCAAAGCCAAGTACTACCTGATGACCGCCGATTTCGTGGACGGTCCCGAGGCTGAGCGCATCGGGCTCGTCACCAGGTGCGTGCCCGACGACCAGGTGCTGCCCGAGGCGCTGGCCATCGCCGAGCGCCTGGCGGCGGGCAGCGCCACGGCGGTGCAGTGGACCAAACGGGTCATGAACCAGTGGGTCCGCCAGGCTCTGCCCGCTTTCGGCGAATCCATGGCGCTCGAGATGCTGGGGTTCCTCGGTCCCGACGCCAAGGAGGGGGTGGCCGCCTTGCGCGACCGGCGCCCTCCCCGCTTCCCCTCTGCCCCGAGGTGACCGGACCGTCCCCGGCCCCTAGGGCTACTAGGCGACCGTGACCAGGGTGCCGAGCGGTGTCATGGGGAAGACGACGGCGGCGTTGGCTGGCGGCATCTCGACGCAGCCCAGGCTCTGGGGGAAGCCGTACGAGGCGCGGATGAAGCCGTGCAGGGCGTCGCCCCCGTGGAAGTAGCTGACCCAGGGAACTCCGGGGTCGTCGTAGGGGGTGCCGTCCGGGTTTGTGCCCTTCATGGTGGTCGAGACGTAGCGGGCGTACACCGGCCACGTTCCTTCGGCGGTGGCCGCCCCTTCGACCCCGGTGTTCACCGGCGTGGAGTAGAGAGGAGCACCGTTGCGCCACACCGTCAGCGACTCGGGGAGGGAGGTGGAGACGTCCACCCAGTCGTAGTCGGGGTTGGTGTCGGTCTGGTCGGCGGCGACGGCCGCCAGCAGCGCCGACCAGACCTGTGGCCCGGCCACCCCGTCGGTGGTGAGGTTCTCCTGGGCCTCGAAGGCCATGACCGCCCCGTCAGTGATGGCGTTGGCCTGCCCGGCCTGCCACAAGGCGGTGAAGTTCGACGGCATGGTGGTCCAGCGCCAGGTGAAGTTCCCCGGCTGGTCCATGGCCATCTCGGAGGGCGGGGGTGCCGGCGTCGTCGGAGCGAAGGTCAGGGGCAGGTAGTCGAGCTGGGCCAGGAGCTCCTGGGTGCGCAGCGCCGACATGGGCGCAACGGTGAACGGGATGCTGAGCGAGTCCTTCAGCCTCGAACCGTCCGCGCCGGCCATGCCTGAATCCCCGCCGGGGACCTCGATGGTCTCCTGGGCACCCGGGGGGAGGCTGGCGGTGGGGTCGAACTGCACCGTGTTGGACGAGTTCTCCACCCAGGTTCCGGCCACGGCCGGGTCGAGGGTGGGCATCGGGGTGGAAGCGGCGAGCGGCTGGTCGAAGATCACCGTCAACTCGCTGTCGGGCGGCACCGACGTGGACCCCGTCGACGGGACGCTCGAGAGGAGGGTCAGCTTGGGGACGTCGGCCGGCCTGCCGTGGCTGAGCGCGCCGGCGTGCCGGGCGGCAGCGATCCCACCCGTTGCGGCGGCGACACCGAGGAGGACCACGGCAGCGCCCAGGAGGAATGGGCGTCGGAGAAGGCGGCGCATGCGGACCCGGGGCGAGAGGCTACCAGCGCCTCTTGCTCGGGCAATGGCAGGGGCGAAGCGTTGATCAGCGCGTGAGCAGCGGCAACGGGGGTCAGGACGACGCCTCGCGTTCGAGTGCCCGGCGCAGGGCCCCCTCGACGGCGTCCAGGCGACCGCGGTCGGTGACCTTTCCGCCGGACTCGTCGCGGACGTAGAAGGCGTCGACGACGTCGTCGCCGAGGGTCGAGACCCGGGCCGTGGTCACGTCGAGGTCCTGGCCGAACAGTGCGTTGGTCACGTCGTGGAGCAGGCCGGCTCGGTCCGGGGCCCGGACCTCGATCACCGTCGAGGTCGCCGATGCCCCGTTGTCGACCGTGACCGTGATCCCGGCCGGGGTGGCGGCCGCCCGCCTCCTGTGTCCGTACAGGCGGTCCTGCTCCGCCAGGCGCTCGTCCAATGGCAGGGTGCCGCGCAGGACGGCGTCGATCTCGTCGCCCACCCGCTCCCAGGCCGGCCAACGGCCCCGGGACGGCTCCACCACGAAGATCTCCACGGCGAACTCCCCCTCGCCGGCGACGTCGGCCGAGCGGACGTCGAGACCCCGCAGCGCCAGCACCCCGGTGACGGCGGCGAGCAGACCGGGACGGTCGCGGGCCACGACCGTGAGGTTGGGCGTGTCCTGCGCCAGCACGGTGCGACCCAGGACCTCCACCTGGCGCATGAGCTGGCGGTGTCGGTCGGTGATGGGCGACGGCGGGGTGAGCGCCGGCGCCGTCCCGGCCAGGCGGGCGCGTACCCGGCGCACCAGCTCGGCCACCAACCCGGCCTTCCACGGTCCCCATGCCGCCGGCCCGGTGGCCGTCCCGTCCGCCTCGGCCAGGACGGTCAGCAGGTCGAGGGTCTCGGTGTCGCCCACCGCTTCGGCGACGGTGTCGATGGTGACCGGGTCGTCGAGGTCCCGTCGAGTGGCGACGTCGGGGAGGAGCAGGTGGTGGCGGACCATGGCGACGAGCACGGCGACGTCCTTCTCGGGGAAGCCCATGCGCCGGCCGATCCGGCTCACGATCTCCGTGCCCACCTCGGTGTGGTCGCCGGGGAAGCCTTTGCCGATGTCGTGGAGGAGCGCGCCCACGAGCAACAGGTCGGGCCGGGCGACGCGGGCGGCCGCGGTGGCGGCGTTGGCCGCCGTCTCGAGCAGGTGCCGGTCGACGGTGAAGCGGTGGTAGGCGTTGCGCTGAGGGCGGTTGCGAACCGCCTGCCACTCGGGGAGCACGCGCACCAGGAGCTGGTGCTGGTCGAGGGCCTCCAACGACGAGACCGCCGGCGGACCGGCGGCGAGAACCCGAACGAAGCTCTGGCGCAGCTCGAACGGCCATGGATCGGCGGGTGCCGGGGACCGCCCGGCAAGGGTCTCGAGCGCGGCGCGGCCCAGCGGCAGGCCTCGCTCGGCGGCGACGGCCGCCAGCCGCAGAGGGAGCGTGACGTCGTCGGCGACGGCGGCGTGCCCGGCCAGGACCACCTCGCTGGCGCCGTTGTCTGCGGCGACGGCCAGACCGTCCTCCACCGGCACCGGGTGGTGCCGGGGCGTCGCCGGCTCGTCGGGGCTACCGGCCGCGTCGTGTGGGTCGATGCGCCGCCGGCGGAGCCCGCCCGACCGGCGGTGGGGCTGCCACAGGGCTCGACGACGCCACACGTCGTCGACCACCCAAGCGATGGTCCGTCCGGCCTCGGCCACCTCGGCCATGAGGGCGTCGGCGTCGGTATTGCCGAGCGCGGCAGCGACGGCGTCCTGTTCCTGGAGGAGCAGCTTGTCGGTGGCGCGGCCGGTCAGCCGGTGCAGCTCCACCCGGGCCGCAGTGAGGACCTGGCGAGGGCCGTCGAGGGCCTCGAGGTCGACCTGGTCGGCCACTGCCGGCACGGCATGGGCGACGGCCGACACGGCGTGCACGTCGCGAAGACCGCCGTGGGCCTCTTTGAGGTCGGGCTCGAGCAGGAAGGCCACGTCGCCGTGCTCTGCCTGCCGGGCCGCCACTTGCCCGGCCAGGCGGGGAAGAGCGGTCGGGGCTTTGCGCCGCCACAGGGCGAGGGCGTCGGCCAGGAGCGGGACCACCACGGTGGTGTCGCCGGCGACCAACCGCCCGTCGAGGAGGCCGAGCTGGGCTCGCAGGTCGCTGGCGGCCACGGCGAGGACGTCCTTGGGCCGTCGCACGGAATGGTCGAGGCGGATGCCCTCGTCCCACACCGGGTACCACACGGCGTCGGCCAGGCGGTCGACGTTGCGGCGGCCCTGGTGCACCAGCACGACGTCGAGGTCGCTGAAGGGGCACAGCTCGCCCCGGCCGTACCCACCCACCGCCAGCAGAGCCACTCCACGGTCGTCACCACCCGACGCCGAAGTGAGCAACCCGCCCAGCCACACGTCGGCGGCTCGGGCGAGGGCGCGGCAGAAGTCGTCGCCGTACAGGTCGGTGCGCGCCAAGAGCTCCTGGCGAGCGGCGCGGAACGACACGACCGACGGTAGCACCGGGTTCGAAGCTGGGATCCGGGATAGACAGCGGGCGTGCGCTCGCGTCGCTGGTGGGGATGGGGATACGAGGGCGAAGGGCTCTCGGATGAGGAGCGGGCCGGTCTGGCCGCGGTTCTGGGCCCACGCATCGCCCTGGACGGGCATCGCCTCGACCCCCCTGACCTCGGCGAGCTCGAGCTCCCAGTGGCGCGACTGGCGATGCCCAAGGCGCTGGCGGGCATCGTCTCCGACGAGCTGGAGGAGCGCGTCGGGCACTCCTACGGCAAGTCCTTTCGCGACGTGGTGCGGGCCCTGCACGGACGTATCGACCACCCGCCCGACCTGGTGGCCCGGCCCCGGTCGGAGTCAGAGGTCGCTGCCGTCCTCGACTGGTGCGCATCCTCGGGTACGGCCGTCATCCCCTACGGCGGTGGGTCGAGCGTGGTGGGGGGAGTCGAGCCCGACGTGGGTCATGGATATGCCGCCGCAGTGACGTTGGACGTGGGCGCGCTCGACCAGGTTCTCGAGGTGGACACCGTGTCGGGCGCGGCGCGCGTCCAGGCCGGGGTCCTGGGCCCGGCGCTCGAGGACCAGCTCCGGCCCTACGGCCTCACCCTCAGGCACTTCCCCCAGAGCTTCGAGGTCTCGTCCCTGGGCGGGTGGATCGCCACGCGTTCGGGAGGCCACTTCGCCACGGGCCCGACCCACATCGACGACCTGGTCGAATCGGTGCGCATGGTGTCGCCTGTCGGTGTGCTCGAGACCAGGCGGCTCCCGGCCTCGGGCGCGGGTCCCTCACCCGACCGGCTCGTGCTCGGCTCGGAAGGCATCCTGGGAGTCGTCACCGAAGCGTGGCTGCGTGTGCTCCCCAGGCCGCGCTTTCGGGCCGGAGGCTCGGTGCGGTTCGCTTCCTTCGAGAGAGGCGTCGACGCCGTGCGCGCCCTGTCCCAGTCCGGCCTGGCGCCCAGCAACTGCCGCCTCCTCGACCCGCTCGAGGCGCTCGTCAACGGTGCCGGCGACGGTGCCTCGGCCGTGCTCATCGTCGGCTTCGAGTCCGCCGACCACCCGCTGGGCCCCTGGGCGGCACGTGCCGCCGAGTTGGTCGGTGACCACGGCGGCGTCGTGGACCCGGCCGGGTGGCGGGTGGACGAGCAAGGCGGCGACGCGACCAGGGGAGGCGACGCGGCGAGAGGCGGGGGAGCGTCCCAGGCGTGGCGGGCCTCCTTCCTGCGCGGTCCCTACGTCCGCGACGCGCTGGTGCGACTCGGTGCGCTGTGCGACACGTTCGAGACGGCGTGCATCTGGGACCGCTTCGCCGAGCTCCACCGCGACGTGACCGAGGCGGTGCGAGCCGGACTGGAGGAGGTCGGTGCGGGGACGGGCTTCGTCACGTGCCGGTTCACCCACGCCTATCCGGACGGCGTCGCGCCGTACTTCACCGTGGTGGGACCGGCCCGTCTCGGTGCCGAGCTCGAGCAATGGGACACGGTCAAGGCCGCCGCCTCCGAGGCGGTGCTCCACGCCGGCGGGACCATCACCCACCATCACGCCGTCGGACGGGACCACCGACCCTGGTACGACCGGCAGCGTCCCGAGCTCTTCGCCCAGTCCCTGGCCGCCGCCAAGGCTGTTCTCGACCCCGAGGGCATCTGCAACCCTGGAGTGCTCCTCGACCCGCCCCGGCACCCCTTGGGACACCCGTCGCCCTAACCTGGAGGCCGACCCCGACGTGGAGGGAGCCCGTGTCCCAGATCGAACCGAGGAAGAGGGGGGGCCTGCGCACCGTCGACCGGGCCCTGGCCGTAGCGGGCGTCGTCGGCGGGATCTTCGTCATCCTCTGGGTGGTGAGCGCGGTCGGGCACCTCGTGCTCGACGCCTTCAAGATCGTGATCCTGGTGGTGGTCGTGGCCCTGGTGGTGCGCCTCATCCACCTCTTCACCCGGGGGCGTCGCGGCTGACGTCGACCCGGGGGGCGTCGCAGCTCACGTTCGGGCAGGGGCATCGCAGCTGACGCCGCTCAGGAGCGCGCCGACAGCACCTGCTCGTAGAGGGCGACGTGGTCGGCCACCATCCGGCTGGTGGCGAAGTAGCCCTCGGCCGACGCCCGGCAGTCCCCCCTGCGTAGGGATCCGACCTTGTCGACGGCTTCGACCATGTCCTGGTCGTCGTGGCACAGGAAGCCGGTGACGCCGTCCTCGACCACCTCGGGCGCGGCACCCTCGGGGAAGGCCAGCACCGGGGTGCCGCAGGCGAAGGCCTCGAGCATCACCATGCCGAACGGCTCGTTCCAGCGGATGGGGAAGAGCAGCGCCCGGGCCCCGGCAAGGAGCTCGATCTTTCGCTCGTGGGAGACCTCGCCCAGATAGACGGCGTCGGCACCGAGAAGGGGAGCGACCTGTTCCTCGTAGTACGCCCGCTCCCATGCCTCGCGCATCTTGGCGGCCAGCAGGACGCGCATCCCCGCCTTGCGGGCGATCTCGATGGCCCGGTGGGCGCCCTTGTCGGGCGCCATGCGACCCAGGAAGAGGAGGTACTGACCATCCCCGTCACCGGCGCCGTCCCCGACCGGGAACTTCTCGGCGTCGATCCCGTGGTGGATGATCCCGGCGATCGGGACCTCGGGGGCAGCGGCGTGCTGGGCCCGCGAGATGCAGATGATCGGCACCCGACCTGCCACCGCCAGGTACAGGTCGGTCAGCTCGTCGTTGAAGGGGCCGTGGATGGTCGTGAGCACGGGAAGGTCGGGAAAGCGTTCGGCGTAGAAGGGCCCCACCACGGTGTGATCGTGGACGACGTCGAAGCCGCCCCCGGCGATGTCGCGGTAGGCGTGCAACACGTGGCGCAGCTCGGGCACCGCCATCCCGATGCGCATGCCCTCGGCGTGCTCGAGCGCCCACTTGAGCGGCACCGGGGAGGTGGAGTCGCCGGTGGCGAAGAGCGTGATCTCGTGGCCGGCGGTCTGCAGTCCCCGAGCCAGCTCGTCCACGACGAGCTCGATCCCCCCGTACAGCGGTGGGGGAATCGGCGTCCATGGTGGGGCGATGACGGCCACGCGCACGGAGGAGATTCAACCATCCCGCCGAAGCGCAGGACGCCCCCCGGGTAGTCTTCCTCGACGCCCCGGCGGCGTGGCCGAGTGGTTTAGGCAGGGGCCTGCAAAGCCCCGTACGGCGGTTCGATTCCGCCCGCCGCCTCTACCGAGCAGGTGGGAACAACTGGCTGCTCAGACCGACAGAAGATGACGAGAACGTGAAGACCGCCGCTCTCCTCGGTGGTCTGGCCGTCGCCCTCACTGCCTGTTCCGCAGCGAGCCCAACCGGGCAGAGCGCGTCGGTACAGGTCATCGACGTCGCCGGACCCGGGCACGTGCTGGGTGACGCGCAGGGTCTCGCCCTGTACATCTATGTCCCTGACAACCGTGGCGCGTCCGTCTGCTACAGCGCCTGCGCTTCGGCTTGGCCTCCCCTGGTCCTTCCGCCGGGCCAAAGAGAGTCCCGGGCCGAACGGGGAGTCGAGAAGCGGCTCCTGGGCACGACCCGCCGGGCCGACGGCGCCCTGCAGGTCACCTACGACGGATGGCCCCTCTACCTCTACATAGGAGACAGCCGCGGGGACGTGACCGGGCAAGGGCTCGACATGGGGACGTGGTACCTCATGTCACCGACGGGCACGATCGTCAAGACACCTGTCGCGCCCGGACGCGGGTGAGCCGCTCTGACCGGGAGCCGAAATCGGGGCCTTCGTGTCACCGCAAAGTCTTGGACGGTGATCGGGTGGGAGACCTCAGCGACCGGCTGTCGCCGCTCTTGCCAGCTCATGGGGACCCGCCTCCGGGTAGCCACGGGCGGCACGGATCGCCGAGCCCCAGCGCGCCAGGATCGTCACGAGCTCGTCGAGGCTTTCGCCGAGCGCGTCGACGATCGCCCGGCACTGCACGTCGGTGGCGACCTCGATACGTTCCCGCTCGGCCCGTCCCTCCTCGGTGAGGAGCCCCTCTCGCAGCCAGCCTCTATCGACGAGGCGTTCCTCGGCGGCGTCGAAATCGCTCTGGCTCCACGCTCGAGTCCGGCTGTACGTGCGCAAGGGGAGTCCCCAGTAGGGCTCGGTGAGGAGCGAGATCTCGCATCCGTCGAGCCCTGCCGCCGTCCAGGCGTTGACGTGGCAGTCGCCTCGGAACTCCCGCAACATGTCGGCTCGTCGCCACACGTCGCCGACGGGGTTGTCGGGAAGGTCGAGCGACGCCAATCCGGCGTACAGCGGCCTACCTTCGGGCCTCAGCCGCTCGACGGCGAGAGCCAGCAGCTCGTTGGCACGTTCGATGCCCTCGGGGCGCCCACCGACGATGCGGACCAGTTGGGCGATGGCCCCTCGTCCCGGACAGAACAGATGGTGCCAGCGTCGGTGAGCGACCACCCCCGTTCGACTGCGGGCACGACCACTGACGGATTGAACACGCCGAAGGCGGCCGCAACCACCTGGCCGGGGACCTGGCCCATCACCGACCCCCGAGACGTGAAGTACGCCGCCATGTCGGGAGCGGCGACGCCGGAGAAGTCGCCGGGACTCGGCCCGAAGCCGAGCCGCCCGTAGCCTTGGTGGCACTCGGGGGAGAAGTACACCTGGGCGGCGACCGGCTCGACGACGGCGGCGACCGCCCTTGCCCTCTTGGACAGCTCCTCCACCTCCGCCTCCTTCGACCCGCATCTTGCTCGCCAACTTCACGACTGGCAACGGGCTCCTGAGTTACCTCGTAGGCTCGGCATCGTGCACCCGGCCGACGCCTCGGACACCGGATCGGTCGGCGGATCGGTCGGAGGATCGGGCACGGGATCGGCCGGCGGCGGAGCGGGGGCGTCGGACGAGCAAGAGCGCATCATCGCCGAGCACGAGGCTGTCCACGGGCCGATGCCGAAGCGGATCCTCGCCGAGCTGCGTTCCCGGACGCAGCAGGCAGGAGGGGTTGCCGGCGAGGCGGGCAGCGTCGCTGCCAAGGCCGGCGGGGTGGCTGCCAAGGCCGGCGGGGCGGTGGGTGAGGCTGCCGAGGCGCTGCGGCTCGAGATCGTCGAGACCAAGCTCGAAGGACCGCGAGCCCTGGTCGGCCACGTGTTGGGGATGCGATTGCTCATCCCGGCTGAAGGCGTCCACGGACCGCGCGAGACCGCGGCACTGCTCTACCTCTTTGCCGACGCCATCGCCATCCGTCCCACTGACGACGCACCCATGTCGGCGGTCCCGCTCTACGGCCTGCACATCGTGATGCCTCACGTGGCCGTGGCCCGTTGGATGTACAAGGCGGGACGCACCGCTCACGCCAACATCGACCTGGCCAAGGACGAGCGTGGGGTCGAAGCTTCCCTGGCGGAGTGGACCGTCGACGACTTCCGTCAGGCTGACGACAAGCTCCAGGTCTTCATGAGGAGCGACATCCAAGGTCAGGTGCACCTCTACGAAGCGCTCGGACTGGTGCACCTCGCCCTGCAGCCCGCAGCGGGGCGCATGGTCCGTCTGAAGAGCTCGCTGCCCGAGCCTCAGAGCGCGTACCAGCATCTGTGGAACGTGTTCGCCGAGGTCGTCGGTCCTGCCGGCCTCACCGTGGACAAGCCGCCCAAGGAGCACGACCAACCCTCTGCCTGAGCATCAGGCCGCTCCACCCTCCACTGCCTCGGGCGCCCCCGGGGGGTCAGCCCCCCCTGTCGAGGAGGAGCACGGGCGCGCGCCACCGAGGCGCGCACCTGGTGAGCGGTGCAGGTTCAACAGGTTCAGAGGAAGTGCACTGCCCCCGAGATTACTCAGCCGCCTGCAACGTTTCAGGGCCCGAGGATGGCTCGGAGCTGAGCCAAGGTGATGTTGCCGCCCGTGCAGACCAGGGCGACCCGTTTTCCCGAAAGCCGGTCCCCCAGCCGCAGGGCACCGGCCAGCGATGCCGCGCCCGACGGTTCTGTCAGGTTGCGGGTGTGCTCGATCATGTCCTTGACCGCCGTCCGCAGTTCGTCGTCGCTGACCAGCACGAAGTCGTCGAGCTGGTCCCACAGCACCCGCTGGGGCAGGGCGAAGGCGGTGCGGGTGGCCAAGCCCTCGGCGAAGGTGGCCATCTCACCCTCGACGAGGGCCCGGGCCTTCCAGGACAGGTAGGCGGCCGGCGCCGCCGACGACTGCACTCCGATCACCTCGATGGCGGGCCGGACGGACTTGGCCACGATGCAGGCGCCGGATGCCCCGCTCCCTCCTCCCACCGGCACGAGGATGGTGTCGATGCCGGGCTCGTCCTCCAGGATCTCGAGGGTCTCGGTGGCCACTCCGGCGATGAGGGCAGGCTCGTCACCGGGGTGCACGTAGCGCGACCCGCGCTCGGCTGCCAGCCTCTGAGCATGCAGGTGGGCCTCGTCGAAGTCCGTTCCGTGGACGACCACCTCAGCTCCGAGGCCGACAATGGCGTTCAGCTTGGTGGGGTTGGCGTCCTTGGGCACGCAGATGGTCGCCGGTACCCCGAAGGCCCGAGCCGCCCAGGCGATGGACTGGCCGTGATTGCCTGTCGACGCGGTCACCACGCCGGCCGAACGTTCCTCGGGACCCAGTTGCGACATCAGGTAGATCCCGCCGCGCACCTTGAAGGCTCCGATCGGCTGGTGGTTCTCGTGCTTGACCCACACTTCGGTCCCGACCAGGTCGCTCAGGCCGGGGTAGTGGTACAGCGGGGTACGAGACAGGTAACGGCTGACGACGCGGCGTGCCTCGAGCACGTCCGCCATCCCGGGAGGCTCGAGGCGGACTCCGGTGCCGCTCGGATGGCCGTTCGGCTGGCGGACGTCAGCCACTGCTGTTGTCCGGCTCGACCTCCACCAAAAAGGACTCGAGCTCGGTGAGGAAGCGGTCTGGCTGCTCGTCGTGAAGCAGGTGGCTGGCGCCCGGCACCATCTTCACGGTTGCATGTGGGTTCACGGCCTGGAAGCTCGCTGCATGCGCTTCGCTGAATGCGGGAGAGAAGGCGGGGTCGGCCCGCAAGACCAGCACCGGGCAGGCCACTGCGACATCTCGCCGGACACCTCGGAGCCCGGTGCCGTCGAGGGCGGGTAGGAAGACGTCTGGATCGAGGCGGGCCAGTCCGAGGGCGAGGGCCCGGGTCCGTTCCGGGCCGAGGAGGTCGGCCATGCTCCCGGTCCCGCCGGAACCGGCCCCGCCACCCCGGCTCGGTACCGCCGCCAACGTACGCTCGTACTCTTCGAGCGGCGCCTGCCGAGCCTGCATGCTCTGGGTGAACTCCCGAAGGAGCGAGAAGAAGGGAACAGCCGGTCGCGCCTCTGCACTTCCCTCGTCCCAGTACAGGGGTGGGTCCTCGAGGAGCAGGCCGGCGACGAGCTCGGGCCGGCGCTGTGCCAGTGTCAGCCCGACGACGCCACCCAGGGAGTGGCCCACGACCACCACGGTGTCGAGGGAGAGCTGGTCGAACAAGGCGAGCCCGTCGGAGACATAGTGCTCGAGGAAGTACGTGCCCGGTGCATGGGCTGACTCGCCGTGGCCCCGGAAGTCCAGAGCCAGGCTCCGATGCGCCCTCGCCACGGCGGGGAGGAACGGCTGCCAGGTGGAGCGGGCCTCTCCGAGACCGTGGAGGAACAGCACGGGAGGTGCTCCCGTGCTGTCGTCGTCGTAGGCCAGCTCCACTCCATTGTTGTCGAGATGCACGGCGAGAAGGCTAGGCGAGTGCCGACCACGGTCTTGAGCGGTGCGTCTCGACACCCGGCGACGGGCGCCGCCGCCTCGGCTCGACGACAGTGGAAGCGGGTCGTCCGGACGCTAGCGTCGGCGTGTGATCTCGAAGGACGACTACCTGTACTTCGTGAACGATGCGCTCGACGGCATGACCGCCATCGTGTCCGAGCTGGGAGACGAGCTGGCCAACCGTCGACCGGACCTCCCCGGCGCCAATTCCGCATTCGCGCTCTTGACGCACTGCCTGGGCGTCATGACGTACTGGGGCGTCCATCTCGTCGCTGGACGGGAGGTGGAGCGTGATCGGGATGCCGAGTTCGTCTCCCGGGGAAGTGTCGCCGACCTGCTCGATCAGGCCCGTCAGGTGCGCCACGAATTCGAGCGTGCCGTAGCCGGTGCAGACCCGGAGGCGGTCCTGCGGGGAACGGTTCCGCCGGAGTGGACCCCGGACGTGGGGCCCTTCATGCAGCGGCAGGGAGCAGCGTTGATGCACGTCTACGAGGAGCTCGCCCAGCACCGCGGGCACATGGAGCTCACCCGAGACCTCGTGGCGCGCTCAGTCGGTGGTACGCCTCCGGTAGAGGTGGGCCGCCAGGGGGGCGAAGACGGCCAGGATCGCCACTGACCAGAGCACGATGGCGGCCACGGGGTGCTCCATGGGCCAGGCGTGGATGGTGGCGGACGGGTTGGGGTTCCCGAAGAGGTGTCGGTCAGCCGCCGTCATGGCGCTCACTGGGTTCCAGTTGGCCACCACCCGCAGCCAGCCCGGCATCCCTTCGGTCGGGACCATGGCGTTGGACACGATGGCCAGCGGGAAGAGGACGATGAGGCCGATCGATGCCCCGCTCTCCGGGCCCTTGGCCAAGATCCCGAGGCAGCCGCACGCCCACGACAGCGCGTAGGTGAAGAACAGGGCGAGACCCACCCCGGCGAGAACCGAGCCCACGCTGGCGTGGACGCGCCACCCGATCAAGAACCCTGTCCCCATGACGAAAGCCACGGCGATGACCGAGGTGATCAGGTCGGCGAGCGAGCGGCCCACCAGCACTGCAGCCCGCCACATGGGCAGGGCACGGAAGCGGTCGATGACCCCGGTCGACAGGTCGGTGGCCAGCCCCACGGCCGACCCCATCGACGACGTGACGAGGTTGAGGGCGAGAAGCCCGGCGATGGCGAACTGCTTGTACCCACCGGCGATGGGGATACCGGAGCCGAGCACCCAGATGAAGAGCAAGGTGAAGAGGACCGGCTGCAGGGTGACGTCGGAGAGCTGCATGGGCTCTCTCGAGATGTGGACGAGGTTCCGCCGGGTGAGGACCACGACGTCGTGCACGATCGAGTAGACGCGCCCGAGCCGCGGCGACGACTCCGGGACGGTGGCGACAGCGAGGGTCATCGGCCTGCTCCTTGTGCAGCGAGGGAGGGTGTCTCGGACGGAGAGGGTCGCTCGGACGACGCCTGGCCGTCACCCTCTTCTGTGCCCTCACCGGTCAGGGTGAAGAAGACGTCGTCGAGCGACGGCTGGTGCACGGCGACGTCGTCGACGGCGATCCCGGCCCGGTCGAGCGCTCGAACGACGGTGGTCGCCAGTCCCGAGCTCTGGGCGACGGGAGCCCGGAGCCGACGACCGTCGTGGCTGGCGTGCACGGGCCCGGCCACGAGGGGCTCGAGGGCGGCGCCGGCACCGGGTTGCGGGGAGCTCAGGGTGACCTCGAGAGTGGCCCCGCCGATCTGCATCTTGAGCTGCTGGGCGGTTCCCTCGGCGATCTTGTGGCCGTGGTCGATGACGACGATGTTGTCGGCCAACTGGTCGGCCTCGTCCAGGTACTGAGTCGTGAGGAGAACAGTCGTGCCGTCGGCCACCAGGCTGCGGATGGCGCTCCACACCGACAGCCGGCTCGAGGGGTCGAGACCGGTGGTGGGCTCGTCCAGGAAGAGGACCGGTGGGTTGCCCACCAACCCGGCGGCCACGTCGAGGCGCCGGCGCATGCCGCCCGAGTAGGTCTTGAGCGTCCGATCGGCAGCGTCGGCGAGGTCGAACTCGGACAAGAGCATGCCGGCCCGGGCCTTGGCCTCGGCCCGGGGCATGCCGGTCAGTTCCCCCACCATCACGAGGTTCTGACGTCCGGTGAGGAGCTCGTCGAGCGTGGCGGCCTGGGCCGTGACGCCGATCCGCCTGCGTACCGCACGCGGCTCACGCACCACGTCGTGCCCGGCCACCGTGGCCCGGCCCGAGTCGGGGAGGGTGAGGGTGGTCAGGATCCGGACGGCGGTGGTCTTCCCCGCCCCGTTGGGGCCCAGGAGGCCCAGGATCGAGCCGGCCGGGACCGAGAGGTCCAGGCCGTCGAGGGCCAGGGTCCGGCCGAAGCGCTTGACCAGGCCCTCGGCTTCGATGATCACGTCGGCCATGCTCACCTCCGGGCTCGACCTGCCGGCACGATTTACCGGTCGATCGGTAAGTTTTCCGTGTCCAAGGCAGGTAAGCACGAAAACCTACCGGTCGTCAAGTAAACTACGGACGATGTCACGTGACCCGGCTGGACCCCGAAGTGGCGGACCCGGGCCTGGGCCCGGGCCCATCCAGAGGCTCGGCGAGGGCCTGATGGCGACGGCAGGGAGCGCTCCGCCGCCGCCCCTCGAGCCGGGCCAAGGAATGAGGCGACGGGGCAGGCCTCGAGGCCGAAGGGACGCCGACGCGCCGTCCACGCGCGAGCAGATCCTCGAGGTGGCGCTCGACCTCTTCACCGAGCGGGGGTACGGCCAGACCTCGCTGCGGGAGATCGCCGAGCGCCTGGGGCTGACGAAGGCTGCGCTCTACTACCACTTCTCGTCCAAGGACGAGATCTTCATGGCCCTGCACCGAAGGTTGCACGAGAGCCTCGACGCGACGGTGGCCGTCCTCGAGGACGAGGACATGACGCTGGGGGGATGGCTGGCGCTCTTCGAGAGGTTCGTCGAGAAGTTCCCCGGCAACCGCAAGCTGATCCTGATGCACGAGCGAAACCGCACGGCGTTCGAGAAGGTCCACAACGAAGGCCACGATCAGGAGCATGCCGACATCGAGGAGAAGCTGAGCGCGGCACTGCGGGACCCGGAGATCCCGGTCCGAGAGCGCATCCGGATCGGTTGCGCCTTCAGCATGATGATGGGCGGCCTGCTCTTCGCCGGGGACGGGTTCCAGGACGTCGATGCCGACGAGCTGACGGCGGAGATGAAATCGGCCCTGCAGGACCTGCTCGGGGCATACTGACACCCGCCGTCAAGGGGCCGGCCTCACGGCCCGAACGGAGGAATCGTGCAGTCCTTCGCCGGCAGGTTGGGGGTCGTGACTGGGGGCGGCTCGGGCATGGGCCGCGAGTTGGTGCTGCAGCTCGCCTCCGAGGGGTGCGCCGTGGCGTGCTGCGACATCCACGAGGACGAGGTCTGGCACACGTCGGATCTAGCCGGCAGCCGAGCACCGAAGGGCATCAGGGTCACGGCGCACGTCTGTGACGTCTCCGACGAGACCCAGGTCCTCCGGTTCCGTGACGAGGCCGTCGCCGCCCATGGCCGCGACCACGTCGACCTTCTCTTCAACAATGCCGGGATAGGGGGCGGAGGCAGCCTCTTCACCGACTCGAGAGCGACGTGGGAGCGGACCTTCGGCGTCGACTTCTGGGGCGTCTACCTCTGCACCCGGGCATTCCTCCCGTTGCTCGTGAAGAGCTCGGAGGCGGTGGTGGTCAACACGAGCAGCGTGAACGGCTTCTGGGCCACGCTCGGTCCCGGCGTGCCCCACAGCGCCTACAGCACGGCGAAGTTCGCCGTGAAGGGGTTCTCCGAGGCGTTGATCGAGGACCTGCGAATGAACGCTCCGCACGTCCGAGTGGCGGTCGTCGTGCCCGGCCACATCGGCACCGACATCGTCACCAACACGCGGCGCATCCTCGGCCAGGCCGCGCCCGGGGCGGTGGACGATGCCGAGCTGGAGACCTGGCGCCCTGCCCTGGTCAGGGCGGGTGCGCCCGCCGAGGCCACCACCGAGGAGCTGCGCGCCATGCTGGGCCTGCTGGAGGGGGCGTTCAAGGCCAACGCTCCGCTCACCGCCGCCCAGGCCGCCACCATCATCCTGGACAGCCTGCGCGCCGGGAAGTGGAGGATCCTCGTCGGCGCCGACGCCGAGGCCCTCGACGCCTGGGTCCGCCGGGACCCGGAGTCCGCCTACGACTATCCGAGGACGGGAGGCGCGTTCCTGAGGCCGAGCGCGGCGGAGGAGTAGTGACGACCAACGCCATCGAGGCCGACGTCTGCGTCGTCGGAGCCGGGTTCGCCGGGCTCACCGCCGCCCGGAGGCTCCAGCAGGCGGGGAAATCGGTGGTGGTCCTCGAAGCCCGCGACCGCGTCGGCGGACGGACGTGGACCGAGGAGCACGCCGGCTGTGCGATCGACAGGGGAGGCGCCTGGCTCAGCCCTCGCCACGACGCCGCCTTCGAGCTGGCCCGGGAGGTCGGGGTCTCGACCTACAAGACCTACGTCGCCGGCCGCCACCTCCTGGTGGGAGACGGCAGGATCCGGAGGTACAAGGGTCTGATCCCGAAGATCAGCCCATTGGCCGTTGCTCAGATCGGCTGGGTGCAGCTCAGGCTGGACCAGATGGCGAGACAGGTCCCGGTCGAGGCGCCGTGGAGAGCTCGCCGGGCGGCGGAGTGGGACTCTTTCTCGGTGGGCCGGTGGCTCGACGATCACCGCATCAGATCGAAGATCGGCAACGACCTCTTCCAGATGGCGGTGCGCGGCCTCTTCGCTGCCGCAGACATGTCCGACGTGTCGTTCCTCGACCTGCTGTTCTTGATCCGCGCCCATCACAGGATCGAGGACCTCTTCTCGATCGAGGGCGGGGCTCAGGAGACCCTGATCCAGGGAGGCATGGGCGCCTTCGCCGGGCGGGTGGCCACGGAGCTGGGCGACGCCGTGCAGCTCGAGAGCCCGGTGCGTTCGGTGGCTCAGAGGGGGGACCACGTCGTCGTTGGCTCGATGGGTGCCTCGGTGACGGCGCGATTCGTGGTGCTCGCCATCCCGCCCGTACTCAACTTGGAGATCGCCTTCGACCCGGCACTTCCCGAGGAGCGCCGTACCCTGCTGCGCCACGCCGTCGCCGGCCACGAGACCAAGAGCATCCTCGTCTACGACCAACCGTTCTGGCGTTCCGACGGCTTGAGCGGTCAGAGCGCCGAGCCCGGGTCGCCGTCGGAGGTGACCATCGACGCCTCGCCCGCCGACGGTTCCGCCGGGGCACTGGCATCCTTCACGTTCGGGTACGTCGCCAAGCAATTCGACTCGCTCGATCGGCCCGAACGTCGCCGGATGCTCCTCGACGTCTTGAGCGGGCGCTTCGGTCCCAAGGCAGCGACCCCGGTGCACTTCGTCGAGACGGCGTGGTTCACCGAGCCGTGGAGTTGTGGCTGTTCCTTCGCCCACCTTCCACCCGGCATCTGGACTCGTTTTGGCCCGCTTCTTCGCCAGCCCTACGGCCGCGTCCACTGGGCGGGGACGGAAACAGCCACGGTGTCCCATGGTGCGGTCGACGGCGCCATCCGCTCGGGCGAACGGGTGGCCGAGGAGATCGTGACGCGCTCTGCCGACAGAGCCCTCACGACGACGTAAGCAACACCTCGGGAAGGTCTGCGACCGAGCGGATCACCGTCACGGCCGGCCCGGGAGTAGGTACGGGGCGGCCATCTGAGATCCATACGGCCGCCATGCCCACGTTCAGGGCGCCCCGGACGTCACGTTCCCAGTTGTCGCCCACCATCACGGCTTGGTCGGGACCCACGCCCAGCTCGTCGAGGACGAGGCGGAAGACGGCCGGGTCGGGCTTGCCCATCCCGACGGCGCCGGAGATCACCACGCTGTCGAACCACTCGTCGAGACCGGTCTGGCGGAATTTGAGCCGTTGGATGTCGGTGGGACCGTTCGTGAGCAGTGCCAAACGGGCGCCGGCGGCGGTCCGCTGCACGGCGCTCGCCGCCCCGTCGATGAGGGGATGCCCACTTCGTTGGTGCTCGATGTAGGCGTCGGACATGGCGCTGGTGAGCGACGGGTCGTCAACGCCGAGCCCTGCCAATGCGGCCGACCACGCCTCTTCTCGGTAGACCGGCGCCCAGCTGCGCACGCCGTCGAGGCTCGCGTGGCAATCCGAGAAGTCGGACCACAGTGCCTCCCACGACGCGATCCCGAGGGCACGGCACAGCGGGTTGTGGGGGCTTGCCCGCCACAGGGCCCGGGCCTGGCGGAGAACGGCCTCCTCGAGCGCACGGGGGTCCAGCTCCGGCAACAGCGCTGCAGTCGCCCGCAGGGAGGACCGCGCCACCTCCTCCTCGACGATCAGGGTGTCGTCGAGGTCGAACACCACCACCCTGATGGCCACGTCCTCAGGCGGTACCGATCTGGCCCGTGGTGACGGCGCTCGCCGCGTCACTCAGGTCCTGCTGCGCCTCGGGGCTGAGCGGGCGTGACAGGTAGAAGCGGTTCCCGTCGAGGTCACGGAGGAGGAACGACGAGTAGTTCGGCGAGTCGACGAGCTCACTGCACGTGACACCGCGTCGCACCAGGTCCTCTCGGGCAGCCGCCGGGTCCCTGTCCGTGACCAGGTTGACCGTGGTGCTCTCCGAACCGGGGCCGGCTGGGTCGAGTGCGGCCGTCCTGGGCTCGAGCACCAGGATGCTGGCGCCGACAAGGTAGGCGGCATAGCGATCCGCGTCGCTCCCCACCGTCATGGGCTCGAGGCCGAGCATCTCGGCGTACCAGGCGATGGCACCGTCGAGGTCCGAGACGTAGAAGGTCGTGGCGGCCAGGGCGATGTTGCCGAGCGGACCCCGCTCCTCTGTCACGACTCCTTCTGTCACGACTCCTTCTGTCACGATTCGCAGGATACGACCAAGATTGGCACAGGGCTCAGTCGACGACGAGGATCTCCGTCCCTCGTTGCACGCCTACGCTCAACGGACCTGACTCGCCCTCGCCGAAGTGGAGAGGGAGGGAGTGGTCGTGTCCCAGCCAGTCCTCGAGGATGGCGGGGTCCCCGCCGAGCACCACCCAGGCGATGCCGTCACAGTCGCCGTTCATGGCGACGTCGAGGCCCGGTCCCGTTCCCTGCCACTCGATGAAGAAGGGGAGACGGTGTTGCCCGAGGGCCGCCTCGAGGCCGGCCATCCGCCACCGCACGACCGTTCCGGCCGGGGTGCGGCGCTCCCCGGCGACGATCTCCAAGGACAGCCGCGCCGCCACGGTGTCGAGGTCACCGGGGGCCACGCACACGGCCACGGGCCGGTCCCCCTCGGCCACTCGGGTGGCCAAGAAGGCAGGGAGCGGGTGCGACGCGCTCGGATCCCGTACCGCCATGAGCTCGATGTACTGGCCGTGGCCGACGGGAACGAGCGAGTTCTCGGTCCCGAGACCGGGGTGCTGTCCGCCCGGCGACGACTCGAGTCCGAAGCGCTCGGCGAAGTGGCGGACCGCCTCGGAGAGGTCGGCGACGCCGTAGATCATGTGGTCGACCCTCACGGTCGCGACGTTAGGGGACCCCTCGTGTCACGTGTGCGGTCAGCCGCTCGTGTCGATCCCGAGCGCAGCGACGTGCTGGCCGGCCAGAGCGGCGAGATAGGCGGCGATCTGCTCTTGGACCGAGCTGCTCGACACCGGGAGCCCGCTCGCCAGCGACACGGCACCGAAGAGGGGGATCGTGCTCGGGACTCCGCCGAAGGTCGACCACGCAGTGCGGAGGGCATGGGCCGTGGCGGCCGCCTCGGCGCTGTCGGCCGCCGCCGACGACTCGGCTTGAGGCGTGAGGTCGGCTCCGACGAAGTCGACCATGGCCTTCTGCCATCCCCCCATGGCGGTGTCGAACGCCTGCCAGAAATTCTGGGCGCCCGATCCCTCGGCGTCGGTGGGGATGCCGACGCCGATCAGCTGTCCCGGCTGACGGGCGACGTCCGCCGAGGCGAGTCCGTGGACCAGGTCGGCGATCTCCGTGGCCCCTGCCGGGTCCGAGGCAGGGGCGTCGACCTGGAAGGCCGAGGCGTCGGGCGCGTCCTGCACGACCTGGGCCACGAAGTCGGAGAAGCCCGTGCCACCCATGCTCTGGCCCGCGGGCGGCTGGTCGACCAGCTCGAGCTCCACCGGGTCTCCCTTGGAGCGAAGCGTGCTCACGGCCTGGGACAGGTCGGAGGGGACGCCACCCGACCAGGGCAGCACGAGCTCGGCGAAGGGAGAGTGGGTGTCGGTCGTCGTGGCCGACTCCACCACCGAGTCGGTGCTCGACGTGCTGGGCGGCACGCCCGAGGGGAGCAGCGGCAGGGTGGGGAGCGAGGGCAGGTTCTCCTGCGAGTCCTGCACGGCGAGGTCGTTCTCGAAGAGCTCCAGGCACTGGCCGGCGGTGCTCGACGCCAGGTCCTGCTCGACCGGGGTCAGCTCGTCGAGCAGCTCGAGGAAGTACGGCTCGAATTCCTGAGCGAACTCCTGCTCCTCGGGGGAGTCGAGGCCGAGCTCGTCGATGATGGCCACGTAGTCGGTGACGAGGACCGACAGGTCGGGCGTCACCTCGTTCATGACCGGCTCGCTGATGTCCACGAGGGGGGTGAGGAACGGAACCAGGGGGCTGATGGCGCCGAGTGTGGGGATGTCGTAGATGACGAAGGGCCCGGACAGGTCGAAGAGCGGCCCTTCGAAGCTCAGGAATATCCCGGGCGAGAACGGCGTGGATTGGGCCTGGGGAATGGGATACGGGCAACTGAGCAGCGGCGTGGCGGCGGGAGTGGGCGGAGGTGGCGGGAAGCTCAGAGGTGTGAAGCTGAACGCCGGCACACTCGGGGTGGTGGATGTCGGCACGGTCGGGGTGGTGGATGCCGCGAAGGCGGGTGTCGGCGCGGCCGGGGCGGCCCGAGGGACGGCCTTGACGGGCGCAGGGTGCGGCACGGGAGCCACGATGTTCGACGGCGCTGCGGCCAGGTACACGATGAGCACCCAGGCGAGCACGGCGCCGATCAGATAGCGCCTCGTCGTCACGGACTGGACCGAGCGGTTCGCCAGCTCCGGCACGCGCCGAGCCAGCTCCGGTACACGGCGCACCAGCGACGGCAGGCGGGTCATCGGAGACCGTCCTTGTCCGGGATCGAGGAGGCGGCCATGGTGCTGAGCGGGGCAGGTGCCGCGGACGCGGCGCGGCGCGCACCCGACCGGCGCACGGCGGCGTCGCTCTCGCCGAGGTAGGAGGCGGCCACCGCCGGGTCGGCGAGCACGTCGTGAGGGGCGCCCTCGCACAGGACGCCGCCCAGGTGCATGCACACGAGGCGGTCGGCGACCGAGCTGACCAGCGGGATGTCGTGCTCGATGAGGACCATCGTCGTCCCGGTGGCGGACTGGAGCTCGATGAGGAGAGCGCCCAGCGTCTCGGTCTCCCGCTGAGCCATGCCCGAGGAGGGCTCGTCGAGGAGCAGCAAGGACGGCTGATGGGCCATCGTGCAGGCGATCTCGACGATACGACGCGTCCCGGTCGAGAGCTCGGATACGAAGCTGTCGCGATACCGGGTCAGGTGCAGCAGCTCGAGGAGCTCGTCGACACCGTCGGCCACTTCCGCCTCGGAGCGCCGCACCGAGCTCATGTTGGCCATGCACAGCAAGGGATCTCGCACTTCGATGTGGCGTTCGAAAGCGACGGAGAGCGCCTCGGCCACGGTCAAGGCAGGGAACAACCGTGCGTCCTGGAAGATGCGCCCCATGCCCATGGCGGCGCGCCGGTGGGCGTTGATGGTGGTGACGTCCTGGCCCTGCAGCCACACCCGCCCGGAGTCCGGGGCGAGGAAGCCCGAGCACACGTCGAAGAGCGTCGTCTTGCCGGCCCCGTTCGAACCGATGATGCCGAGGATCTCACCCTCGGTCACCGAGAAGGACACGTCGTCGAGCGCCAGCACCCCGCCGAACCGCTTGCGCACCTCGCCCACGGCGAAGGCAGCCGTCGCCCCGCTGAAGGGACCTGCACGCCCGTCCGCGTCGTCGGCGTCGGCTGCGCCATCGCCGTCGATGTTCCCCGTAGCAGCCGTAGCCGTAGCCGTGGTCGCCGGGCGGGTGTGACGAGGGGTGGATTGCCGGGCCGCGCCGTCGCCGGCATCGAGGAACACCGAGCGCAGAAGGTCTTCACGCCCGATGAGCTCGGCCGTCGGGCCCGAGAAGCGGACCTGACCCCGCTCCATGAAGACCGCCCGCTCGGCCAACTCGATGGCCAGGTTGACCGACTGCTCGACCACCACCACCGTGACGCCTTCTCGCACCAGTTGGCGCACGGCATCGAGCAGACCGGCCACCACCACCGGGGCCAATCCCAGGCTGAGCTCGTCGATGAGCAGGAGCCGGGGCGCGCACAGGAGCGCCTGGGCGATGGTGAGCATCTGTTGCTCGCCACCGGACAACGTCGCCGCCTTGGCGTGCCAGCGCTGCTTCAGGGCGGGGAACAGCCGCAGTGATTCCTCGAGCGCGGCATCCGGAGACCCGCCGTCGTGACGGGCTCGCCACCCGGCTACGTGGAGGTTCTCCTCGACGGTGAGCGTGGGGAAGACCCCTCTCCCGCCGGGCACGGTCACGACGCCGCGCTTCACCCGCTGCAGCGGGTTCATGGTGGAGAGGTCGGAACCTTCGAATTGCAGCACGCCGTCTCGGACGGGCATCAGGCCGGACACGACCCTCAGCAGTGTCGACTTGCCGGCGCCGTTGGTGCCGAGGAGGCCCACGATCTCACCCTGGCGTACGGCCATGTCCACACCGAAGAGCACCTGGACCGGGCCGTAGGCGGCGCCGACCCCGGAGCACAGGAGCATGGGCTCCGCTGTGGCTGCACTTGTGGCTGCCACTGCACTTGTGGCTGCCGCGGCGACCCCCGGTGCCGGCGTGCCCGCCGGTGGGGTCGCCGATTCGGCCTCGGCGCCCCCGGCGGCGCCGGCCGGTTCGAACTTCGCCGATTCCCAGAGCGCCGAGCTCTCGATGCCCTTGCGCCGCGCCAGCCAGGCGAGCAACCGGTCGCGCACGTCGAAGAGGATCTGGCCCAGGCCGCCGGGCACGATGAGCAGCAGCAGTACCAGCCCGGCGCCCGTGGCCAGGAGCTGGGCGTACCCGGGGAGTAGGTACTGCATGGCTTCCACGTAGACGACGCCGAGCACGGCACCGGTCGTCGACCCGAGCCCGCCGATGGCCACCATGAGAAAGACGTCGATGCTCAGCTCCGGGTCGATGCCCGATCCCAGGCCCCGGTTGGCGATGATGTACAACCCCCCAGCCACTGCCGCGATCGCTCCCGCGTAGGCGAAGGCGGTGAGCTTCACCCGCAGCGGCGAGACGGAGAAACTGGCGGCTGCCATCTCGTTGTCGCGGGTGGCGAGTATCACCCGCCCGGCGCGGCTCTGGCGGAGGTTGCGCGTCAGGTGCAGGACCACGACCAAGAGCGCCAGGCACAACCAGTAGAAGTCACGGGGTGACTCGAGCGAGATCTTCCCGAACAGCACGGGCCGCACGACGTCGGTCTCCGAGATGGACGGGAAGTAGATCGGGCTCAAGAAGAAGGTCGACACCGGCACGGCGAAGGCCATGGTCACGGCGGCCAGGTACGTCCCGGGGATCCGCAGGGCGGGCAGTCCGATCACCAGGGCGACCACCGCGCCCACCACCGCCGAGGCACCCAGGGCCAGGAAGAGGTCAACGTTGAAGTGCACGAGCAGGGCGCCGGTTGTCGCCGCCCCGGCGCCGGCAAAGGCGAACTGGCCGAGGGAGATCTGACCCGCCCATCCCGACAGCGGCACCAACGACACGGCGATGATGGCGTAGATGGCGGCCGAGGCGGCCACGAACATCTGACCGGCGCTCAAGGTGTCGGGAACGACGAAGACGGCCAGGCCGATCACTGCCAGTCCGAGAACGATGCGGCCGGTCCGGTAGCTGATCAGACGGCGCAGCTGCTGGGGAACCGGGCGGATCTGCTTGACGGACAGGAGGTCCGCCATGAGCGACACCATCCGGCCCATGCGCCGGCGCTGGAGGAGCAATGCCACCAGGATGAGGAGGAAGACCCCGAGGTCGACGCTCGAGGACTGCGGGTAGCTCCAGAAGATCACGTTCTCGGCCACGTCGATGCCGATGGCGGCGAAGAACGCGACGGGCAGGCTCTCCATGCCGGCGATGACGGCTGCGGCCAGGGGGACGAGGAGACCTGTGGGCCCGATCACCGCGCCTAGGTTCTGGCCTTCGATCGGAACGGCCAGCATGGTGCCCAGCCCGGAGAGCCCGGCGGCCAACGTCCAGCTGACGAGGGACAACGTGGCCACGGGAATGCCGAGGAGCAGGGCACGTTCGCCGGAGTCGGCGGCGGCCCGGATGGCCAGACCGAGGTCGGTCCGGCCCAGGAACCAGGCCAGGCCGATCAGCACGAGAATCACCACGCCCACGGCGAGCACGGCGTCACCGGTGAAGTAGGTGGTGTGGATGGAGAAGTGGATGCCGTGCAACGGCGTCTTGTAGGTGGAGAAGGCGGTGATGTTCTTGGCCAGCACGGCGGGCAGGCCGAGCTGGATGGCGGCGACGATCTGCCCGACGCCGATCGTCGCCACCGTGAGCAACAGACGCGGTGAACGCGACAGGCGGCGGACGACCACGCGGTCGGTCACCGCTCCGCTGGCCAGGGCGGCGATCAACGCCACCGGAACGGCGGCGAAGTAGGGCACGTGCCACGCCACGATCATGACGACCATCACCGCCGCCGCCAGCCCCCCGAAGGCGGCCTGGGCGAAGTTGATGACGCGGCTGGCGCGGAAGACGAGCACCAGCCCCATGGCCGTCAAGGCATCGAGGCACCCGAAGACCACGCCGAGGGCGACCGCTCCCGAGTCGATCCCCTTGGGGAGGGCCAGCTCGCCCACGAAGACCAGCGCCACCAGCCCGCCGATCCAGGCGGCGACCGTCTTGGTCCGTCCGCCGAGCAGCGCGGTCACGACGGTCCGGTCACCACGGCTGGTCCCGCGGCTGGTCACCACAGCCGGTCACGACAGCCCGGGACAGTCGAGAGTCTTGGGGAACGACGCCGCGCCGAACAGCGAGAACCACTCGCCGTTGAAGCAGGTGCCGTAGTCACCTGGCTTGCCGTCGAATGCGTTGGTCTTGGTGGGATCCCAGTACGAGACCTGGGCCTCCGAGAACGGCCAGTAGATCGACGTGCCGTACAGCCACTGTCCTACCTGGCCAGGTTGGCTCGCCGGCAGGTGCTGGAGGCCGGACAGGAACGTCTGGGGCGTGAGGTCAGGACCGGCCGCCTGCAGCCCGTTGAAGAGATAGAGCAGCTGGTAGTAGATGTACCAGAAGTACGGCTCCTGGGGCTGTCCACCGGGGTCGACCATCTCGTACACCTTGTACGCCTCGTCCTCCTGCTCGGGGATGGACGGACCGAGCCCGATCTCCACGGAGTGGGCCCACTGGTCCTGGCTGTAGAGGCGTTCGAATTGCGGGGGCAGCCACTCCGAGAACCATTCCGGGCCGTAATTCTGCTGGTCGGCCGCCTGGGTCACGTAGATCTCGCCCACGGGGTCGCACCCGCAGACGATGGTGGTCACGTTGTTCGCCTTCATCTGCGAGATTGCGTTCTGCATCTGCTGCTGGATGGTCGACAGGTCCAGCGTGTAGTCGATGACGACCGGGATCTGCACGCCGCACTTCTGGAGGCCGTTCACCACTTCGCTCTGCAGTCCCTGGTACTCCGGGTCCTCGAGGAGGATGGCGCCGAAGACCCGGGGCTTTCCGTTGAGCGACGAGTCGCCGGCGAAGCTCACCGGTGTGGACCCGATGGAGCACCCCACCTGGTCGAGCAGCGCTCCGAGGTCGTCGAGCGAGGGCACCATCGAGAAGGCATAGGGCGCCGAGGAGGCCAGGAACTGGTTGGACGTGAGCAGCTGGTTCATGGCGATGACGTGGTTCTGGACCAGCGCCTGGTCGTACGGGGGCGTGGGCAGGGGGGTGATGTCGGCGAAGGCGCCGAGGCTCGCCGCCGTGGCGGCGTCCTCCTGCGCTCCCTGGGTGTCCTCGCCCACCATCTCCTCGAGCGCGTCGCCCTGGGCCATGAAGGGCTTCACCACGACATGACGGCCGTAGAGCTCGTACTCCTTGTTGAACGCCTGGAGGAAGACGTTCAGGTCGTACAGCACCTGAGGGTCGGTGGGGAGCACCCCGGGCATGATCGAGCGGATGGCGTTGACGTCGCTCGACTCGCCCTCCTCCCGATAGGAGACGGTGACGGTCGTGGCCGTGACACCGGGAGCGGTGGCACCGCCGTTGTTGCCGGTGAACTCCGGCTCACACGGCGGGGCGTAGGGCGTCCACGGGACCTGGAGCACACCCGGCCCGCACTTGACGCCACTGCGGGCGATGTCGTCGGTCGCCGACGCAGAAGATCCGCTGGCACCCGAACCACCGTTGGCCCCCGAAGCGGCCGACGCCGCGGCAGCTGCCGCTGCGGCACTGCCGGAAGCCGAGCTACCCGAGGACCCGTACGACGGGCGCAGCGCGCTGGCCGTCGGCTGCCGGTTGGTGGGGGCTTGGGCCACCAGGGCGAGGAGCACGGCCATGACCGCCAGGAAAGGGACGTAACGCTTGGCCAGTTCGACGACGGCCTGACCGGGCGCGGAGCCGGGGCGGGCGATCCCCGGGCCCCTGGTGCGGGCCCGCATGCGCGCGTGGTCAGTGGGGGCCGGCTCCCCCTCCTCGGCAGCCACGTCGTGGTAACGGGACAGGACGTCCCCCCCTTGTGCGGTGTCGAGACCTCTCGACACCTTTCAACCCCTGTTGGTGCTGGTTATGGAGCCCTGAGCACGGGCCCCAGTGCATAGTCGAGGAACTCCTCCATCCTTCCCTCTGGGGGGAGGACGACCAACACCGCCACCGTCCGGACCACCCACTGGGCGGCAAGGAGCGGGTCGCCCCGACGGATGACTCCCGTCGCCATGGCGTGGTGGAGGACCGGCGCCAGCGCCTCGGCGATCTGGGACGCGAACGGCGCAAGGTCGTGGACGACGATCGAGCCCAGGATGTCGGGCTCGTCGTTGAGTAAACGGAGGGAAACCGGGTGGGTGCGGGCCACCCGCACGGCGGTGGCGATGGCGGCGAGCAGGTCCTCGGGTGTCGCCCCGCCCGGTCTAGAGAGGATCGACACCAGGTCGTCGAGGAAGCGGTGGAGCTGGCGAGAGGCGATGAGGGCGATGGCCTCCTCGACCGATCCCACCTGGCGGTACAGCGTCGTCCGCGCCACGTGCATCTCGCGGGCGATGTCGGTCATCGACGTCCGCCTGATGCCGTAGCGGGCCAGGCACCGCTCGGCGGCGTCGAGCACCTTGTCCATGCTGTCTGACGGGCGGGGCGGCAGCCTTTCGAGCAGCTTGAACACCGAGTCGGTTTCGGCCATGCCGGCTCCTTGCGACAGTCGCTACAAGTACGGTATAGAGTGTAGCGCATGGCAATCGTCAGCTTTCCCGAGCCGCCTGGGCGAGACGGGCGAGACCTTCGAGATCGGCGAGACGGGCGAGAGGGGATGGCCGCGGCTGCACCAGTGGCCGCGGCCGACCGCCCCCTCATCCGCCAGCTCGCCGAGTGGCGCTTGTTCGTCCCGTTCACCGGACGGGTGCTGGCGCTGCAAGGCTCGCACCCCACCGTGGCGGCGGGGATCTACCAGCACTCCGAGATCTTCACCAACCCCTGGCGGCGAGCTCAGCGGACCTTCCTGTACGCACAACGCCTCATGTTCGGTTCCGACCGCGAGGCGACGGCGATGGAGATCCGTGAGCTGCATCGCCCCATCAAGGGGACCGGGTTCGACGGGCACCCCTATCACGCCTGGAACCGCGAGGCCTGGACGTGGGTGCATCTGACCACCTTCGAGGCCACGCTCTTCGCGTTGGAGAAGATCCACGGCCGCCTCCCCGCCGTCGATCTCGACGCCCTGTACGGCGAAGCCCGCGAAGTGGGGGAGCTCTACGGGGTGCGGCCCCGGGACATGCCGGATGACATCGCCGGATTGAAGGAGTACGTGGCCGAGGGGATCGAGTCCAAGTGCACCCACCGGCCCCTGGTCGACCTGGTCCCGAGCCTCCAGCAGGTTCCGCCTCCTCCGGGCGTCCCTGTGCCCAGGCTTCCTTGGCGCCTGACCATGGTGCCGACCTCGCATGCTGCGCACATCGCGCTGGCTGGCTCGTTCCCCGGCACCATCCGCAGACGGTGGGGGATCCGATGGTCGCCGGTGCACGAGCTCGAGTACCGCGTCCAGCTGGAAGTCCTCCGCACGGCGACAGCCCCGCTTCCGGACTGGCTCCGCATGCTGCCCTACCCTTACCGGGTGCTCCATCGCGCCGGCGCGGCACGCTGAACGGTCCAGAAGCGACGACCGACGTGAACTCTCCGTCTCGGGTCTGGCGCGGGCCGTTCGCCGGTGGGCCACCCGATGGGGTCCTGGTGGTCGAGGCGCCCCCGCTCGAGGAATTCCACCTCGGCGACGTCCGCCGGCTGGTGGTCGTGCTCTTCGTCCTCGGGTGGTCCGTGCTGCGCGGCGTGCTGCGTCGTCTCCGGGTGCGCCCGCGCTGGCTGCGGCTCGGCGGCGAGAGCACGACCGAGCGCCGGAGCCTCGTCGAGAGCGCCTGTGACGGCCTGGTAGACGGTTTCATCCATCTGGGTCCCACCTTCGTCAAGGCCGGGCAGATCGTCGCCAGCTCGGGCCCGCTCTTCCCGGCGGTACTGGCCGGTGCAGCGCGACGCTGCCTCGACTCCGTGCCTCCGTTCCCGACCGAGTTGGTGCGGGCCACGATCGAGCAGGATCTCGGGGCACGCATCGACGACGTGTTCCGGGACTTCGAAGACGTGCCGCTCTCGGCGGCCTCCATCGGCCAGGTGCACGCCTGCACCCTGCTCGACGGACGTCAGGCCGTGGTCAAGGTCCAGCGACCGGGAATTCGCGAGCAGATGGCCCGTGACCTGCGCAACTCGTATCGGATCGCCTGGCTGGTGGAGCGGACGCCGTGGGGGAAGACGTCAGGTGCCGTGGGAGTCATCCGGGACGTTCACGCCGTCACCTTCGAGGAGCTCAACCCGGCTCGGGAGGCCTGGCAGCAGGACCGCTTCCGCCAGAACATCGGCGCCTTCGGCGACAACGCCATCATCACCGCGCCCGAGGTGTACTGGGACTACTGCGGCCCACAGGTCATCTGCATGGAGCGGGTCTTCGGCATCCCCATGGACGACTTCGAAACCCTCCAGCAGCGGGGCATCGACGCCCAGGCCATCCTGCGCTGGGGGGCCAAGGTGTGGGCGGAGGCGGTCATGGTCCACGGGCCCTTCCACGGCGACATGCACGCCGGAAACGTGTGGGCACTCGACGACGGCCGGGGCTGCTATCTCGATTTCGGGATCATGGGCGAGCTCGAGCCCGAGTGGCGCGACGTCCTGAAGGACCTCTTCTACACCTGCAGTTTCGACCTCGACTTCACCCGGGTGGCCACCGCCTACCGACGAGTCGGCGTGTTCCCAGCTGGGGTGGGGACCGACGAGGAGATCGGCGCTTTTCTCAACGCGATGCTCGCTCCCATCCTTCTCGGCGGGTACGGGACCATCAACATCACCCAGCTCGTGTCGCAGTCGCTCGAGCTTCTGAAAGCCTTTCAGGCCTCGGTTCCCAGGCAGCTGGTCCTCATAGGCAAGCAACTGCTCTACATCGACCGCTACACCCGGCACCTGGCACCTGACTACACCATCACCGCCGACCCGTTGATCGTGAAGAACATCTTCCCGGCGGAGGCTGCCGCCAAAGCGACCGAGCTCGGTGTGGCGCTTGACGACCCTCCACTGGCGCTGACACCGGCCTGAGCGACACACCGGCCTGAGCGACACCGGCCTGAGCGACACACCGGCCTGAGCGACACAGGACGCCCGGTCAGCCTCCCAGATACTCGGACTCGAGGACGAGGTCCCGGAGCATGGTCTGATACTCCACGTGGGTCCGGTGCTCGACGGTGCGCCAGGCCCGGCCTTGCTCCTCGCGCATGTAGGACCGGTACTCGGGAGCGCCGGGGATGCGGACGTTGTCGGCGACGACCACGGCTCCCGGTCGCAGCCAACGCCTCTGCATGATGCGACGAAGGTCGGGGAGGTAGGCGGCCTTGTCGTGGTCGACGAAGACGAAGTCCAGGGTTCCGGGCCCGAAGGAGTGCGCCGATTCGAGCTCGTCCATCGTGTGATCGTCGCCGAGCGTGCCCGTCACCACGGTCGCCCGATCTCCGACCCCGGCGTGGGCAAGGATGCGGCGGGCGATGGCGGCATTGTCCTCGGAGAGCTCGACACAATAGAGATGGGCGTCGGCGGGCATGGCCCTGATGGTGCGCAGGGCGCTGTACCCGCAGTACGTGCCGACCTCGAGAAGACGCTTGGGCCCGGCCCGCCGGATGGCCTCGTCGAGGATGCGGCCCTTCTCGTCCCCTACGTTCATCATCACGCTGCGCTCGTAACAGAAGCGATCGACCGCCTCGATGGCGCCGTCGAGGTCGCCGGCTGCGACATTGTCGGTCACGTAACGGGCCAGGGCCTCTTCACGTCCGTCCCCCACCTGCCAGTGCTTGGTGAGATGGCGCATCCCGAGCGCCATCCGCCAGGCCGACCATCGCAGGAAGGGAAGGCGGCGTCCTCCGATCTCGGACAGGCTGCGCATCGCCACATTCAAGGACGGTTCTCCGTCCCCGTCCACTCCCACTGACGGCTCAGAACCGGGTGATCTCCGAGTCCGGGCCCATCACCACGAGCGGGGTCTCGGTGGGCTGGAGCCACACGAGCAACTGGTCGAGTTCTCCGAGCGGGAGGCTGACACAGCCGGCGGTGGGACCACCCACGTCGGCATGGATGAAGATGGCCGATCCGGCATCAGGGACGATCGGATCGATGTTGTAGTCGATCACGGCGAAGATCGGATATGCCGTCGTCTCCTCCCACAACGCCTCGCTGTCGCCGCCGAAGGGAGGCGCCTGACCGCAAGGAACGAACTGGAAGGTGTTGTAGGTGGCGGAGCTGGGGTCCTCGTCCCACCAGTCGCCGCAGACGAGCGGGTGGAACTGGTATTGGACACCAGGATCGGCGGCGTTCCCGTACATGACCGGGCCGATCCCGTATGCGCCGGTGGGTGTGGTCTCGTCGCCTTCGTGTTTGTCGTCCGAGAAGCCATTGGCGCCGATGCGTGCCGTCCAAGGGCCGAAGGCGGTCACCCAGCACGACCCCCGCCGCTGCCAGGCCGTCAGGGTGGCGTAGGTGGTGGAGTAGGTCGGGGCCTGGACCACGATCAGCTGGTCGGCACCAGCCGTCGAGGTCAGCTGGCCGGCGATGCCGGGAGCGCAAGGGGGGGCGGCTGTGGTGGGAGGGTTCGTGGCAGGAGCGTTCGTGGCGGGCACCGCCGTGGTCGATGTCGTGGTGGTCGAGACGTCCACGGCATGGGGACTCCTGAGTTGTGGCCACGGCCATCCGGCGTCGGTGGAAGCCGAGGATGTGTTCGCCGTTCCGCAGGCGGACGCCAGCAAGATGACCGCGCCCAGTGCAGAGACGGCAATACGCGCCGTCCTCGACCGGCCCATGCGTCAAGCGTACGAGCGGGGTGCGCCGGAGAGGTCTCGGGCTGGGTGTGAGACGGCGGCTGGGCTAGGAGCCCGTCGGCCTCTCGTCGCGCGCTCCGGAGATGAGCTGGAGCATCGGCCGCCGGTGGAGGTCAGGCTCGCGGTCCGGACGTCCTATGTGCACTCGGAGATCGAAGGCAGCCGTCATGGAGCTCGCGACCTCGTCAAGGTCGTCGAGGGCGGTCCACCGCCGGGCGATGTAGGTGCCGCCGCAGGCGGCGAGCACCACGGGCAGGAGCCAGTTCAGGGTGGTTCGCTCCACTGAGTTGTGCACCATGGCGCCGGCGACGAAGGACAGAGCGACGGCGGCGGCAGTGATGCCCCAGGCAAGGGTGTCCACCCGGTTGAGGCGCCCGAACCCCTTGGACAACAGCGCCTGACGCGGCACCAGCTGGCGTGTGTACTCCTGTGTCAACGGTCGCGCCGAGAGCGATACCAGCATGACGATTGCCATGGCCCCGGCGGCGATGGCGCGTCCGTAGTGGGCGAGATCGACCAGCACGTGGTGCGTGGCGAAGAGCGCCGCGACCACCATGGCCAGGAAGATCAGCGCGGAAAGCCCCTCGAACTCGGCGGAGAGGCCTCGACGTCTGGCGTGCACTCCGACACCGATAGCCACAAAGGTGGCCAGGAGTGCGGCGGGCACGAATCCGATGCCGGTGCTCCGGACGGCAAGGACCATGGCGATCCACGGGGCCAGACCCAAGAGCGCAGAGCCGCTCACGGCCTGCACGATACTGCGCCGCGGATCGAGCGCATGACTGAATTTCCCGACTGCAATGGTGGGCCATGCCATGGACATTGCCCATGGACAGGCGGAAAGGGCCCTTCGCCCGTGAGGCCGGGGCGCTCGAGGTGAGACGACCGGCGAGCGCTCAGCTGCCCGTCGTGCTGGACACGAGCTCGCTACCCTGCGTCGCCTCGGTCTGGGGCTCCTTGTACACGTACCTGCCCCCTCGGAGCCACGAGGCGGCTGCAGCCACCAAGCAGGCGGCGATGGCGAAGTCGAATGCTTCGTGCAGTCCCTGCTGGAAGGCGCCCGAGATGATCGAAGGGAAGAAGCTCCTTCCGGTGATCGTCGCCACCCGCGCCGCCGGCAGGCCGTGGAGGACCGAGGGCCCGAGCAGGTGCTGCAGAGGGTTCTCCCCCAAGAAGGCGGCGAACAGCGTCGACACCGGAGGGAGGTGCGAGACCCTGGCCGCCACCGCGCCTGGGACACCCTGGTGGACGAGTCCCTGGTACAGGGCGGCAGGAAGCGAGGACGCCAGTCCCACGATCATCAGGGTGAAGAAGATGCCGATGGACAGCACCTGGGCCGAGTTCTGGAAGGTGGAGTTCATCCCTGAGCCCGCTCCCCGGTGCTGAGGAGGAAGGCTGTTCATCACGCCGGCTCGGTTGGGCGAGGCGAAGAGCCCCATGGTGAGCCCGGTGGCAGCCAGGATGCCGGCGAACTCGGGGTAGCTGAAGTTGATGGGCAGCAGCTCCAATCCGAGGAACGAGGCTGCCGACCCGAGCATGCCTCCGGTCGAGAACGGTCGTGAGCCGTAGCGGTCCGACAGGAAACCCGACACGGGCCCGGCCACCAGGAACCCGGCGGTGAGGGGAAGCATGTAGATGCCGGCCCAAAGCGGGGTGCGGGCGAAGTCGTAGCCGTGCCGGGGCAGCCAGATGCCCTGGAGCCAGATGATGAGCATGAACATGAGCCCGCCCCGGCCGAGTGCGGCCAGGAAGCTGGCCAGCACCCCGGAGGTGAACGCCCGTATTCGGAAAAGCTGCAACCGGAACATGGGCTGGGCCGAGCGCCGCTCGATCACGACGAACGCCGCCAGGAAGGCGATGCCGGCGGCGATCTCTGTCAGGACCTTGGGAGAGGTCCAACCCATGGTGCTTCTGCCGTAGGGCTCGATGCCGTAGGTGATGCCGACCATCAGCGCCACCAGGCCGAGGGCGAAGGTGATGTTGCCGGGCCAGTCGATGTGGGCCACTCGGTGCTGGCCCACCTCGCGCAGCTTCCAGTAGCCCCAGACCGTCCCGAGCACCCCAACCGGGACCGAGACCAGGAACACCAGGCGCCAGTCGATGGGGCCGAGGACACCGCCGAGCACCAGCCCGATGAAGGTGCCGCTGATGCCCGCCGCCTGGTTGATCCCGAGTGCCGTGCCCCGCTGGTGGGCTGGGAAGGCATCGGTGAGGATGGCGGCCGAGTTGGCGATGAGCATGGCGGCGCCGACTCCCTGGAAGACCCGGACGATCACCAGCCACCATCCAGCGGCGTCGCCGGTGACCGGCGTGACGGTGAGGACCAGCGAGAAGACGGTGAAGACGGCGAAGCCGAGGTTGTACATGCGCACCCGGCCGTAGATGTCGCCGAGGCGGCCCAGGTTGACCACGAGCACGCTGGTCACGACCAGGAAGCTCAAGATCATCCACAGCAGGTAGAAGCTGTTGCCGGGGAGCAGCGGGTCGAGGTGGATCCCACGGAAGATGTCCGGCAGCGAGATCAGCATGATCGATCCGTCGATCGTGGCCATGAGCATGCCCATGGTCGTGTTGATCAGCGCGATCCACTTGTAGCCGTCGTCGCCCTCGCCGGTCGAGTCGCCGAGTGTGCTCCCACGGCCGTCCCCCGACACCGTTTCGGACGCTGCGGCGGAGAGGCCGGGGGGTGTTGGGCGAGGCTCGACGGTCATGGACTGGGGGAGGGCTCTTTCTCGTTCTCGCTGTCTTGATCCCGGATGACTGCGGCTCGCCGACGGACATTCACGTTAACGTGAACTGCTCTGGTTGTCTCCATGGTAGCGGGGCCGGATGCCCGGGCCGCCCCGGCGACTCCGAAGTGGTGAGCTGAGCGTCGGTGGCCGACCCGGAGAAGAAGGAGAAGAAGGAGAAGAAGGAGAAGAGGGAGAAGAAGGAGCCAGTCCGCGGGCCCGAGGACGTCGAGGACGTCTGGGACCTCCATGCCCGATGGTGGCAACAGGGCTTCACCGAGGGCGCCGACTCGGAGTACGAGGAGCAGATCCTTCCCCTGGTGGAGGTGCAGCTCGCCGGGGCGACGGGGGTGCTCGAGGTGGGCTGTGGCGAGGGGCAACTGTCGCGACGGGCGGCCACGCTCGGAGTGGCCGTGGTCGGAATAGACCCGGCGCGGGCGCAGATCCACGAGGCGGTCGTGCGTGGCGGAGGGCCCGCCTACGTCCAGGGCCGAGGCGAGCAGCTGCCGTTCGGTGACTGCAGCTTCGATGCGGTGGTGGTGTGCCTCGTCCTGGAGCACGTCGACCCGTTCGAACCCGTCCTGTCCGAGATGGCGAGAGTGCTGGTTCCCGGCGGCCGCCTCCTGCTGTTCGTCGGGCACCCGCTCGTCCAAGCGCCGGGCAGCTGCTGGGTCGACGACGCCGACTTCGCTGACCAGTACTGGCGGCTCGGTCCGTACCTCCCTGACCACCTGACGGTCGAAGAGGTGGCCCCCGGCGTGGCACTGCCCTTCTGGCACCGCCCGCTCGGCCGGTATGTCCACGAGATGGGGCGCCTCGGCCTTCTCGTCGAGGACATGGTGGAGCCACCACCGCCATCCGACGTGCTCGAGGGGCTCTCGGGCTTCGCCAACGCCTCGTCAATTCCTCGTCTGCTGTGTCTTCGGGCCCGGCTGGCGCCGGAGACTCCCGAGCCGGAATTTCGCGAGGCGCGCGCGAGCATCCACGAAATGTGACCATCGCGCCGTCAAACTGGATCGATGGCGTCGGTTGCCCAGGGGCCGACGACCGAGCCCCGCTCGGGGTTCCGTCGCGACATCCAGGGGCTCCGTGCCGTCGCCATCCTGGCCGTCGTCGGGTACCACGCCGCCGTCCCGGGGATGGGCGGGGGCTTCGTCGGGGTCGACGTCTTCTTCGTGATCTCCGGCTTCCTCATCACCGGGCTCATCCACGACGAGGTCGCCTCCCGAGGCTCGCTGTCGTTCGCACGCTTCTACGCCCGACGTGCCCGCCGCCTGCTTCCATCGGCCATCCTCGTCATCGCCGTCACCATGGCCGTCTCGGCCCTGGTGCTTCCCCCGCTGCAGGTGGCCGGCGTGCTCCGAGACGGCGTGGCGTCTGCTCTGTACGTGGCCAACTACCGCTTCGCCGCCGAGGCCACCAACTATCTCGGCGCCTCGAGCTCGGCCTCACCGTTCCTGCACTTCTGGTCGCTCGGGGTGGAGGAGCAGTTCTATCTGGTCTGGCCGGCGGTGCTCTGTCTCGCCGCGTTGGCGTGGCGGCGCCGGCGATCGGTCCGGTTGTCGGCGGCCATGGCACTGGCGGCGGTGGCGGTGGCGTCGTTCGGCGTCTCGCTGTGGTTGACCAAGGCTGACGAGCCATGGGCCTTCTTCTCGTTGCCCACCCGCGCCTGGGAGCTGGCCGTCGGCGGGCTCGTCGCCCTGGCCGTCCCCGAGCTGCGCCGGCTGACGCCCCGCATTTCGGTGACGCTCGGGTGGGCAGGGCTCGGCATGATCCTGTGGTCGGTCATGGGCTTCTCGTCGACCACGCCGTTCCCCGGCACCGCCGCCCTGGTGCCGGTGGGAGGAGCGGCCGCACTGATCGCCGCCGGCTGCCGCAGGCCGCGCCAGCCCCGCCACAGTCGTCGGCCCCGTGCTCAGACCAACGCGTCGGGCCTCCTCGGATTGGCCCCGTTCCAGGGGGCGGGCCGGGTCTCCTACACCTGGTACTTGTGGCATTGGCCGTTCCTGGTGCTCGCTCCCCTGGTGGTGGGCCACGCGCTGTCGCTCGACGGCCGGCTGGTCGCCGTCGGTGCCGGCCTCGTGGCCGCGGTGATCACCACGTTGGTGGTGGAGGAACCGCTGCGGCGTGCCATCTGGCTGGGCCGGCCACGTGGCGGCTTGTCGCTGGTGGGGGTCTCCAGCGTCGCCGTCGTGGTCACGGTGCTCTTGGCGGGTGCTGCCTTCCCACGCGTCCTCGGCACCGGCCAGGTCGAGCGCACCGCATTGGAGACACCGGCGGCCAAGTTGTCCGGGACCTCCGCGCAACAGACGGCGAACGCCGTCACGGCCGAGGTCCAACAAGTGGTGGCGCAGTCGTCGAGCGAGGACGAGGTGCCGACCAACCTGGAACCCAGCCTGCGCGACGCCTACGACGACGAACCACCGCCCATGTACGACGGCTGTTTCGACAGTTTCACCTCGACATCGGTGAATCCGTGCGGGTACGGGGACCTCCCCTCCACCCGGACGATCGTCCTGTTCGGGGACTCCCATGCCGCCATGTGGTTCCCGGCGTTGGACAACATCGCCGTCACCCAAGGGTTCCGTCTCGTGGTGGCGGCGAAGGCCACCTGCCCGCCCCTCGACATCACCGTGTTCAGCCCAGACCTCGACGAGTGGTACACGCAGTGCACGCAATGGCGCCAGGCCGAGGTCGACCGCATCTTGGCGATGCGGCCGGCCGTCGTCGTCCTCGGCTTCTCCCGTGAGTACGGGGTGGGGAACGACCACGTACTCGTGGACGGAGCCGCCTGGCTGGCCGGGCTGAGGCGGATGGTCTCCACGCTCGAGTCGAGCGGGGCTCGGGTCGTCGTGCTCGGCGACATCCCCTACGCGCCGGCTTCCGTGCCCGACTGTTTGTCGGTCCATCTCTATACCGCCACCGAGTGCACCATTCCCGAGACACCGCCGGCGGTGAACGCCAGCGGGATCGAAACCGAGGCTCGGACCGTGACCGGTGTCGGTGCCGCCTACATCGACACCAGGCCGTGGTTCTGCGCCGCCGGCACGTGCGACGCCATGGTCGAGGACATGCTCGTCTACCGCGACGACAACCACATCACCGCTACCTACGCCAATTGGCTCACGCCGGTCTTGCAGGCCGACCTGGCCGTGGCGACCGCCGGTCTGATCGCTTCACCGGCGCCTGGCACGCAGGCCGGTACCGAGGGCGGCGCCGGCACGGGAACGGGCGCCGGCACGGGAACGGGCACGCAAGCGCTGCACGCATCGGCGTCCCCGGGTTGATCGGGGCTGACGAGCCCGAGACCTAGGGGAGCAGCAGCACGGCGAAGCGTCGAGCGGTCACGGCCAGCCCGATCGCTCCCATCATCGCCAAGTAGCCAGCGTGCCCCAGGAGCGACCACGTCCAGGTCCCGGCATCGAGCCCACGCACCAGGGCCACGCCTTGGTACAAGGGGGTGAGCCGGACCACCGCCTCGAGCCAAGCCGGGTACACGGTGAGCGGATAGAAGGTGGCGGAGAACAGGAACAGCGGGATGATGGCCAGCGAGACCCGGTCGAAGTCCTGCCAGCTGCGCATGTACGACGTGGCTGCCATGCCCGCCGCCGAGAAGGCGAAGCCGATGAGCAGGGCGGCGGGGTAGCAAAGAACGACCCACGGGCTGAGCGTGTAGCCCAGACCGGCCATCACCACCAGAAAGGCACCGGAGTACAACCCGGCACGGATGAGCGTCCAGATCAGCTCGCCCAGGGCCACGTCGGCGACACCCAACGGCGTGGCGAGCACAGCGTCGTAGACCTTTGTGATCTTGAGCTTGAAGTAGACGTTGAAAGTGGCGTCGAAGAGGGCGCCGTTCATGGCCGATGACGCCAGCAACCCCGGGGCCACGAACGCCGTGTAGGGCACGAGGCGTCCGGAGACGCTCAACCCTCCCACCAGGTGGCTCAGGCCCAACCCGATCGACAGCAGGTAGAAGAACGGCTCGAAGAAGCCGGTGACCAGGAAGACCCAGCCGCGTCGGTAGACCAGCACGTTTCGCTCGACGAGGCGCATGGCGCGCCGGCTCCCGAGGCGACCGAGCAACGGGAAGGGCGTGATGCGCAGGGCGATCCCGCTCATGGGCGCTCAGATCACCAGGCGCCGGTTGTAG
>JASHUM010000123.1 GCA_030040015.1 Acidimicrobiales bacterium
GGCGTGCGGGGAGGCCCGGGCGGCCGCGGACGTCCCCCCCAGCGCCGTCCCCGGCGCCGGCGTCGCAACCTCGAGGAGCTCGAGCCCACCCAGCTGACGACGTACACGCCGTCGAGCGCCCCGGTGCCGGACCACGAGGTGATCGTGGAGCGGGGCTCGACGCCGCGCGAGATCGGCCCCAAGCTGAACCGCTCCGCCGGTGACGTCATCCGCTTCCTGTTCCTCCAGGGCGAGGTGGTGACGGCCACCCAATCGCTCACCGACGACATGATCGAGCTCTTCGCCGCCGAGCTCGGTGCCCAGGTCCGTCTGGTCGACCCGGGAGAGGAGCAGGAGGCGCAGCTCCAGGCCCGGTACTTCGAGGACGAGGAAGAGGTCGACGACGCCGACCTGCGCCCCCGTCCTCCCGTGGTCACGGTGATGGGCCATGTCGACCACGGCAAGACCCTGCTGCTCGACCGGATCCGGCAGGCGAACGTGGTGGCCGGCGAGGCGGGAGGCATCACCCAGCACATCGGCGCCTACCAGGTGACGGTGGGCGACCACCTCATCACCTTCATCGACACCCCGGGCCACGAGGCGTTCACCGCCATGCGGGCCCGTGGCGCCCAGGTCACCGACATCGTCGTGCTCGTGGTCGCCGCCGACGACGGCGTGATGCCCCAGACGGTCGAGGCCATCGCCCACGCCCGGGCCGCCGAGGTGCCCATCGTGGTGGCGGTCAACAAGATCGACCGGCCCGACGCCGACGTGAACCGGGTGCTGCAGCAGCTCTCGGAGCAGGGGCTGGTGCCCGAGGCCTGGGGAGGCGACACCATCGTCGTCGAGGTCTCCGCCCTGCAGGGGCTGGGCATCGACGACCTTCTCGAGCAGCTCGTCCTCGTGGCCGAGGTGGAGGAACTGCGGGCCAGTCCCGAGGGCCGGGCGCGCGGTGTGGTGCTCGACGCCAACTTGGAGGCGGGCCGGGGGCCGGTGGCCACGGTGATCGTGCAGTCCGGCACGCTCCGGGTGTCGGACACGGTGGTGGCCGGGGCGGCATGGGGCAAGGTGAAGGCGCTCATCGACGACAGGGGCGACCAGGTCAAGGAAGCTCCGCCCTCCATGCCGGTGCAGCTGCTCGGCTTCTCCGAGCCGCCCTCGGCCGGCGACGAGTTCCGGGTGACGGCCGACCAGTCCACGGCGCGCACCATCGCCGACGCCCGTGAGCGCCGGTTCCGCGTGGCCGGGCACGCCCCGTCGCCCACCGCACCGGGAGCCAAGCTCGAGGATCTCTTCGAGCAGATCCAGCGGGGCGAAGCGGCCACGCTGAACCTCATCTTGAAGGCCGACGTGCAGGGGACCCTCGAGGCCATCACCGACAGCGTGCGCAAGCTCGAGCGCCCCGAGGTGAAGCTGAGCTTCGTGCACCGCGCCGTGGGTGGCATCACCCAGTACGACGTCGAGCTGGCGGCGGCGTCGAACGCCACCATCATCGGCTTCGACGTCCGCCCCGACCGCCGTGCCCGCGAGCTCGCCGCCGAACGGCACGTCGAGATCCGGACCTACGAGGTCATCTACAAGCTGCTCGAGGACCTCGAAGCCGCCATGGTGGGCATGCTGGCGCCCGAGTTCGAGGAGGTCGTGACCGGTGAGGCCGAGGTGCGCGCCGTGTTCCGGGTGCCGCGAGTGGGCGCGGTGGCCGGGTGCTACGTCCAGCAGGGCGTCATCACCCGAGGGTCCAAGGTCCGCTTCCTGCGCGAAGGCGTCGTCATCTGGAAGGGCACGATCACGTCGCTGCGACGCTTCAAGGACGACGTGCGCGAGGTCCAGTCCGGCTTCGAGTGCGGCATCGGCCTCTCGGACTTCCAGGACCTGAAGGAAGGCGACGTGATCGAGACCTACGAGGAGCGGGAGGTGCCCCGCACCTGAGCCCAGGGCGCCGACGTCAGGCCCAGGCCCCCGGCCGCTATCCCCGCACGGCCCGGGTCAACCGGTTGCTGCGCGAAGTGGTGGCCGACGCCCTGGAGCGAAGTGCCGACGCCGACGAGCGCCTGCGCCTGGTGACGGTGACGGCGGTGGAGGTCTCGGGTGACCTCCGTCGCGCCACGGTGTTCCTGAGCTCGCTGTCAGAGGAGGCGGCAGAGAGCCTCTCTGCGCACCGGGCCGAGCTCCAGCAGGCCATCGGCCGTCAGGTCCGCATGAAGCACACGCCACAGCTGGGCTTCGCCGCCGACCCCGGAGTGGCACTGGGCGCCAAAGTTGAGGAGATCCTCCGGGGACTGCACGAGCGCCAAGCCGCGTCACGTGACGACCAGGACCGTGCCGGCGACGACTGACGCCGAGGGGGCCGCCCCGTCGCCTGGTCCGTCTTCGGGACCCACCGGTCTGGTGGTGGTGGACAAGGAGGCGGGCTGGACCTCCCACGACGTGGTGGCCAAGTGCCGGCGGATCTTCGGTCAGCGCCGTGCCGGGCACGCCGGCACCCTCGACCCGGACGCCACCGGCGTCCTCCTCGTGGGACTGGGACGGTTCACCCGTCTGCTCCGGTTCCTCTCTGCCATGGGCAAGTCGTACACGGGCCAGGTGGTGCTCGGGGTCTCCACCACCACGTTGGACGCCTCGGGAGAGGTGACCGGCCGTTTCGACATGAGCGGCGTGGGCATCGAGCAGGCTCGGGCTGCCGCCGCCGGCCTCACCGGGCCGCTGTCGCAGGTGCCGCCCATGGTGTCGGCCCGGAAAGTGGGGGGTCGTCGTCTGTACCAGCTGGCTCGCGCCGGGGTCGAGGTCGAGCGACAACCCCGCCCGGTGGTGGTCGAGCGCTTCGAGGTCCGGGCCGGCTCCGAGCCCGGCGTGCTCGACATCGAGGTCGACTGCTCGAGTGGGACCTACGTGCGGGTGCTCGCCGCCGACCTCGGCGCCGCCCTCGGGGGCGGGGCGCACCTGCGCCACCTTCGTCGCACCAAGGTGGGATCCTTCGCAGCGTCGGAGTCCCACCCGCTCGGCGAGCTCGAGGCGGGACACGTCCTGTCCCCGGCCCGGGCCCTGCGCGACCTCGAGCCGCTCACCGTGTCCGACGCCACGGCCCAGAGCGTCTCCCACGGGCTGGCACTGGACCGGGTCACGCTGCGGGCTTCGGGAGAGGGGCCCTTTGCCGTGGTCGACGAGTCGGGCACCCTCCTCGCCGTGTACGAGAAGACCGAGACCGACCGTCTCGTGGCGGCGTGCGTCCTCCAGAGCGCCGGATAGGGACCACTAGCCTCTGATCCATGCGGGTGGTGCACGACCTCGGCGCCGCGGTCGCTCCGCCGGCGGGCTCGGCCGTGACCATCGGCGCCTACGACGGCGTCCACCTGGGCCACCGCCACGTGCTCGCCCTGCTCCGGGAGAAGGCAGCCGGGCGCGGCGTGCAGAGCGTGGTGGTGACCTTCGACCGTCATCCGGCCACGGTCGTGCGCCCCGAGTCGGCGCCGCTGCTGCTCACCGACCTCGACCAGAAGCTCGAGTTGCTCGCCTCCGCCGGCGTGGACTGCACGGTGGTGATCCGCTTCGACGAGGTGAGAGCCAACGAGATGGCCGAGGACTTCGTGACCGAGGTCCTCGTCGACGCGCTGCGCACCAGGTTGGTGGTGGTCGGGAGCGACTTCCACTTCGGCCACGGCCGCAAGGGCAACGTCGCCTTGCTCACCGACATGGGACGACGCCTGGGCTTCGACACCATCGGGGTGTCCCTGGCCGACGACGACTCGGGCGAACCGGTGTCCTCCACGCGCATCCGCCGGCTCATCGCCGCCGGCGACGTTCGTGAGGCGAGTCGCCTGCTGGGTCGGCCGCATCAGGTACGCGGCGTCGTCGTGCACGGCGACGGACGGGGCGGTGCCACCCTCGGTCTCCCCACCGCCAACCTCCAGGTGCCCGACGGCATCGCCTTGCCGGCCGAGGGCATCTACGCCGGGCTCTTCGAGCGCTCCGACGGCATCGTCCACCGTGCCGCCGCCTCCTACGGGCGCCGCCCCACCTTCTACGCCGAGGCGCAACCCCTGCTCGAGGCCCACCTGGTCGGCTTCTCCGGTGACCTCTACGGCGAGGAAGGCCACCTGAGCTTCGTCGAGCGCCTGCGCGGCGAGAAGCGCTTCGAGTCGGTCGAAGCCCTGGTGGCGCAGATGCGCGCCGACGTCGAGCGCGCCGATGCCCTGCTTCGGGCACAAGCCTGGGGACCAGCGGGCTGAGGCTTCTCGGCCCCGCTCCCGGATTTGCCGGCCCCAGGCCACGGACCCCCTGCTAGAGTTGCGTGCGACCGGGATGCCGTCCCGGTGGACCCGGGGGCCGGGCGACGAGCGTCGACCGGTTCCGAGCACCTCCTCATCGTTTGCCTCCCCATGCCTGACAAGACTGCGACAATCGCCGAGCACCGTCTCCACGACACCGACACGGGTTCTCCCGAAGTACAGATCGCGCTCCTCACCGAGCGGATCTCGCACCTGACGGAACACCTGAAGGTGCACAAGGGTGACCATCACACTCGCCGGGGGCTCATGAGGTTGATCGGGCGCCGCCGCAGGTTGTTGGACTACGTGCGGGGCAACGACGTGGAGCGCTACCGGGCCATCATCGGCAGGCTCGGCATCCGCCGCTAGGCGGGAACACAAGGGCGGCACCGGCCAGCCGTCAGCTGCCAGTCGCCGACCACCTCAGTGGGTTCGCCCCCCGGCTCGGGCGGGCCCGGCGGGCACGGATCCGGATGCCACCGGGTGCAGCGACTGGAGGTGGCCGACCACTGGGAACTGGCCTGGCACGGTGCTGCGTGACAGACGAGGAGATCCCATGGCGAACGCGGTCACAGTGTCGGGGCCGATCAGCGGTACCGACCGCACCCTGACCTTCGAGACGGGCAAGCTGGCCGGTCAGGCCGACGGAGCGGTGGTGGGCCGCATCGGAGACACCGTGGTGCTCGTCACGGCCACGGCGGCACGAAGCGTGAGGGAGGGGACGGATTTCTTCCCCTTGACGGTCGACATCGAGGAGCGGATGTACGCGGCCGGGAAGATCCCCGGCTCCTTCTTCCGCCGGGAGGGTCGGGCGAGCGACCAGGCCATCTTGACGTGCCGGCTCATCGACCGCCCGCTGCGGCCCTCGTTCCCCGACGGGTTCCGCAACGAGGTGCACGTCGTGGGGACGATATTCGGGGCCGACCTCCACAACCCGCACGACGTCCTGGCCATCAACACCGCGTCGGCCGCCCTCATGGTGTCGGGGATCCCCTTCGACGGGCCCATCGGCGCCGTGCGCATCGCCTGGTCGACCGACGGCGTCTGGATCCCCCACGCCACCTACCAGGAGGGTGACGCCTCGTGCTTCGAGCTGGTGGTGGCGGGCCGGGCCCTGTCGGAGGAGCCCGACGCCGAGATCGCCATCATGATGGTGGAGGCAGGCGGCACCGAGCATTCCTGGCAGTACTACGAGGCAGGCGCTCCCAAGGTGACCGAGGAGGTCCTGGCCGACGGGCTCGAAGCGGCCAAGACCTGGATCCGGGAGTCGATCGAGCTGCAGCGCCAGCTGCTCTCCAAGGCGGGCAGGAAGCCCACCGTCGCGTTCCAGCTCTTCGTCGACTATGGCGAAGACGTCCTCAACCGGGTCAGCGAGTCGGCCAGCGAACAGCTGGCCAAGGCCAACGCCATCACCCAGAAGGCCGAGCGCAACGCGGCGGTGGACGAGGTCACCGCTTCTGTCGTGAGCCAATTGGCAGAGGAGTTCCCCGACCGAGAACGGGAGATCAAGGCGGCGGTGCGGGCGCTCACCAAGAAGCTGGTGCGCAAGCGCATCGTCGAGGAGGGCATCCGCATCGACGGGCGATCCATCTCCGACATCCGCCCCCTCAATGCCGAGGTGGGGCTGCTCCCCACCGTCCACGGGTCCGGGCTCTTCGAGCGAGGTGAGACGCAGGTCCTGAACGTGACCACCTTGGGCATGCCCCGCATGGCCCAGATGCTCGACACCATCGGCATCGACGAGACCAAGCGCTACATGCACCACTACAACTTCCCGCCCTACTCGACCGGAGAGACCGGCTTCATGCGCGGGCCCAAGCGTCGTGAGATCGGCCACGGGTTGCTGGCCGAACGGGCGCTGCTGCCGGTGGTGCCCTCCGAGGAGGATTTCCCCTACACGTTGCGGCTCGTCTCGGAGGTGCTCTCGTCCAACGGGTCCACGTCCATGGCCTCGGTGTGCGGGTCGACGCTCTCGCTCATGGACGCCGGCGTGCCCATCAAGGCACCGGTGGCTGGCATCGCCATGGGACTGGTCCACGACGGCGACGCCTATGTCACCCTGACCGACATCCTGGGTGCCGAGGACGCCTTCGGAGACATGGACTTCAAGGTGGCCGGTACCGAGGATGCGGTGACGGCCCTGCAGCTCGATACCAAGATCGACGGGCTTCCCGCCGACGTGCTGGCCAAGGCATTGCACCAAGCCAGGGAGGCCAGGCTCAAGATCCTCGAGGTGATGCACGGCGCCATCGCCGAGCCTCGGGAGGAGGTGAGCGTCAACGCCCCCAAGATCGTGTCCTTCCAGATCCCGGTGGACCGCATCGGCGAGGTCATCGGGCCCAAGGGCAAGGTCATCAACACGTTGCAGGCGGAGACCGGGACCGACATCACCGTTGACGACGACGGCCTGTACGGGGTGGTCACCATCGGCGCCAAGGACGGCGCCGCCGTCGAGGAGGCGCGCAAGCGCATCTTCTTGATCGTGGAGCCGCCCGAGGCGGAGGTGGGAGCCACCTACCCGGGCAAAGTGGTGAACATCACCAAGTTCGGGGCCTTCGTGAACATCCTCCCCGGACGAGACGGCCTGCTGCACATCTCGAAGGTCGGCGGCGGTAAGCGTGTGGAGCGGGTCGAGGACGTGCTCTCCCTGGGCCAGGAGCTCGAGGTCAAGGTGGACGACATCGACCCCCAGGGCAAGGTGTCGCTGTCGCTCGCCGGCGAGGTGCCGGCGCCGGTCTCGAGCGGGAACGGAAGCGGCGGAGCGGAGCAGACCTCGTCGTCCCCGGGGCGGTCGTCGTCCCCTCCTCCGTCGGGCCCGGTGGCCTCGTTCGAGGCTGCCTTCGAGGCCGAGCTGGCCAACGAGCTCGGCGACCTCGGTCCTGGGCCGGAGCGGGCCGAGCGTGGCGAGCGATCAGGGGGAGACCGCCGAAACCGCCGTCCTCGCCGCCGGTGAGGCGGCCGCCCTTGCGCTCCGGCACGGTTCCCGGCCGGGGCCGAGGTCGGCTGGAGCGGAGGTGATCCGCACCGACGTCCTCGACTGCGGGGCGCGCCTGGTCACCGAGACCATGGCCGACGTGCGCTCGGCCACGGTGGGGGTGTGGGTGGGCACCGGCTCGCGCGACGAGGACGAGGGGCGCGCCGGGGCCTCGCACTTCCTCGAGCACCTGCTCTTCAAGGGCACTCCCACCTGGAAGGCGGCAGAGATCGCCGAGGCGGTCGACGAGGTCGGGGGCGACATGAACGCCTACACCACCAAGGAGTACACGGCCTTTTACATCCGGCTGCTGTCGGAGAACCTTCCCCTCGGCCTCGACGTGCTCGGGGCGATCATGACCGATCCGGCCCTCGACCCGGCCGACGTGGACGCCGAGCGACAGGTGATCCTCGACGAGATCCTGATGCACGCCGACGAGCCGGCCGACCTGGCCTCCGAGCAGTGCGCCGCAGCACTGTTCCCCGGGCACCCGCTCGGCCGCGAGGTGCTCGGGGTGCCGGCCAGCGTGCGCGCCCTCGACGCCACAGAGATCCGCCGGTTCTTCGACGCCCACTACCGCACCGCCAACATGGTGGTCGCCGCCGCCGGTGACGTGGACCACGACCAGCTCGCCGGGGAAGTCGACCGGCGCTTCGGCTCCCGCAACGGGGGACAGGCCCCCTCCCGCACGCCCCCCGACGGCCCGGTGCGGACCCGGGTCGTGACCCGTCGCCCCACCGAGCAGGCACATCTGGTGGTGGGCCTGCGTGCCTTCGGGCGGCACGCCGAGGAGCGCTGGCCTCTGGCCGTGCTCAACCACGTCCTCGGCGGAGGGATGTCGAGCCGCCTGTTCCAGGAGATCCGGGAGCGCCGGGGCCTGGCCTATGCGGTGTGGTCGGAGCGGTCGCACTTCGACGAGGTGGGAGCCCTCAACGTGGGTGTCGGAACCGCGCCAGAGCACGCCCATGAGGTGCTCGGGTTGGTGCACGACGAGATCGACCGGCTGGGAGAGAACGGCATCTCGGCCCGCGAGCTGGCCGTGGCCAAGGGGCATCTGCGGGCGGAGACCTTGTTGTCGCTCGAGGACTCGGGCGCCCGCATGAGCCGGGTCGGCTCCAGCCTCCTCCTGCACGGCCGGGTGCTCGAGGTGAGCGAGCTCATCGACCGTGTGGAGGCGGTCACGCTCGAGGACGTGGCGTCGGTGGCGGCCAAGCTGGCCGCCGAGCCCCGCACCGTCTCGGTGGTCGGTCCTTTCGAGGCCGCCGACTTTCCCGAGTGAACCGTTAGGGCGAGGTCCGGGCGCCGGTGCGGCCACCGGTAGGGTGGCCGGCCGTGACGCGGGTGGGAGTGCTCGGTGCCGGCGGCCGCATGGACCGGAGCGTGTGCCGGGCCGTGGAAGGCGATCCGGCGCTCGAGTTGGTCGCCGCCGTCGACCCCGGCCATGCGGGCCGCCTCGTGTCCGAGCTGTGCGGTCCCGGTGCTCCCGGCCTGCAGGTCTCGGGGGAGGTGGACGAGCTGAGCCGAGCCGGGGCCGAGGTGGCGGTCGACTTCACGGTGGCGTCCTCGGCGCTGGGGAATGCTCGTTGGTGCGCCGAGCACGGGGTCCACTGCGTGGTGGGGACCTCCGGGCTCGGGCGAGCCGACCTCGAGGACCTGGCGGCGCGCTTCACCGGCTCCAAGGCCAACTGCGTGATCGCTCCCAACTTCGCCATCGGCGCCGTGCTCATGATGCGCTTCGCCGCTCTCGCCGCCCCGTACGTGGACGGCGCCGAGATCGTCGAGCTCCATCACGACGCCAAGCGCGACGCGCCTTCCGGTACGGCCTTGCGCACGGCCGAGCTCATGGACGAGGCCCGCCGCCACGCCGGGTTGCCGTCGTGGCCCGCCGACCCCACCACCGATGCCACCATCGCCGGCACCCGTGGAGGCGTGAGCGGCGGCGGGCTGCACATCCACTCCGTGCGCCTGCCCGGATTGCTGGCCCACCAGGAGGTGGTCCTCGGCGCCGCCGGCCAGAGCCTGACCATCCGTCACGACTCCTACGACCGCAGCTCGTTCATGCCGGGGGTGCTGGTGGCCGTGAAGGCTGTGGCTTCCCGACCCGGTCTCACGGTCGGGCTCGAGAACCTGCTCGACCTGTGACGGCGGTTCCCTGATGCCGGCCGACGGCGACCTGCGTCAGCGCATCCTCGAGGCCACGTATGCGTGCGTGGCCCGGTGGGGGCTGTCGAAGACCACCGTCGAGGACGCGGCGCGTGAAGCGGGAGTGAGCCGAGCCACGTTGTACCGCTACTTCCCGGGAGGGCGCGACGAGCTGATCACCGCCGTCGTCGCCTGGCAACACTTCGAGTTCTTCCACCGGCTCTACCACGAGGTCCAGGACGCCACCTCTCTCGAGGAGGTGCTCGAACGCGGGCTCATGTTCGCCCGCCGGGCCGTGCTCGAGCACGAGGTCTTGCAGAAGATCCTCCAGACCGAGCCCGAGCTCCTCCTGCCCACGCTGACGGTGGAGTCCAACCGCACTCTGGGACTGATCAGCGGCTTCCTCGTGCCGTACCTCGTCCGCCATCCCCTGGCCGAGGGCGTGGACCCCCGGGAGGCAGCCGACTTCCTGGCCCGGATGATCCTCTCCTACATCGGCGCGCCCGGGCACTGGGACCTGAGCGACCCGGCCCAGGTGGCCACCCTGGTCAGAACGGAGCTGCTGGCCGGGGTCGTCGCCCCCTCCTGAGCGCCTCGGCCCGTCCTTCGCCCTCGGGCCATGGTTGACGATGAGACAAGATCAGACATATTGTCTCAGGGTGGGCAGGAGCGCTCTGGCCCTGGTTCGGTCCGACCGGTCCCGCCGGCCGCAGCGGGGACCGGTGGCGACGGGCGCCCCCGGGTCGGCCGTGTCGGGCGCCTCCGAACAGCGCATGCGCATCGTCGACGGCGCCTTGGCGTGCATCGCCCGGTACGGCCTGGCCAAGACCACCCTCGACGACGTGGCCCGGGCCGCCCGGTACAGCCGGGCCACGGTGTACCGGGCCTTCCCGGGTGGCAAGGACGCACTGCTGGGGGCGGTGGCCGACACGGAGGTGTCCCGGCTCTTCAGCGACTTGGCCGTGCGCATGGGCGCGGCGGACAGCCTGGAAGAGGTGCTCGTCGCCGGCATGCAAGGGGCGGCGGAGCGCATCACCGAGCACGCCGCCCTGTCGTACCTGGTGGAGCACGAGCCCGAAGTGGTGCTCCCGCACCTGGCCTTCGAGCACGCCGACCACCTCTTGGCGCAGATCGCCCGGTACGGGGCACCGTTCCTCGGGAGGTGGCTGGCCCACGACGAGGCCGTGCGCGTCGCCGAGTGGGCCACCCGCCTCGTGATCTCCTATCTCATGTGCCCGGCTGAGGACGTCGACCTGACCGACGATCGAGACGTGCGCCGTCTGGTGCGCAGTTACGTCCTGCCCGGCATCCGGGTGTTGTCGGCCCGAGCCGACGCCGCCGCGGCCCGAAGCAACGGGTCCGGCGCCGCAGACCCGCCCGTCACCGTGCGTCCATCCGTTCCGCTCCTGGGACCGACCAGCAAGGGGGAAGCATCATGACCGACCAGATGCGTTCGACCGAGGAGATCATCGGCCGTGCCGAGATCGACGACCTCGAAGCCATCATGGCCGTGTACAACACCGACGTCGACGAGACCCTGCACCCCGTGCACTCGGTCTACGACACCGTCTTCACGTGGGACTACGACAAGGGCGGTCGCCCCAAGCTCGACAAGCTCTACGAGAAGGCGAAGAAGGCCCAGTGGAACGCCCAGACCGACCTTCCCTGGGAGACGCCGGTCGACCAGGAGGAGTTGGTCGTGGCCAACGCCATCGCCAACGGCGGGTTCCAACAGGGGATCGACGTGAGCGGTACCCCGCTGGCCAAGTGGAGCGACAAGGAGTGGATCGACTTCGGCGTCCAGAGCCAGAACTGGACCCTGTCGCAATTCATGCACGGCGAGCAGGGCGCGCTGGTGTGCACGGCCAAGATCGTGGAATCCGTGCCCTGGATCGACGCCAAGTACTACGCCTCGACCCAGGTGATGGACGAAGCCCGCCACGTCGAGGTGTTCAGCAAGTACCTCGACGACAAGCTCTCGGGCCACTACCCGATCAATGCCCATCTGCGGCTGCTGCTCGACGACATCATCGCCGACAGCCGCTGGGACATGACCTACCTGGGCATGCAGATCATGGTCGAGGGTCTGGCCCTGGCCGCCTTCGGGTTCATGCACCAGATGACCACCGAGCCGCTCCTCAAGCAGCTCCTGCGCTACGTCATGTCCGACGAGTCGCGTCATGTGGCCTTCGGGGTGCTCAGCCTGCAGGAGTACTACCAGCAGCTCTCCGCTTCCGAGCTGCGCGAGCGCCAGGAGTTCGCCTTCGAGGCCGCTGTGCGGATGCGTGACCGCTTCCTCCAGCAGGAAGTGTGGGACCGCATGGGCATCGACCCCCGCATCGTGGCTCCGCTTCTCCTGCAGGTGCCCGAGCGGAAGATGTTCCAGACCATGCTCTTCTCGAAGATCGTGCCCAACTGCAAGAAGCTGGGACTGCTCGACGCCGCCGACGGGTGGCTGCGGGGGAAATTCACCGAGCTGGGCGTCATCTCCTTCGAGGACTGGGCCGACACCGGCGAGGAGTACGACACGTTGCAGGCGACGGGGGAGGCGGCCGTCGCCTCCTGAGCCGTGCCGCCGGGCGCGCCGGACACGGATCGCGAGGACGTACTCGGGGCCGGGCGCGTCGCCGGGTAGCCTGAGCCCATGGGCATCGCCCAGTCCCCGGGGCGCTTCGGCGCCGTCCTCACGGCGATGGTCACCCCCTTCGACTCCGCAGGCGGGCTGGACGTCGACGCGGCGGTGGCCCTGGCGCGTCATCTCGTGTCGCACGGGAGCGACGGGCTCGTGCTCACCGGCACCACCGGCGAGGGCCCGTCGGTCACCGACGACGAGGGGTTCGAGCTGTGGCGGGTGTTGTCCCGGGAGCTGACCGTGCCGGTCGTGGCGGGAACGGGGAGCGCGGACACCAACCACGCCGTGGAACGCACCCGGCGGGCCGAGGCGGCCGGGGTGGCCGGAGTGCTGGTGGTCACCCCGTACTACAACCGGCCGTCGCAGGCCGGGATCACCGGCCACTTCCGTGCCGTGGCCGCCGCCACCAGCTTGCCGGTGCTCCTCTACGACATCCCGGTGCGGACCGGACGGCGCATCGCCACTGAGACGACCCTCGAGCTGGCCGCCACGGTCAAGAACATCATCGGAGTCAAGGACGCTTCCGGCGACGTGCCCGGAGCGGCTCGCCTGGCGGCTCGCGCCCCGGCGAGCTTCGAGGTCTACAGCGGCGACGACTCGCTCACCTTGGCCTTGCTGGCCGTCGGTGCGGTGGGGACCATCAGCGTCGAGTCGCACTGGGCCGGCGACGAGCTCGCCCAGATGGTGGCCGCCTTCGCCAAGGGTGACGTGGAAGGCGCCACCGCCCTGAACGCGGTGCTCGACGAGTCGCATCGGTTCCAGAGCAGCGAGGCGTGGCCCAACCCGCTCCCGGCCAAGGCGGCGTGCCGGGCCCTGGGGCTGCCCGTCGGCCAGTGCCGGCTCCCCATGGGGGTGGCGCCGCCCGAGCTGGACGAGACGGCACGCGCCGTGCTGAGCCGTCTGGGCCGCACGCTGCCGTCAGGCGGGTCCGGCGGCTCTGTTGGCTGAGCCCGTTCGCGTCACCTTCCTGGGCGGGCTCGGGGAGATCGGGCGTAACTGCGCCTGCATCGAGACCGAAGGCCGCATCGTCGTCCTCGACTGTGGGGTCATGTTCCCCGATCCCGACATGCCCGGCATCGACCTGGTGCTGCCCGACCTCACCTATCTGCGGGACAACGCCGAGCGGGTGGAGGCGGTGGTGCTCACCCACGGCCACGAGGACCACACCGGAGGCCTGGCCTACCTGCTGCGCGAGCTGTCGGCCCCGGTGTTCGGCTCGGCGCTCACCCTCGGCCTGGCCCGTCACCGGGTGGAAGAGGCCGGCGTGGAGGACCGGGCGCGCTTCGTCGAGGTCGAGGACGGCGAGCGTCGCACCGTGGGCCCCTTCGACGTGGAGTTCATCCCCGTCACCCACTCTGTCCCTCATGGCTATGCCACCGCCTTCCACACCCCGCAGGGCGTGGTGCTGCATTCGGGGGACTTCAAGATCGACCTCACCCCGGTGGACGGGAGGCTGACCGACCTGGCCCGCATCGGCGCCCTGGCCGACGGGGAGGGGATCCGCCTGCTCCTGTCCGACTCCACCAACGCCGAGGAGCCGGGGTTCACCGAGTCCGAGCGCAGCGTGGGGGCGGCGTTGCGGCGGCTGTTCGAGGCGGCGCGGGGACGGCGGGTGGTGGTCACCTGCTTCGCCAGCCACATCCACCGGATCCAGCAGGTGGCCGACGCCGCCATCGACAACGGCCGCAAGATCTCGACCCTGGGCCGGTCCATGGAGAAGAACGTCACGTTGGCCAGGCGGCTCGGCGTGCTCGCCGTCCCCGACGACGCACTGGTGGACGTGGAGGCCGTGGACCGGCTTCCTCCCGGCGAGGTGTGCGTCGTCTCCACCGGCTCCCAGGGCGAGCCGTTGTCGGCGTTGGCCCTCATGGCTGCCGGGGAGAGCAAGTGGCTGCACATCCGGCCCGGCGACGTGGTGGTGATCAGCGCCCATCCCGTACCGGGCAACGAGTGGGCGGTGGGCCGGGTCATCGACGGGTTGCACCGGCGCGGCGCCCAGGTCGTGCACACCGGGGTGGAGCCGGTGCACGTGAGCGGCCACGCCCGCCGGGGCGAGCTGCAGGTCATGTTGTCGGTCGCCCGGCCCGAATGGTTCGTCCCCGTCCACGGCGAGTACCGCCACCTCGTCAACCACGCCCGGCTGGCAACGCTCACGGGGGTGCCCGACGACCGTGTCCTTTTGTGCGAGGACGGCGACAGCATCGTCCTCGATGACGACGGCCTGCGCCGGGGCGACTCGGTCCCCGCCGGGTTGCTGTACGTGGACGGCACGGTGGGCGACGTGGAGCACGGGGTGCTGCGGGACCGCCGGGTGCTGGCCGAAGAAGGTGTCGTCGTCGTGGTGGCCACCGTCGACGTGCACCGCCGCGAGGTCGTGGGCAACCCCGAGATCGTCACGCGGGGCTGGGTGCACGCGCCCGAGGCGGAGGAGCTGCTCGAAGAGGCGAGCGCCACGGTGCGCAAGGAGCTCGAGGTGGCGCTGGCCGAGGGGGCGACCGAGCACGACCTGTTGCGCCGCCACGCCAGGCGGGCGCTCGGGCGGTTCGTCGGGGAGCGGACGAAGCGCCGCCCCATGATCGTCCCGGTCGTGGTCGTGGTCTGAGCCTCCCGGCCAGCCCCGCGGTCCCGCGGTGCTGATGAGCCTGCTGTTAGCGTTGTGGCCACTGTGGTGACCACCAGGCGCCGACCCGCGGGCGCTCGGCCCCGGTCCCGCCCGACGTCCCGCTCCCGCCGGGCCGCCGGCACCGGCCGTCGGCGACCCTCTGTCCGTTCGCGTCGTTCCGCGCCCCGGCGACGCAGCGCACAGGCGCCCACCCTGTTCGACGCGGCCATGGACGTCCTGGCCGACCACTCCGAGGACGTGTGGGCGCTCGCCCTGGGCACGTTGGGCGTCCTCCTCGGCCTGGCACTGTTCGCCGACGCCCTCGGCCCGGCCGGGCACGCGGCCCGCCAGGGCCTCGGCGCCGCTCTCGGGGTGGCCAGGTTCCTGGTGCCCCCGGGCCTGGTGGCCGGCGCCGTCCTCCTGGTCACGGGCCGTCCCCGCTACGAGCCGGCCCGGGCGGTGCTCGGGCTGGTCCTGGCGCTGGCGGCGGTGGGTGGCCTCGCCGAGCTGGCCGGGGGAGCGCCCCGGCTGAGCTCGTCCACCGGGCAGCTGGCCGGGGCGGGCGGCTGGTTGGGCGTTGCCACCGGCGGCCCGCTGCGCGACGGGCTGTCGGATTGGGGAGCGACGGTGGTCCTTCTCGCCGTGCTCGCATTGGCCGGCGTGCTCTTCACCGGGGCCACCGTTCGGGGGACGGCCGGCGCCCTGGTGACGGCGGTGTCCGGCCTCCGCCATGGCGTGGGCGGTGCCCACGAGGCGCAGGAACCCGAGGACGACGAAGAAGACGAAGAAGAAGAAGACACGGACGTCGACACGCTCGACGACGAGGACGAGCCAGAGGAGGAACCGGCGCCTGAGGGACGAGCCGACGCCGAGCCGGCGTCCGCCGCTCAGGAAGGACCCGACACGCGGCACGATGCAGACGCGGAGCCGCCCCTCGCCTCGCAGACGCGTGGCGTCGTCGCCGGCTCCGGCTCCGCCGACCAGCTGGCGCTGGAGCTCGGCGGAGCCCAGAGCGAATGGCGCCTTCCTCCCCTCAAGATGCTGGGGCGCTCGCGTCCCCAGGAGCTCGACCGCGCTGAGCTCTCGAGCGCCGGCCAGGCGCTCGTCGAGGCGCTGGCCAACCACGGCGTCGAGACCCGGTTGCTCGGCCACACGGTCGGCCCGACCGTGACGCGTTTCGAGCTCGAGCTCGGGCCCGGAGTGAAAGTGGCACGGGTCACCAGCCTGGCGCGCGACATCGCCTATGCCATGGCCTCGCCCGACGTGCGCATCCTGGCTCCCATCCCGGGACGCTCGGCCATCGGCGTGGAGGTTCCCAACCGCCGCCGGCAGCTGGTGACGCTGGGCGACGTGTTGGCGACCGAGGAGGCGCGTGCCGCCCGGCACCCGCTCGAGGTGGCATTGGGCCGCGACATCGCCGGGCGCCCGGTGATGGTCAACCTGGCCGACATGCCCCACATCCTCATCTCGGGGGCGACCGGTGCGGGCAAGTCGTCGTGCATCAACTCGCTGCTCACGTCGGTGCTCATGCGCTCCACCCCCGACCACGTTCGGCTCATCCTGGTCGACCCCAAGCGGGTGGAGCTCGGCCAGTACAACGGCCTTCCCCACCTGCTCACCCAGGTCGTGGTGGACCCCAAGAAGGCGGCGAACGCCCTGAGCTGGGCGGTGACCGAGATGGAGCGCCGCTACGACCTGTTGGCCGAGGTCGGGATGCGCGACATCACCGGCTACAACGAGGCGGTCGATGCCGGGGTGCTCGACGACAGTGACGACAGCGACGCCGGCGACGACGGCGGGGACGAGGAAGAGGAAGAGGCCCGAGAGGGGGCGAGCGAGCTCACGGAGCGGGCAGGCGAGCCGGTGCGACACCGGTTGCCGTTCGTCCTCGTGGTCGTGGACGAGCTCAACGACCTCATGATGGTGGCGGCGCGCGACGTCGAGGAATCGGTGTGCCGCATCGCCCAGATGGCCCGAGCCGTCGGCATCCATCTCGTGCTCGCCACCCAGCGGCCGTCGGTGGACGTGATCACCGGGGTGATCAAGGCGAACATTCCCTCCCGGCTCGCCTTCTCGGTGTCGTCGCTGGCGGACAGTCGCGTCATCCTCGACCAACCCGGGGCCGAGCGGCTCATCGGCAAGGGGGACATGCTGCTGCTCACCGCCTCCTCGTCGGTGCCCCGCCGCATCCAGGGCCCGTGGGTGACCGAGGCCGAGGTGCGCGCCGTGGTGGCCCACTGGCGGCGCCAGCGCCAGGCGCAGTACGTCGAAGGGGTCGCCGGTCCCGACGTGGGTCCGGGCGGCTCGGGAGCCGTGGACGACGATGACGACGACCTGTTGCCGGCGGCGATGGAGCTCGTGGTGCGCTCTCAGCTAGGGTCCACCTCCATGCTCCAGCGCAAGCTCCGCGTGGGCTTCTCGCGCGCCGGGCGCCTCATGGACTTGCTCGAGCGCCGGGGGGTGGTGGGGCCCTCGGAGGGGTCGAAGGCCAGGGCGGTGCTCATGACCCCCGAGGAGCTCGAACAGCTGAGCACCAGGTAGGGCGTGCCCCGTCACGTCGTCATCGTGAGCGGTCCCTCGGGGTCCGATCCATCGCCTCGGGCCTCGGCGCTCTCCACCACGACCTCGCTTTCCCCGCCTGCGCCGTCCCCGTCCACCGAGGCACCGGTCGCACCGGCGTCACCGAGCGGGCCCACCCCGGTGCCCCCGGTCGGGCGCCCCCTCGCGCTCGGCGTGCCGGCCCGAGGCCAGCGCCGGAGACGGCCGCGCCGGATCCGGTGGCCGCTTCCCATCCTGGCGGCCGGAGCCCTGACCCTGTCCCTGTCGCTCCAGCTCACCCGCCCGTTGCCCACCCCGACCCTCCACGTCTCGTTGCCCACGGTGCGCGACGCCGTCGGCTCGCCGCCGGCGCTTCCCTGGCCCAAGGCCGGCGAGGCCGCCGTGTCGGTCCCCGGCGCCGGGCTCCTCCTTCCCTCCGGGCCCGAGACGCCGGTCCCGGTGGCCAGCCTGACCAAGGTCATGACCGCTTACCTGGTCCTGCGCGACCACCCCCTCAGCCCGACGGCACAGGGGCCGACGCTCACCATGACCGCGGCCAACGCCGCCGACGCCAACGCCGACGCTGCCGCCGATGCCACGGCCATCCCGATCGTGGCCGGTGAGCAGTTCACCGAGCGCCAGCTCCTCGACGCCATGCTCGTGCACTCCGCCAACGACGTCGCCGACGCCTTGGCCGTGTGGGACGCAGGGAGCGCGGCCAGCTTCGTGGCCAAGATGAACGCCGCCGCCAAGACGCTCGGCATGACCGGCACCCACTACGTCGATCCGAGCGGCATCAACCCCGGCGACGTGAGCACCGCCGGCGACCAGCTCAAGCTGGCCGACGTGGCCATGACCATCCCCACCTTCGCCGCCGTCGTGGCGCAACCGGCGGTCACCATCCCGGGCTCCGGCGTGCTGTCCAATTACGTGCAGGTGGTGGGTACCGACGGGGTGGTCGGCGTGAAGTCGGGGTTCACCCAGGCGGCCATGGGGTGCCTCGTCCTGGCCGCCGACCGTCAGGTGGGCGGCCGGCAGGTGCTGGTGCTCGCCGCCGTGACCGGCCAGCAGGGTGTGGACCCCTTGGGCACCGCCGACGCCGCCACCTTGTCCCTGGTCGACGCCGTGACCGGTGGGCTGTCCGATCAGGGTGTCCTGCCCGCGCACAGGATCGTCGGCTCCGTGCGGGTGCCGTGGGATCCCCACGGGGTGGGGGTGGCCACGGCCTCGGCCGTCGACGTCCTGGTCTGGCCCGGGACGCGCTGGTCGGTGGCGCTGCATCCTCGTCCGGTCCGCGGCGCCGTCGCCGCCGGCGACCAGGTGGGGGCTTTGACGGTCACGGACGGGGTGCGCCGCTTCACCGTGGCCCTGGTGACGACGGCCGGTTTGCCCGGCCCGTCCATGCGCTGGCGCCTGCTGCACTGAGCCGGCACTAGCCTTTTGCGCCGGGGCGGGGAGGCCCAAGGAGATGCGGTCGGCGGGTAGGGCGGTGTCGGTGTTGGCTGTGGGTGCGGGCGCCCTCGGCCTCGTCCTGCCGGCCACGGCACCGGGCGCCGGGGCGGCGCAAGCCTCGTGCACGGGCAACCCGTCCAGCGCCGAGCTGTACACGCTCGGGCCAGGGGCCGGCCAGTACGGCTACTACGTCCTGCCCTCCTCTGCGCCGAAAGGCATCGTGGCGCTCGAGCACGGCTACCAGCAGACGGCCTATTCCATGGTTCCCCTCCTCGAACAGATCTCCTCGGACGACGGTGTCATCGCCTTGGCCATGGACAACACCGCCACGTCCGACGACGGCCCGGGCGCCAGCGCGTCGCGCGGATGGCGCGTCCAGGAGGGCGCCGCTGACGCCATCGCCGTGACCAAGGCGTTCGACGGCCGATGCGACACCGGTCCCACGCCTTTCGTGAACACCCTCTTCGGCGAGAGCATGGGCGGGGAGACGAGCGGCATCGCCGCCGCCACCGGCGCCACCCGGGCCGACGGCGAGCCGCTGTTCGAGTACTGGATCGACGCCTCAGGCGTCGCCAACCTGACCGAGACCTTCCTGGAGGCGAGCACCATCGCCCCGGCGGACGACTACGCAGCCGAGGCGGTAGCCGACATCGAGGCCGAGACGGGGGGCACGCCGCTCCAGGAGCCGCAGGCCTACGTCGACGACAGCCCGGTGTTCCTGGCGCTGGGCATGAAGAGCTCGGGCATCCTCGGCGCCGTGGTCGTGCACGCCGTCATGGACGGGCTGGTCACCTCGGACGAGGGGGACCAGATGCTCGCCGCTCTGCAGGCGGCCGGCATCCCGACGGACTTCTACACCGCCGTATTCCAGGAGCCCGGAGTGACCTCGCCCACTCTCGACGGGGACCTTCTCGGCCTCGTCGACCCCGGCTACACCTCGCCCTTCGCCGGCCACGTGAACGGCATCGTGATGGACACGGCGCTCAGCGCCCTCGAAGCGCTGTACCAGAAGGACGCGGCGCCGTCGGGCCTGTCGGTGACGGTGTCCGACGGTGAGCTCGGGACGATCCCGTTGCTCTCCGTCCCCGGCCTCTGACCTCTGTTTCGGTTGGCGTCCGGCAGGGCAGGTGGAGTAGCACTGCCGGTGCAGAGCCGGCCTCCGGCCACCGTCGGCAGCCGGCGGACGGGAGGTCCCATGGCGCACGTGACCCTGATCGACCAGCCTCGAACCCTCGTGGGCCGGCTGTCCTCGCTCTACTCGCGGTGGCGTTTCGGACGTGACGTCGAGCCGGTCATGGCTGCCGCACACCACTCGGGCGTGCTCGTGGCGGCGGGAGCCATCGAGACCGCGGCCGAGCTGGGGTGGCGACGGCTCGACCCCAAACTGCGTTGGCTGGCGCTGCAACTGACCAGCACGCGCATCGGCTGCTCGTGGTGTGTCGACTACGGCTACTACGAGACGGTGAACAAAGGCATGGACCCCGACAAGCTCCGCCACGTCGGCGAGTGGCGTGACAGCACGCTCTACGACGACCGGGAGCTCGCCGTCCTCGAGTACGCCGAAGCAGCCACCTCCACCCCGGTGTCGGTGGCGCCGGAGCTGGTCGACCGTCTTCGCCAGCACTTGAGCGAAGCCGAGATCGTCGAGCTGGCGTCGTGGGTGGCGCTCGAGAACTACCGGTCGCGCTTCAACGGCGGCCTGGGGCTCAAGAGCCAAGGATTCGCCGACAGCTGCGCCGTACCGTTGTCGGTGCCGGTGGCGTCGTGAGCTGAACCTCCTGCGTGGAGGTTGCCCCCCGGCACTACCCTGAGCAGCCGTGCGGGCACGAGCTCCGGCCTCCATGGCCAACCTGGGACCGGGGTTCGACGTGCTGGCCCTGGCCGTCGACCTCTACGTCGAGGTCGACGTGGAGCCGGCCCGGCGTCTCTCGGTCCGCACCGTGGGCGAGGGCGCCGACCTGCCCGCCGACGCCGGTCACCTGGCGGCCCGGGTGGCCATCGACGTGGCCGGCCACGACGGGTTGGCCATCACCGTGCACTCGGAGGTCCCCGTCGCCCGCGGGCTCGGCTCCTCGGCGGCGCTGGCCGTGGCGGCAGCGGCGGCGGCGGGGTCGAAGGATCCGCTGGGCGTGGCGGCGCGCGTCGAGGGCCATCCCGAGAACGCGGCGGCTTCGGTGGTGGGCGGCCTCGTGGCCGCCACCATGGTGAAGGGCGCGGTCCGGGCAGTGCGACTGCCCTTCGACACCGGTCTGGGTCTCGTTGCCGTCGTTCCCGAGCGGCCGCTGGCTACGGCGCGCGCCCGACAGGTCCTGCCCCAGAGGGTGAGCCGCACCGACGCCACCTTCAACCTCGGGCGGATGGCGCTGCTCCTGGCCGGGTTGGCCGACCGCGCTGTGCTGGTCAAGGAGGCGACTGAGGACCGTCTGCATCAGGACTTCCGTATCCCGCTGTTCCCCGAGGCGCCTCACCTGCTCGGCGAGATCGTCTCCGCCGGAGCGCTGGCCTCGTGCTGGTCGGGGGCAGGACCCACCCTGCTCGGCCTGTGCGAGGGTGGTGACGCCGATCGGGTGCGAGCCGGCATGGAGCGTGCCCTGGACGAACACGGCGTGGCCGGCCAGGTGCGGGTGCTGCGCCCCGATCTCGACGGTCTGGTGGTCGAGGGCTGAGCTACGCCGAACCGACGCGGTGAAAGGTGCCCCCGATGAGCGTTGTCCGCTCTGACGGTCCGGACGGCGCGACGTCAGGGGCGCCGGGACCAGGCACGGCTCTTCTCGTCACGTTGGCGATGGCCCAGTTCATGGTGGTCCTCGACTTCACGATCGTCAACGTGGCGCTGCCTTCGATCCAGCACGGCATGCACGTCGCCACCACGACTCTGCAGTGGTTGGTGAGCGCCTACGCCGTGACCTTCGGTGGCTTCCTCCTTCTCGGCGGCCGCCTCGCCGACGTGGTCGGTCGGGCCAGGTTGTACCGAATCGGGCTCTGCGTCTTCGTCCTGGCCAGTATCTCCGGAGGACTCGCGGTCGAGCCGAAGCTGCTGATCGCTTCCAGGGCGATCCAGGGAGTCGGCGCCTCCCTGCTCGCTCCGGCCGGGCTCTCCTTGCTCGTCACGAGCTGGACGGACGACGCCAAGCGCGCCCACGCCCTGGGCGTGTACGGAGCCGTCGCGTCGGCCGGCTTCGCCGCCGGCGCCGTGCTGGGAGGGCTCCTCGTCGAGGTGAGCTGGCGACTCGTCTTCTTCGTCAACGTCCCGGTGGGCGTGGTGCTGTTGGTGGCGTCCCTTCGTCTCCTGCCCGCCGACCCGCCCAGGCGCTCAGGCCGGCTCGACGTCGCCGGAGCCGTGGCCGCCACCGCCGGGGTGGCGCTGCTCGTGCTCGGCGTGACCCGGGTCGGCGACACCCTTGCGCCCACCCAGCCAGCTGTGGCGGTGGGTGTCGGCGTGGTGCTGCTCGTCGCTTTCGTCGTCCGCGAGCGCCGGGCGACCGCACCGCTGCTCGACCTGGACCTGCTCAAGGACCGGGCCATCTCGGGCGCCAACGAGTGCCTGTTCGCCTACGGCGCCTGCAACGCCGCCGCCGTGCTCCTGGTGACGCTGTACCTGCAGGAGGGCCGGGGCCTGACACCACTGTTCACGGGGCTGTGCTTCATCCCCCAAGCCGTCGGGGCCTTCGCCCTGGCCGGTCCGGCCTCGAAGCTCGTCCCCGCCCTCGGGCCCAGGCGTGCCCTTCTGGCTGGACTGTCCCTGGGTTTGCTGTCGCTCGTCGGCGCTGCGGTGAGCGTGGGACGCGGGCCGCTCGGCGGGTTGCTCGCCTCCCTGTTCGTGCTGGGCGTCTCGGCCCGCATCGTGCAGGTGGCCTCGACCCTGGCCGGGACGCACGGGCCGGTGGCCGCCCGAGGCGAGGGCTCGGCCAGCGCGGTGCTCACTGCGTCGCGCCAGGTCGGCTCGGCGCTCGGCGTCGCCGTCGTGGCGGCGACCCTGGTCACGGTCCACGGTGGCGCCGGCCACCGCACCGCCATCGCCATGCTCGTCGCGGCCGCCTTCGCCTTCGTCGGCGTGCTGACGACACGCGTCGTGCCGAGCGGCCCGGCGCCGCCGCTCCTGTTGCGCCTCGAACATCTCTTCGCGCGCCATGCCGGAGGGTTGCCCTGACGCCAGCCGTGCCGGCCTAGTCTCTGCGCGTGCCCTCCGGCCGCACCTTCCACATCCGCACCTTCGGGTGCCAGATGAACGAGCACGACTCCGAGCGCATCGCCGGGCTGCTCGTGGCGGACGGCATGGTCCCGGTCACCAGCGCCGAGACTGCCGACGTCATCGTGCTCAACACGTGCTGCATCCGGGAGAACGCCGACAACAAGCTCTACGGCGAGCTCGGCCGCCTCAAGGCCGGCCTGCACGACCGGCCGGGGACCCTCATCGCCGTGGCCGGTTGCCTGGCCCAGAAGGACGGGGAGCTCATCAGGCGCAGGGCCCCGCACGTCGACGTGGTGTTCGGCACCCACAACCTCGACCGAGCCCCGGTGCTGCTGCGCCGGGCCGCCATGGAGGGACCTGTCGTCGAGGTGCTCGACACCGCCGCCGACGACGGGCTCGACTTCATGACCGCCCCGGCTGCCGTGCGCACGTCCGCCTTCTCGGCGTGGGTGACCGTCCAGGTGGGATGTGACAACTCGTGCGCCTTCTGCATCGTCCCTCAGGTGCGCGGGCCCGAGGTGAGCCGGTCCTTCGACGCCCTGGTGGCCGAGGTCGAAGTGCTGGCCGCTGCCGGGGTGAGCGAGGTCACCCTCCTGGGGCAGAACGTCAACTCCTACGGGCGCGACATCACCAAGCGCCGCCCGCTCTTCGCCGAGCTCCTCCGGGCGGTGGGTGCCGTCGAGGGGATCCGCCGCGTCCGCTTCACGAGCCCTCACCCCAAGGACCTGCGCCCGGCTACGGTCACCGCCATGGCCGAGACCCCGGCCGTGTGCGAGCACCTGCACCTCCCGCTGCAGTCGGGCAGCGACCGAGTGCTCGCCGCCATGCGGCGTGGCTATACGGCCGAGCGCTACCTCGGTCGCCTCCGTGCCGCCCGCGAAGCCGTCCCCGACCTGGCGGTGACGACCGACATCATCGTGGGCTTCCCCGGCGAGACCGAAGACGAATTCTCCGACACCCTCGCCGTCGCCGCCGAAGCTGCCTACGACAGCGCCTACACCTTCATCTTCTCTCCCCGTCCGGGCACCCGAGCCGCGGCGATGACCGACGACTTCGTCGCCCCCGACGTGGTGGCTGAGCGCTTCGAGCGGCTGCGCGTCGTCGTCGAGCGCTCGGCGCTGGCCGCCCATCGGCGACGGGTGGGACGGGTCGAGGAGGTGCTGGTGGAAGGCCCGAGCAAGCGCGACAAGACCGTGCACACCGGCCGCACCCGGCAGAACAAGCTCGTCCACTTCCCTCCCTCTGCCGAGGGCGCCCCGGGGGAGGGGAGCTACGCCCACGTCGAGGTGACCGGCGCCGCTCCGCACCACCTGACGGGCCGGCTGGTCGCCGCCGCTTCAGGGCCGGTGCGTCGTCGACGCATCCCGGTGGCGGTGCGCAACGCCTGAGCCCGCCGTGCCGGAGGGTGGCGGGCATCTCGCCCTGGTGGGCGTGACGGCTTCGGGCAAGTCGACGCTCGCCGCCGCCTTGGCCCGGGCGCGTCCGGGCGTCGAGCTGATGTCGGTCGACTCCATGGCCGTCTACCGGGGCATGGACATCGGCACGGCCAAGCCCAGCGCCGAGGAGCGCCGGACACTTCGTTACCACCTCGTCGACCTGGTCGACCCCACCCAGGAGTTCACCGTCTCGCAGTTCCAAGCGGCCGCCGCCGACGCCCTGGCCGCCATCGAGGGCCGGGGCAACCGGGCCCTGCTCGTGGGAGGGACGGGGCTCTACCTGCGAGCGGTGGTCGACGAGCTCGACCTTCCCGGGCGATGGCCCGAGGTGGCCACCGAACTCGAGCGGCAAGCCGACCAGCCCGGCGGGGTCGAGGCGCTGCACGCCAGGTTGGCCGATCTCGACCCGCTCGCCGCCACCCGCATGACGCCGACCAACCGTCGTCGCGTCGTGAGAGCTCTGGAGGTGACGATCGGCTCGGGCCGCCCGTTCTCGTCGTTCGGGCCCGGCCTGGGTCGCTACCCGCCCACCCGGATCCCGATGGTGGGCGTCCCCTTCGACGCACGGCGCGTCGACGCCGCCATCGAGGCTCGCTTCGCTGCGCTGGTCGAGGCCGGCCTGCTCGACGAGGTGCGCAAGCTCGCCGCGCTCGGGCCGGCCTTGTCACGCACGGCGCGCCAGGCCCTCGGGTACCGGGAGCTGCTCGCCCACGTGGAGGACGGGGTCCCGCTCGAGGAGGCCGTCGCCGAGGCCGTACGCCGGACCCGGGCCTTCGCCCGCCGGCAGTGGGCCTGGTTCCGCCGCGACCCGAGGGTGGAGTGGCTGGTGCCGGGCGGCGAGCTCTTCGAGCAGCTGGTCGTCCGCTGGGACCGGGCTGCTCCCGAGCCGGCGCGTCGGGCGGCGGTGGGAGACTGGGGGTGATGGTCGGCACCACCCCCAGCTGCCTGTCCAAGCACCACGCAGCCGGCAACGACTTCTTGGTCCATCTCGACGAGGACGGACGTGGCCCGTTCTCGTCCGCCGAGGTGGCTGCCCTGTGCCACCGGCACTTCGGGGTGGGTGCCGACGGACTGCTGCAGGCGACCGCCGGGACCGGCGGCGCCGACCTCCGGATGGAGCTGCGCAACGCGGATGGGTCCGAGGCCGAGATGAGCGGGAACGGGATCCGCTGCCTGGTGCAGGCGGCGGTCGACGCCGGCTGGGTCCGCCCCGGGGTCGTGGAGGTCGACACCGCGGCCGGCCGTCGCCGTGTCGAGTACTCGGCCGGAGCGGAGCCGGCCACCGGCTACGGGCGCGTCGGTATGGGGCCTGTGCGCCTCGGGCCCGAGCTCGACGCCCTCGTCGGCGCCCTGACCGTGGGCTCCCCGGACGGGCCCGTCGTCACCGCCGCCCGGGAGGCGACGGTGGGCAACCCCCACGTCGTGCTCCTCCTCGACGGGCCCCTCGGCGGCGACGACGTCAGGAGCGTGGGCTCGCGCCTCGACGGGTCGGCCCCGGACGGGGTGAACGTCGAGTTCGCCTGGGTCGGATCGGCGCCGGGTGAGCTCGTCATGCGAGTGTGGGAACGCGGGGTAGGAGAGACGTTGGCGTGCGGGACCGGCGCCTGTGCGTCCGCCGCCGCCGCTGGTTCGTGGGGGATCGCCGGCGGGGGAGAGGGGCACGACACCTACATCGTGCACAACCCGGGCGGAGCCCTCGAGGTGCGTCTCGGGCCCGACGGTGCCGTTCTCGGCGGGCCCACCGTCACGGTGGCCGAGATCGTGGTCGACGAGGAGTCCCTGGCCGCCATGACGGCCCTCGTGTCCGAACAGGTGGCCGCGTCTTCGTGACCCTCATCGAGCGCCGGTTCCGAGAGCGCATCGTCCTCGTCGGCGTGGTGTTCCCCTGGACCTCGGTCTCGACGGTCGAAGCCGACCTCGACGAGCTGGCCCTGTTGGTCGACACGGCGGGTGCCGACGTGGTGTCCCGGGTCGTCCAGCGCCGCGAGCGCGTGGACCCTGCCACGTTCGTCGGCAGCGGAAAGGCCGAAGAGCTGCACCGGGTCTCGGAGTCCGTCGACGCCGACACGGTCGTCTTCGACGACGAGCTGTCCCCCGCTCAGCAACGCAACCTGGAGAAGATCCTCGGCCGCACGGCCATCGACCGCACCGCGGTGATCCTGGACATCTTCGCCCAGAACGCCCGCAGCCAAGAGGGAAAGGCGCAGGTCGAGCTGGCACTGCTGCGCTACCGACTGCCGCGCCTGCGCGGACGGGGCCACGCCCTGTCCCAGCAGGCCGGAGGGATCGGCACCCGGGGACCGGGTGAGACCCAGCTCGAGGTCGACCGCCGCCGGCTGTTGCGACGCATGGCCCGCCTCGAGTCCGACTTGCGGGCGCTCACCGACACCCGGCGCACCCAGGGCCGGGCCCGTCATCGCTCGCGCCAGCGCACCGTGTCCCTGGTGGGCTACACCAACGCCGGCAAGTCGACACTGCTCAACGCGCTCACCGGGGCAGGCGTGGTGGTGGAGGACAGGCTGTTCTCCACGCTCGACCCCCGGACGCGACGACTGGCGCTTCCGGGTGGAGAAGTGGTGCTGGTGTCCGACACGGTGGGATTCGTGCGGAAGCTGCCTCATCAGCTGGTCGAGGCGTTTCGCTCCACGCTGGAGGTGGTGCGCGAGGCCGATCTCCTGCTGCACGTGGTGGACGGCGCCGCCGAGGACCCCGAGTCGCAGATCGAGGCGGTGCGCGCCGTGCTGGCCGAGATCGACGCTGCCGATGTCCCCGAGCTGCTCGTCGTCAACAAGGCCGACCTGGACGCGACGGAGTCGAGACGGCTGGCCCGGCGCCACGGGGACAGTTGCGTCGTGTCCGCCCGCACCGGGGAGGGGACCGGTGATCTGCTCACGGTCATGGGCGCCCACCTCCGCCGGGCCGACCGGGCGGTGCGCCTGCGGGTGCCCTTCGAGCGTGGCGACGTCCTCGCCGCCGTGCACCGAGAAGGAGAGGTGGTCGAGGAGACCCACGGTGAGGGCGCCACCGTGGTCGACGTGGTGCTCGACGCCGCCGGTCAGGCCCGGTTCTCGGAGTTCGTGGCGTCGTGACCGACGAACGTGCCGAGGGGTTCCGGCCGCCGCCCTATCCCTACGACCGCCTCCGCGCCCTGGGGGAGCTGGCGGCACAGAGCCCCGGCGGGCTCGTCGACCTCTCCGTGGGCACCCCGTGCGATCCGCCCCCGCCCCCGGTCGTCACCGCCTTGGGCTCGTCGGGCAGCGAACGCGGCTATCCCTCGTCGGTGGGATCGCCTGCGTACCGCCAGGCCGCCGCTTCGTACCTGGCGCGCCGCTTCGGGGTGGCGGTCGATCCCGGCGCGGTGGCCGCCTGCGTCGGCACCAAGGAGCTGGTGGCGTCGACGGCCTGGTACCTCCGGCTGCGCCGGCCCGATCGCGACACCGTCCTCGGGCCTGCGCTCGCCTACCCGACCTACGCCATGGGGGCCACGTTGGCCGGGTGCCGCTACGTCGGTCTTCCCCCCGCCGTCGACGGGTCCCTCGACGTGCGGTCGCTCCCCGACGCCGAGGCTTCCCGGGCGCTGTTGTTGTGGGTCAACTCCCCGGCCAACCCCCACGGTGCCCTGAGCGACCTGGACGACCTGGCCGCGTGGGGCCGCGACCGGGACGTGCCGGTCGTCTCCGACGAGTGCTACGCCGAGTTCACCTGGCACCGCCCGCCCGCCTCGGTCCTCGGGCGGGGCAGCCAGGGCGTCCTGGCCGTGCACTCGCTGTCCAAGCGGTCCAATCTGGCCGGGGTCCGGGCCGGGTTCTACGCCGGCGACGCCGAGCTGGTGCGCTACCTGGCCCAGGTCCGCACGCACGCCGGGCTCATGGTGCCGGGCCCGGTGCAGGCCGCCGCGGTGGTGGCCCTCGGTGACGACGAGCACGTGGAGCTCCAGCGCCGGAGGTACCGGCACCGCCTGGAACGCGCCGTGGAGGCCTTCACCGCCGCCGGACTCGACGCGACCATGCCCTCGGGAGGCTTCTACCTCTGGGTGGCAGCTCCGTCGTGGGCCGTCGAGCGCGGTCGGGACGAGGGACGAGACGGCGCCTGGGTGCTGGCCGAGGCCCTGGCCCGATCGGCCGGCGTGCTGGTGAGCCCGGGCGAGTTCTACGGCACGCCCGGGGCGGGCTTCGTCCGGGTCGCCCTGGTGGTGCCCGACCAACGCCTGGAACCGGCGCTCGAGCGGGTGGCGTCGGCAGATCTCGTCGGCGCCGCTTCTCGAGCAGGGATCGGCGGGTAGAGCGGGAAGAGAGAAGAGAAAGGAGCGAGCCATGGCGGACACGGCGAGGGTGGCGGCGCAGGCGTACGGCACCGTTCGGAGTGCCTTCTCGTCGGGGCGCACCCGCCCGGCGCAATGGCGGGTCACGCAGTTGCGGGGGATCGAGCGGCTGGTGACGGAGAAGGAGCCGGAGCTGCTCGACGCCATGGCCGAGGACTTCGGCAAACCCCGTGCCGAGGCGTGGGCCAGTGACCTCGCCCCCGTGGTGGGGTGGGCGTCACACGCCCGGCGCCGGGTGCGTCGTTGGATGCGACCCCGGCGGACGTGGCCGGGCATCACCAACGTGCCCGGCAGCGCCTGGACCGTGCCCGAGCCGCGGGGCGCCGTGCTCGTGATCTCGCCCTGGAATTACCCGGTGCAGCTGGCGCTCGCCCCGCTGGTGTCGGTGGTCTCGGCAGGGAACGCGGCGGTGCTCAAGCCGTCCGAGCTGACCCCGGCCACCTCGGCGGCCCTGGCCCGGCTCATCCCCGAGTACCTCGATCCCGACGCCGTCGTGGTGGTGGAGGGGGATGCCGAGGTGGCCGGTGCCCTGTTGGAGCACCCCTTCGACCACGTCTTCTTCACCGGGAGCACGTCGGTGGGCAGGATCGTGGCGTCGGCGGCAGCCAGGCAACTGGCCACCGTCACCTTGGAGCTCGGCGGCAAGAGCCCCGTGCTCGTGGCGAGCGACGCCGACGTGGAGGTGGCGGCGCGCCGCATCACCTGGGGCAAGCTGCTCAACGCCGGCCAGACGTGCATCGCTCCGGACTACGTGCTGGTGGAGCGCCCCGTGGCCGATCGCCTGGTCGAGGAGCTGGGACGCTCGATCGAGCAGATGGAAGGTCCTGACCCGGCCCGCACCCGGACGCGGATCGTCGACGACCGGCACCTACGGCGCCTCGAAGGACTGCTCGAGGGCAGCGGGGGCACCGTGGTGCGGGGAGGCAAGGTGGACCACGCCGAGCGGTGGGTGGAGCCGACGGTGGTCGTGGACCCCGACCCGTCGGCACCGATCATGCAGGACGAGATCTTCGGGCCGATCCTCCCCGTGCTCAGCGTGGGCTCGATCGACGAAGCGATTCGCTTCGTGGCCGAGCGTCCCAAGCCGCTGTCGCTGTACCTGTTCACCAAGTCCCGGCAGGTCGAACGGTCCGTGCTCGAGCACACGTCGTCGGGCGGGGTGTGCGTCAATCACGTGCTCATGCACATCCTCCCCCCCGAGCTCCCCTTCGGCGGAGTGGGGGACAGCGGGCTGGGCGCCTACCACGGCCGTGCCGGCTTCGAGGAGCTGAGCCATCGCAAGCCGGTGCTGCGCAGGCCGTTCAAACCCGACCTGCCCTTCGTCTATCCGCCCTTGGACGAGAAGAAGGAGCGCATCCTGCGCCGGGTGCTCTGAGCGGTTGTCGGGAAGAGGCCCAGGTGGCCGGGGACGGTCCGGTAGGTTTCATCCGTGGCCGACCTGCAAGCCCGCATCGAGGAGCTCTGGGAGCGCGCCGGCGAGCTCACGCCCGGCGACGTCGACGCGCTGGGCGTCGTGACCGAGGCCATCGAGCTGCTCGACCGGGGGGAGGCACGAGTGGCAGAGGTGGACCCGGCCAGCGACGAAGTCGTCGTCCACCTGTGGCTCAAGTACGCCATCTTGTTGCTGTTCCGGCTCCGGGCCCTGGAGACGATCGAGCTCGGCCCTTTCGAGTTCGCCGACAAGCTGCCCCTCAAGTCCGGGTACGCGTCCGCCGGGGTGCGGGCCGTCCCGGGGGCTTCGGCCCGATGGGGGTCGTTCCTCGACCGCGGCGTCATCCTCATGCCGAGCTACGTGAACATCGGCGCCCGGGTCGGTGCCGAGACCATGGTCGACACCTGGGCCACGGTGGGCTCCTGCGCCCAGATCGGCGCCCGGGTCCACCTCGCCGGCGGCGTGGGCATCGGCGGCGTCCTCGAGCCTCCGCAGAGCGCACCGGTGATCGTGGGGGACGACTGCTCCATCGGCAGCCGGTGCATGATCACCCAAGGTGCGCGTGTCGGCGAGGGGTCGGTGCTGGCGGAGGGGGTCATCCTGAACCCGGGCATCCCGGTCATCGACGCCGGAACCGGCGAGGAGCTCGGCCGCGGCGAGGTGCCGCCCCGGAGCGTGGTGGTGGGAGCGTCCCGCCGCCGCCAGTACCCGGGCGGTGAGTTCTTCCTGCCCTGTGCGCTCGTCATCAAGCGCCTCGAAGAAGGCCGTCGTCACGACAAGGCGGTGCTCGAGGCCGCTCTGCGCGACCACGGTGCCGGCTGAGCCCGCCGACCGGGACGCCGCCATGACCGGCCTGTTGGAGCTGGCCGCCGAGCTGGTCGACATTCCCTCGGTGAGCCGGGAGGAGTCCGCCATCGCCGAGCGGGTGGAGCGCGAGCTCCGGGCCCAGCCCGCCCTCGACGTCGAGCGCATCGGGGACAGCGTCGTGGCCCGCACCAGCTTCGGCCGCCACGCCCGGCTGTTGCTCGCCGGGCACCTCGACACCGTGCCACCCTTCGGCGCCAGCGGGGCCCGCCTCGTCGGTGACTCGTTGTCCGGGCTGGGGGCGGTCGACATGAAGGGCGGCCTGGCCGTGCTCCTGGCGCTGGCCGGGAAGGTGCAGCAGGCGCAGCTCGATGCCACCTTCGTCTTCTACGCCTGCGAGGAGATCGAACGCGACGCCGACGCCCTGGTCGCGTTGGCCCGGTCGCGACCGGAGCTCCTGCACGCCGACGCCGCCGTGCTGGCCGAGCCGACCGGTGGAGTGGTGGAGGCCGGGTGTCAGGGCACGCTGCGAGCCGTCTTGTCCTTCGGAGGGAGACGGGCGCACACCGCCCGGCCTTGGCAGGGTGTGAACGCCGTGCACCGGCTCGGCCCTGCCCTCGACGTGCTCGATGCCTACGAGCCTCGCCAGGTGGTGGTCGACGGCTGCACGTACACCGAGCAGCTCCAGGCGGTGCGGGTGGAGGGGGGCGTGGCCGGGAACGTGGTCCCCGACGAGGCCCGGTTGACGGTCAACCTCCGCTTTGCTCCCGACCGGGGCGCCGAAGAGGCAGAGGCAGCCCTGCGTGCCATGTTCGCTCCCCTCTTCGCCGCCGGCCAGCCCGGAGACGGCATCGAGGTGGTCGACGTCGCCCCTGGTGCGCCGCCCGGGCTCCACCACCCGCTGCTCGCCGGCCTGGTCGAGGCCTCGGCGGAGCCGGCGCGGGCCAAGGTGGGGTGGACGGACGTGGCCACGCTCTTCGCCGCCGGCGTGCCGGCGGCGAACTTCGGGCCCGGCGATCCCGCCCTCGCCCACACCGCCCACGAGCAGGTGACGGCGGGCGAGCTGGCCCGAGCTCATGCCGTGCTGGCGGCGGTGCTGGGGGTGGCGCCGCAGCCCTGACCACGGGCGGTCCCGGTAGGGTCGCTGGCGGTTCGACTTCTCGCCACCAAGGAGGTTCCCATGGCCGTGCAGGTCGGTGACCAGGCACCCGACTTCGAGTTGCCCGCTTCGACCGGCGACAAGGTGAAGCTGTCGTCGTTCCAGGGAGACAAGAACGTGGTCCTCGTGTTCTACCCGTTCACTTTCACCGGGGTGTGCCGGGGCGAGCTGTGCGAACTACGCGACGACATCGCCTCGTTCGAGGCGGCCGGGGTGCAGGTGCTCGCCGTGTCCTGCGACTCGGTCCACTCGCAGCGCAAGTGGGCCGAGGAAGAGGGCTTCAACTTCCCCGTGCTCTCCGACTTCTGGCCGCATGGCGAGGTTTCCAAGGCCTACGGCGTGTTCAACGAGTCCTTGGGCTGTGCCAACCGCCAGACCTTCGTGATCGACACGTCGGGAGCGGTGGTGGCCACCTTCGCCTCCGCAGACCTGCGCACCCCGCGTCAGAAAGAGGAGTACAAGGCCGCCTTGGACAAGCTGGCCGCCTGACGAGGCGACCGCCCGGTCATCACCTCCCGGTCACAACCTGCGCAGGACCGTGACCACCTTGCCGAACACCGTGACGTCGGCCGGATCGAGCTCCAAGGCCTCCATGGCGGCGTTGGCCGGGGTGAGCACGACCCGCCCCCGGCGTCGCGAGAAGGTCTTCACCGTCGCCTCCTCGCCGGGGATCCCGGCCACCACGATGTCGCCGTTGTCGGCGGCCGGCTGTTGGCGCACGACGACGTAGTCGCCGTCGAGGATCCCGGCATCGATCATGGATCGTCCCCGCACGCGCAACATGAAGAGCGATCCGGTGCCGGTGAAGTCCTCGGGCAGGGGCAACAGCTCTTCGACGCTCTCGCTGGCCAGGACCCCGGTGCCGGCGGCGACGTCGCCCACCAGGGGGACGTTGCGAGCCGGCCGAGCCGCCATGGCCGCCTTGGACGAGGGGTCGAAGCGCACCTCGATGGCGCGGGGCTTGGTGGGGTCACGGCGCAGGTATCCCTCGCGCTGGAGCACCGCCAAGTGGGCGTGGACGGTGGAGGAGGAGGTCAGCCCGACGGCCTCGCCGATCTCCCGCACCGAGGGGGGGTACCCCCGCTGGCGGAGGCTGGCGGCGATGCACTCCAGGATCTGCAGGCGCTTACCCGTCAACGCCTCGGCCATGGGGTCCTCCTTCCCGGGGCCGCAGTGCCCTCGGTGGCTCGGCGCCGGGCCCGGGCCCGAACACCAGTTCGCCAAGCGTATCGGTGATGGCCCACCCAGGCAAACATCTGTTCGCCGGGGGAGCGGTGTCACACCCCGATGTCAGGGTGGTCCCGTGAGCGTGGATCCTCTGGTCCCCACGAACGTCGGGGTCTTGACACGAACATCTGTTCGTGGTCAGATGGCGGCGATGACGAACATCTGTTCGCTTCTGGTCGGGCCGAGCCGATGACCGCCGCCCTCCAGCTGGAGCAGGCGCACCGGCCCGCGGACGCGCCCCGCTGGCGCCCGGTCGTCGTCGCGTCGAACCCTCCCGGCGGCTGCGGCCGTCAGGGCCCGGCGGGCCGGGACGCCCGGGCGCAGCACAGCTCGCGCCACCCCGCCGTGGCCGCCCGCCGGCGGCACCAGCTCCGCGCCCGGCGCCGTCGGGTGACCCTGGGCGCCCTCGTCATCGCCGGTCTCGTCGCCCTCGCCCTCCCCTGGGGCGGAGCCGGGGGGCATCCCCTCGTCACCCCCGGCTCCGTCCTGGCGGGGGCGGCGGTCTCGCCCGATCGCGTCTACGTCGTGCAGCCGGGCGACACGATGTGGTCCATCGCCGAGCGGCTCGACCCGGATGGAGACCCACGCCCGATCGTGGCCCAGCTCGAAGCACAGGTGGGCTCCGACACGTTGCAGCCGGGGGAGCGGATCCACCTGCCCTGACGACGCGCCTGAGGCGGGCAGTAGGTTGACTTCGTGCGCTGTCCCTGGTGCCAGAGCCTGGACGATCGCGTCGTCGACTCGCGCCTGGCCGAGGACGGCGGAGCCATTCGCCGCCGCCGAGAGTGCGCGGCGTGCGGACGGCGATTCACCACGTACGAGCGTCTCGAGGAGGCGCCGCTCTGGGTGCTCAAGCGAGGTGGACAGCGCGAGCCGTTCGACCGGGCCAAGGTGGTGGCCGGGGTCCGTGCCGCCACCAAGAACCGGCCTGTCGGTGAGGAGGCACTCGACGCCCTGGCCCAGGACGTGGAAGACGCCCTGCGCGGCCTGGGCGCCGAGGTGAGCAGCCAGCAGATCGGCGTGGCCGTGCTCGAGCGCCTCCGGGAAGTCGACGAGGTTGCCTACCTTCGCTTCGCGTCGGTCTACAAGGGGTTCGAGGACGTGGGCGACTTCCAGCGCGAGGTCGGCCTCCTGACCAAGACCACCGCTCCCAAACGCAAGGCCTGAGCCGGTGCCCGAGCTCCTGGCGGGAGACCCGGGCCGGGTCCTGGCCGTCTACGCCCACCCGGACGATCCCGACGTCTCGTGCGGCGGGACGCTGGCATCGTGGTCACGCCGAGGAGCCGAGGTGCACGTGGTGATCTGCACCTCCGGCGACAAGGGCACGACCGACGCCGAGCTGTCCCCGGCGCTCCTGGCCGAGCGCCGCACGGCAGAGGCCCGTCGGGCGGCGCAAGTCGTGGGCGTCACCGGCCAGCACCTGCTCGGCCATCCCGACGGCGAGCTGACCGAGGATGCCGCCCTGCGGGGCGAGCTCGTGGCCTTGGTGCGGCGCTTGCGTCCCGCCACGGTGCTGTGCCCGGACCCGACCGCGGTGTTCTTCGGCGAGGAGTACTTCAACCACCGGGACCACCGGGTGGTGGGGCTGTGCGCCCTGGACGCCCTGGCTCCGGCCGCCGCCCTGCCCCATTACTTCCCCGAGGCAGGACCGCCCCATCGGGCCGACACCGTCCTGCTGTCGGGCACGCTGGCCCCCAACGTGTGGGTGGACATCTCCCACACCATCGAGGACAAGGTGGCCGCCGTGTCCTGTCATCGCAGTCAGTTCGCCGACGAGGGCGACTGGGCCGCCGAGGCGGTGCGCCTCCGGGCCCAGGAAGAGGGACGCCAAGCCGGCGTGGCGTTCGCCGAGGGGTTCCGGCGCCTCCGCCTGAACACCTGAGCGGCCTGAGTGGACGAGCGACTGACCGAGGCGTGCACGGTCCTGCACGTCGACATGGACGCCTTCTTCGCCGCCGTGGAGGTCCTCGACGACCCCACCCTCCGGGGAAAGCCGGTGATCGTCGGAGGTTCCGGGACGCGAGGCGTGGTGGCGTCCTGTACCTACGAGGCCCGCGTCTACGGGGTGCACTCGGCGATGTCCTCGGTGGAGGCGCGTCGTCGATGCCCGCACGCCGTCTTCATCTCCGGTCGTTACTGGCGGTACTCGGAGCTGAGCACCAAGCTCCACGAGTTGCTCCACTCCTACACGCCGGTGGTCGAGGCCATCGGGTTGGACGAGGCCTTCCTCGACGTCGCCGGTGTCAGGCGCATCCTGGGCCCGCCGACCGCCATCGCCGAGCGGCTCCGCCGAGAGGTGCGCGACACGTTGCAGCTCGACTGCTCGGTCGGGGCGGCCCGCAACAAGCTCCTGGCCAAGCTGGCGTCCGAGGCGGCCAAGCCCATCGCCACCACCGGGGGCCGTCAGCCCGGTCGAGGCGTGGTGGTGGTGCCCCCTGAGCACGAGCTGGCCTTTCTCCATGCCTTGCCGATACGCGCCCTGTGGGGGGTGGGGCCGGCGGCCGCCTCGCGGCTGGCGGGGCTGGGGGTGGCCACGGTGGCCGAGCTGGCCGCCATTCCCGAGGAGGCACTGTGCCGGGTCCTGGGGGCGGCCCACGGACAGCACGTGGCCCGATTGGCGCGCGGCGTCGACGACCGGCCCGTGGTGGCTGATCGGGTGGCGAAGTCCGTCGGCCACGAGGAGACTTTCGCTTCCGACTTCCACGACCACGGCGCGCTGCACCCGCAGGCGGTACGGATGGCGGACGCGGTGTGCGAACGCCTGCGCGAAGCCGCTGTGCGAGCGCGTACCGTCACGGTGAAGATCCGCTTCGGCGATCGCACCACCATCACCCGTTCGCACACCCTGCCCCAGGCCACCGCCTCGCACCGCGTCGTGCGCGAAGTGACATTGGCCCTGTTGCAGGCGGTCGACGTCGGCCCGGGTGTGCGGCTCCTCGGGGTCTCGGCCTCGGGTCTCACCAGCACGCCCGAGCTGCACCAACTCAGCTTCGAGGACCTCGAGCGGACCGCCGAGCCGAGCGAGGGGGGATCGTCGGCGGCGGGGAACGAGCCGGCCTGGGCGGAGGTCGAGGCGGCGTTGGCCGCCATCAGGGCGCGATACGGGCAGGCCGCCGTGGCCCCGGCGGCCCTGCTCGGGGGGGACGGGCTGTCGGTCAAACGGCGGGGGGACACCCAGTGGGGGCCCGACGCCGAAGCTGGGCGACCCTCGTCACACTGACGGACAGGGGTACCGTTGAGAGGCCCAAAGGCGTGCGCGAAGATTGGAAGACCAGCGGTACCCTCTGGTCGAGGGTCGGTGGAAAGGGGTGACGTGCCGCTCTCCGAGCACGAGCAACGAGTGCTAGAGGAGCTCGAGCGGGCGCTGTACAAGCAGGACCCCGCCTTCGCCGACCGCGTCCGCAGGGAGAACATGTACCGCTACGCCGGCCGCTACCTCAAGTGGTCGGTGGTGGGCTTCGTCGTGGGGTTGGTGGTGATGATCGCCTTCTTCACCCGCTCCGTTGCCGTCGGTTTCTTCGGCGTCCTCATCATGTTCGCCTCGCTCGTCACCTTCTGGACCAACCTCCAGCGCATGGGGAAGGCGGGCCTCGAGGACATCGGCAAGTCGTTGCACGCCGGGGGCATCGGCAACGCCCTCCACGACAGCGGCAACTGGCTGCGCGACCGCTTCCGCCGGAACCGCTGAGCCCTCCCCGGCGAGGCGGGACGGTCCTCTCCTCGAACGCCGGGCTGTGCCTCGCCGTCGACGTGGGTGGGACCAAGATGGCCGCCGGGCTGGTCGATCGGGACGGCACCATCCTCAGCAGGTCGGTCGAGCCCACCCCGTCCGGGGCGGGCGCAGAGGAGCTCTTCTCCACCCTGGCAGGGTTGGCCGACGATGTGCGCTCGGCCGTTCGAGCACCGATCGTGGCGTGTGGCATCGGGTGCGGCGGTCCCATGGCGGCCGGGGGCGAGACGGTGTCACCGCTCAACATCCCCGGTTGGCGCGAGTTCCCCTTGCGGTCCCGCATGGCTGCCCACAGTGGACTGCCCACGGCGCTGGACAACGACGCCAAGGCGCTCGCTCTCGGTGAAGGCTGGAGGGGCGCGGCCCGGGAGTCGACGAATTTCATGGCCATGGTGGTGTCGACCGGTGTCGGCGGCGGCATCGTCCTCGAAGGTCGCCTGCTCGATGGTGCGACCGGCAACGCCGGGCACGTCGGCCACGTGGTGGTGGAGCCGGACGGACGGCGCTGTGCGTGCGGAGGGCGCGGCTGTCTCGAGGCGGAGGCTTCGGGCCTCGCCATAGAGGCACTCACCGGCCGCCCCGCCGAGCTGGCGCCTCCGGAGATGGTCGTGCGCGCCGGCCGGCTGGTGGGTCGCGCTGTGGCGTCGGTGGCCAACCTTCTCGACCTCGAGCTCGCCGTCGTGGCCGGATCCGTGGCTCTCGGGTTCGGTTCGCCGTTCTTCGCCGCCGCGTCGGCCGAGATCTCCGAACGAGCCCGGCTCTCCTTCTCGAGATCGGCGCGCATCGTCCCCGCCGGCTTGGGCGCCGACGGCCCGCTCGTCGGAGCGGCCGCCGTCGGATGGCGTCACCTGGGCGAGGCGAACTCGTGAGCCGCGCCACGGCGTGGGCCCTGGTGCGCGCCGTCGCCGTGCACCCCGGCTTGTGGGGCACCGCAGTGGCCGAGGCCTTTCGTCTGCGTCGGCGCCACTGGTGGCGCACGTGGCCGCCGCTGCCCCTCCCGACCGACGAGCTGTGGCGGTTCCGCATGATCACCGCCTACGGGGGGGAGGGCAACGCCGTGCCGAGACAACAGGACGTCGTCTCGTTCCTCGGCTGGTGCCGGGACATGTGCCGCTGGCGCCGGACATGACCGGATAGCCTCTGGGCCGATGTCACCAGCGGTATCAGGGATGGTGGGGGCCAATCGGGCCTTGGTCCTGAACGCCACGTTCGAGCCGCTGGGGATCGTGTCGTCGCGCCGGGCCCTGCTCCTGGTGCTCGCCACCCGGGCCGAGCTCCTGCACGCCACCGAGGCGTTCTTCCACGCCGAGCGGGCCTCCTTCCCCGAGCCGTCGGTGGTCCGCCTGTCGCGTTACGTGCGGGTACCCCACAACCGCACGGTGGCCGTCAACCGGCGGACGGTGTTCGCCCGGGACGGGCACCGCTGTCAGTACTGCGGTCTACCGGCCGAGAGCATCGATCACGTGGTGCCGCGCAGCCGGGGAGGCCTGCACGTGTGGGACAACGTGGTGGCCGCCTGCCGGCGCTGCAACACCCGAAAGGAGGACCGGCTCCCGCACGAGGTTGGACTGGTCCTTCGGTGCCCGCCCGCCGCGCCACGCCAGCGGGTGTGGCTCTTGGCCATGAGCGGCGGCGCCCGCGCCGACTGGGCCCCGTATCTCGGCGAGCAGTCGCTGACTGCGTGAGTCGCCGGGCCGCCTGGCTCGTCGAGGAACGCTCCGGTACCGCCTCCGCTCTGCACGCGCCGTGGCCGGCGCCCGGCCACCAGGACCACCGGCTCCTGAGCCGATGTGAAGCCAGCGCGCCGGCCTTGGTGCTGGGGAGCGCCCAGCCCCACACGATCGTCGCCGCCGGTGGCGACAGCGCGTCGGACCTGGAGGTGACGCGACGGGGGAGCGGCGGAGGCGCAGTGTTGCTCCTGCCCGGACGCCAGCTGTGGCTCGATGCCTGGGTGCCGCGGAACGACCCGCTGTGGGACGACGACGTGGTGCGATCCTCGTGGTGGTTCGGTGATGTGTGGGCAGCGGCGCTGGAGTCGCTCGGGGTGACCGACGTGCACGTGCATCACGGCCGTGCGATTCCCGGCGAGTGGTCCGATCGCGTGTGCTTCGCCGGGACGGGGCCGGGCGAGGTGCAGGTGGCCGGGCGCAAGGTGGTGGGGCTGTCGCAGCGCCGCACCCGCGCCGGGGCGCGCCTGAGCGCGCTGGCGCTGTCGGTGTGGGATGCCGATGCGCTGCTCGAGCTCCTCGAGCTCACCCCCGACGAGAGAGGGCGCGCCGCCCCGGTCGTGGCCGAGGCCGCCGTCGGTCTCGAGTCCGTGGTCCCGTCGGTGCCGCCCTCCGAGCTGCTCGACCTGCTGGGCACGAGGCTCGTCTCCCGCATGCCCTGAGCCGGACGGGCGCCGCCGCGCCTCGCCCTGGCCCAGAACCTCCCACCCCGGCCTCAGCCGGCCGCCGCCGTCCGCTGCCGGGCCCCATCTCTCCTCGCGCCCACCGCGTCGGCCCCTTGGGGCACGGCGGGCCAGGACCCGGGCGCAAGGTGCCGCCAAAGGTTGACGAAGTGGTGAATTAGGGCGTAAAGTGGTGCGAAGTGGTGCGAAGGGGAGGTTCCCGCCACGATGACGGGACGCAGCAGGGGAGCAGCGCTTCGTGGTGGCACGGTTCTTCGGGACGTACGAGCACACGCTCGATGCGAAGGGGAGGGTCGTCCTCCCCGTTCGCTTCCGCGCCGCCTTCGCCGAGGGGGGGTTCCTCACGCAGAACCACGACGGGTGCCTGGCGCTGTGGACGCCCGAGCAATTCGACCGCCAGATGCAGGAGCGAGAAGAGCGCGAGTCCCAAGGTCGTCTCGAGCGCAACCACGCCCGGATGTGGGCGGCCACCTCACACGAGGTGGAGGTCGACCGCCAGGGCCGGATGCCCATCCCCGGCCGGCTGCGCGAGTTCGCCGGCCTGCGGGAGAACGTGCTCGTCACCGGGATCATGAACCGCGTCGAGCTGTGGGACCCCGTCCGCTGGGAGGAGAAGATCGGCCCCGAGGAGCAGCGTCTTGCCGACGGGCTCGACCAGTGAGCAGCTCGCAGAAGATCGACACAGAGGAAAGGAACGCCCTACAGCCACAGCACGACACCCACCCCATCGCCCGCGCCCGGCACCGGCGCTCCTGGTCGCGCCGGTGCCGGACCTGGCTCATGCGCAGCCCCTCGACTGGTCCGGTGGAAGAATCCTCCTCCGCCCACTTCCAACCGAGTCGCTGGAGCACCCCTCCCAACGACACATGGCCCGTCGAGGGGCTGCGCATGAGCTCGGATTTCGCCCATCGCCCGGTGATGGCCGACGAGGTGGTGGCGCTCTTCGCCCCCGTGCCCCTCGGCGTCGTCGTGGACACCACCGCCGGGGCCGGAGGCCACTCCGTCGCCATTCTCGACGCCCACCCGCACCTCGAGGTGCTGGCCCTCGACCGCGATCCTGACGCCGTCGCCGCGGCGCGCCGGGCTCTGGCGCCCTACGGGCGTCGCGCTCGGGTGGTCCAGGCGCGCTTCGGCGCGTTGGACGAGGCGCTGGCCGGCTCGTCGGTGACGTCGGTGAGCGGTGTGCTGTTCGACCTCGGGGTGAGCTCGCCCCAGCTCGATCGCCCCGAGCGCGGCTTCTCCTATCGGAGCGCCGGCCCTCTCGACATGCGCATGGACCCGGCGCAGCCCCACGACGCCGCCCACCTCGTCAACACCATGGACGAGAGGGAGCTGGCCCGCCTTCTGGCTGAGAACGGAGAAGCCCGCTTCGCCCGGCGCATCGCCCGTCGCGTGGTGTCCGCCCGACCCCTGCACACCACCGACGAGCTGGCATCGATCGTGGCCGGGGCCATTCCCGCCGCCGCCCGGCGAAGGGGACATCCGGCTCGCCGGGTGTTCCAGGCGCTGCGGGTGGCCGTCAACGACGAGCTCGGTGAGCTCGAGTCCGGTCTCTCCGCCGCCATCGAGGCGTTGGCACCCGGTGGCCGCTGCGTCGCCATCTCGTACCACTCCGGCGAGGACCGCTTGGTCAAGGCGGGCTTCGCCGAGGCTGTCTCGGGCGGGTGCGTGTGCCCGCCCGGACTGCCCTGCACCTGCGGGGCTGAGCCGCTCGGGCGACTCGTGTTCCGCGGTGCCCGCCGGCCCTCGCCGGCGGAGGTCGCCCACAACCCCAGAGCGCAGAGCGCCCGCCTGCGCGCCTTCGAGCGCTCCACCTCGTCATCGCCGGCGCCCACCGGGGACAGCTGATGGCAGTGTCGGCCGCCCCCAGTGAGGTTCGGCGCGCCCCGGCGCAGCCCCGACCGGCGCCGTGGCGTGGGGCCGCGCTGGGTGTCGTCGGACCTCGCCGGCACCGCCCTGCGCCCGCCCGGCGCTCGCCGCTCATGCTCGCCCTGGGCACGCTCCTGGCCAGCCTGCTCCTCGTGGGCGGCGCCCACGCATATCTCACCGCCGGTCAGGTGCGTCTGGCTCGCCTGCAGGAGCAGCTCGGTTCGGCCCAGGCGCGTGAGCGGGGCCTGCAGGTGCAGGTGGCCCAGCTCGAGAACCCGTCGCACGTGGTGACCCAGGCCCAGCAGCAGGGCCTGACCGTGCCCTCGCAGGTGACGGATCTGCCCTTGGTGGGAGGGGAGAGCGGCTCAGGCTCTGCTCAGAAGCAGTGATCACCGGGGCCGCCACCCGCGACGCGCTGCGCCGGCGGGGATACGAGCGGCGGCCTCCCGGACAGACGCCGGCGCCACGGGCCCAGGTCACCGGACCGCCCCGGCGCAAGCGCCTGGGCGTCATGCGCGTCGTTCTCCTCCTCGCCTTCGCCGCGCTGGCGCTGCGACTGGTCGTCGTGCAGGGCATCTCCGGAGGGCACTACTCGGCCATCGGCAGTGCCGAGGTCACGACGACGGTGCGTGTCCCCGCCCCGCGCGGGACCATCTACGACCGCGACGGCGCCGTCCTCGCCGTGTCCGTCCCGACCTCGACGGTGGTGGCCGACCACTTCCTCATCACCCACCCAGCCGGTGAGGCCGCCACCTTGGCGCCGGTGCTCGGCGTGTCGCAGGCCACGCTCACGAGCGAGCTGTCGGAGCACTCGGGGTACGTCGTCCTCGCTCGCCAGGTCGACCAGGACACCTCGAAGAAGGTGCAGGTCCTCGACCTGGCCGGCATCGACCTGGTCCCCTCGAGCCAGCGGGTCGACCCCGCCGGGCAACTGGCCGCCCCCGTCCTCGGCGGCGTCGACGCTTCGGGCGCCGGCGACGGCGGGCTCGAGTACCGCTTCAATTCGCTCCTGGCCGGCCAGCCGGGAACCGAGGTGCTCCAACGCACCCCTGACGACGTCCCCCTCCCCGGCGGCACCAGTGGCACCGGAGCGGTGGCCGGCACCGGGCTCGAGCTCACCCTCGACGAGCAGCTCCAGTACGTGACCGAGCAGTCGCTCGGGGCCGAGGTGCTGGCGTCGCACGCCAAGAGCGGGGTCGCCGTGGTCATGGACACCCGCACCGGCCAGATCCTGTCCATGGCCGATCTCGCCGTGAACCCCGACACCGGCGCGCTGGAAGAGGCACCGTCCAACTATGCAGTGACCAAGGTGTACGAGCCGGGTTCGGTCTTCAAAGTGGTCACCTTCTCGGCCGCCTTGCAGGAAGGGCTCATCCAGCCCCAAGAGGAGTTCACCATCCCGGACACGCTGACCATCGACGGCTGGGTGTTCCACGACGCCGAGAGCCATCCCACCGAGCAGCTCACCGCCACGCAGATCCTGGCCCAGTCGTCCAACATCGGCACCATCGAGATCGCCAACCTGGTCGGCAAGGACCGCCTCGTCCAACAGATCGCCGCCCTCGGTTTCGGGAAGCCAAGCGGGCTCGACTTCCCCGGTGAGTCGGCCGGCCTGGTGAACCTCGACCCGGACAGCTGGTCGGGGTCGGACATGGGATCGACGCCCATCGGCCAGGACGACGCCGTCACCGCCCAGCAGGTCCTCGACATGGTGAACACCGTCGCCACCGGCGGGGTGTTCGTCCCGCCCCGACTGGTGCGGGCCACGGTGAGCCCCGACGGGAAGGTGACGGCGACCAAGCCCGGGGCCACCCACCGGGTGCTCTCCACCTCGGTGTCCTCCACACTCACCACCATGATGGAGCAGGTGGTCCAGGACGGCACCGCCGTGGCCGCCGGGATCCCCGGGTACACGGTGGCGGGCAAGACCGGCACGGCCGAGGTCCCCAGTCCCCAGGGCGGCTACATCCCGGGTGCCTTCATGGCCACCTTCGCCGGCTTCGCCCCCGCCCAGCACCCGGTGCTCTCCGCCATCGTCGTCCTCGAGCAGCCCACACCCATCTACGGCGGCACCGTGGCGGCGCCGGTGTTCGCCCAGATCATGGGGTACGCCCTGCACCGCTACGGGGTGCCCACGTCCCAGCCCACCGGCCCGGGCGGCGCCTCGGCGGCCCCGCTGCCCCTGGGCACGGACGAAGCCGGGGGCACCGGCGGCGCCGCTACGATCGGCGCCACCTCCGGCTCCGCCACGGGCACGCCGTGACCGGGCCGTCGGACCCCCGATCGTGCGCATGGACCGGTTGCTCACAGGTGTCGAGCTCGTCGACACCATCGGCGATCCGTCCGTCGCCGAGGTGGCATCGGTCGAGCTCGACCACCATCTCGTCGGTCCGGGGGCGCTCTTCTGCTGCGTGGTGGGGAGCCGGTTCGACGGGCACGATTTCGCCCCGGACGCGGTGCGGGCCGGGGCGGTCGGGCTCTTGGTGGAGCGGCCTGTGGCCCTCGACGTCCCCCAGGCCGTGGTGCCGACAGGAAGGATGCGCACGGCCATGGCGCAGGTGTCCGCGGCGCTGTGGGAGCACCCGGCCCGCTCCCTGTGCATGGTCGGGGTGACCGGGACCAACGGCAAGACCACGGTCACCCACCTCCTCGGGGCGATCTTCGACGCACACGGCGCACCGTGCGAGGTGATCGGGACGCTGGGCGGACCCCGCACCACCCCCGAGGCCCCCGACCTCCAACGCCAGCTGGCTCGGGCCCGCGACCGTGGGAAGAAGTCCGTGGCCATGGAGGTGTCGTCGCACGCCTTGGCCGCGGGGCGGGTGGAGGACATCGAGTTCGACTGTGCCGTCTTCACCAACTTGAGCCACGACCACCTCGACTTCCACGGCGACATGGAGTCCTACTTCGAGGCCAAGGCCTCGCTGTTTCGGCCCGGCCACGCCCGGCTCGGGGTCGTCAACGCCGACGACGAGTGGGGCAGGCGGCTCTTGGCACGGGCCACCATCCCCGCCGTGTCCTACCGCGCCGGCGACGCCACCGACGTCGAGGTGAGCGTGCATCACAGCTCTTTCGGATGGCGCCGGCACCGGGTGGTCCTGGCCCTGAGCGGCACGTACCACGTCGCCAACGCCGTGGCCGCCGCCACTGCGGCGAGCGCCCTGGGCGTTCCCGACGACGTGATCGTGGCCGGGCTCGAGGCGGCCCCTCCCGTTCCCGGACGCTTCGAGGTGGTGACCACCGACGCACCGTTCACGGTGGTCGTCGACTACGCCCACACGCCCGACGGGCTCGCCAGCGCCCTGCGCAGCGCCCGGGCGCTGGCCGGTGGGCACCACGTGCTGTGCGTGTTCGGCTGCGGTGGCGATCGCGACGCCGCCAAGCGTCCGGAGATGGGACGGGTGGCCGCGGCCGGAGCCGACGTCGTGGTCGTCACCTCCGACAACCCCCGGTCGGAGGATCCCATGGCCATCATCGACGCCGTTCTGGCCGGGATCGACGACCGGCACGCGGTCGCGGTCGAGCCCGACCGCCGAGCAGCCATCTCCCTGGCCGTGGAGGTGGCCCGTCCCGGTGACGTCGTGCTCGTGGCGGGCAAGGGCCACGAGCAGGCCATCGAGATCGGTGGCGTGAGCCTGCCCTTCGACGACCGCCAGGAGGCCCAGGCGGCGGTGTCGGCGCGCCGGGGGAGGATCGACACGTGATCTCGCTCATGTCGGCGGGCGGCATCGCCCTGTGGGTGGCCGGCCTGGGCACGCCCGCGCTCATCGGATGGCTGGTGCGCAACCGCATCGGCCAGCAGATCCGCACCGACGGTCCGTCCATGCACCAAGCCAAGGCGGGAACGCCCACCATGGGTGGCGTCGCCATCGTGGTGGCCATGGTGGCCGGGTACCTGCTCGGACACGCCGGGACGCACGTGGCCTTCACCCGCGGCGGGGTGCTGGTCGTGCTGGTCACGGTGGCGGCCGGCGGGGTCGGCGTGGTCGACGACTGGATCAAGGTCCATCGGCGGCGCAGCCTGGGCCTCAACAAGCGGGGCAAGTTCGGCGCCCTGCTCGTGATCGCCGTGGGCTACGCCATCGCCTCCGAGAAGTGGGCCCGGGTCGACACCCACCTCTCCTTCACCAGGTGGGACTCGATCGGCATCGAGCTCGGAGCGGTCTGGTGGGTGATATGGGCCACCTTGCTCCTCGTGGGCACGGCCAACGCCGTCAACCTCACCGACGGCCTCGACGGTTTGGCATCTGGGGCAGCCACGTTCTGCTTCGCCATCCTGGCCATCATCGGCTACTGGCAGTTCCGGCACTTCTCCATCTACCGGGTGTCCTCGGCGCTCGACCTGGCGTTGGTCTCCGTGGCCCTGGCCGGGGCGTGTCTCGGCTTCCTGTGGTGGAACGCCGCTCCGGCGCGCATCTTCATGGGGGACACCGGCTCTCTGGCCATCGGGACCGGACTGGCCGCCCTGTGCCTGCAGATGAACCTGCAGCTGCTGCTCGCCGTCATCGGCGGGCTGTTCGTAATCGTCACGCTGTCGGTGGTGATCCAGGTGGTGAGTTTCTGGGTGTTCCACCGCCGGGTGTTCCGCATGGCCCCGCTCCATCACCACTTCGAGCTGTTGGGCTGGCCCGAGACCACCGTCATCGTGCGCTTCTGGATCCTGGCCGGACTGTTCGCCGCGCTCGGGCTGGGCATCTTCTACGCCGACTTCCTGTCGGTGTCGAGCCTGCACTGAGGACGTCGGTGGCAGGGAAACGGGCACTGGTGTACGGCACCGGCGTGAGCGGGCGATCGGTGGCGCGCCACCTCGCCGACGACGGCGTGGAAGTCGTGCTCGCCGACGACGACACCGGCGAGGGGCCGAAGCAGGTGGCGGCCGAGCTCGGTGTCGAGCTGGTGGTCGCTCCCGGCCGTTCCGGCCTCGAGGCCCTGGCGTCGAGGGTCGACGAGGTGGTCGTGAGCCCGGGCGTGCCCGCCCACCATCTCGTCTTCGACATGGCGGCTTCCGTCCCCGTGGTGGGCGAGGTGGAGATCGCCTGGCGCCGGGCGCGCGTCCCGATCGTGGCCGTCACCGGGACGAACGGCAAGACGACGGTGGTGACCCTCGTCGCCGAGATGCTCGGGGCAGCGGGAAGGCGGGTGTTGTGCGCCGGCAACATCGGCCTGCCCCTGCTCGACGCCGTGGACAGCGACGCCGAGTTGCTCGTGGTCGAGGTGTCGTCCTTCCAGCTGGCGCTCACCAAGACCTTCCGGCCGGCAGTGGGGGCATGGGTGAACCTCGCTCCCGACCACCTCGACTGGCATCCGTCCTTCGAGCACTACCGGGCCTCGAAGGCTCGGCTGTGGGCCAACGCCGGCCCCGGCGACGTGGTGGTGGCCAACGCCGAGGACCCGATGGTGATGGAGGAGAGCCGGGCTCCGGCCCGCCGGGGGGCCGAGGTCGTCACGTTCGGGTTGCGGACCGGGGATTTCACGGTGCGCGGCGACGAGTTGGTGGCGCCCCACGGCGCGCTGTGCACGGTGGGGGAGCTGGCGCGCCCGTTCCCCCACGAGATCGCCGACGGTCTGTGCGCGGCGGCGGCCGCCGTGTCCGTTGGTGCCGAGCTGGCGGCGTGCGGGTGCGCGCTCCGGCGGTTCCGGGGGCTCCCCCATCGGCTGGAGCTGGTGGGCGAGGCTAATGGGGTGCGGTTCTTCGACGACTCCAAGGCCACCACGCCCGATGCCGTGCTGGCCGCGCTCTCGGGGTTCGACGCCGCCGTGCTGATCGCCGGAGGCCGCAACAAGGGCCTCGACCTGTCGTCGCTCGGACAGCTGGCGCCCCGGCTGTCCGGGGTGGTGGCCATCGGCGAGGCGGCCGCCCAGGTGTCGGCGGTCTTCGACGGATCGGTTCCGGTGCGCAGCGCGTCCTCGATGGACGAGGCGGTGCGGGCCGCTTGCTCGCTGGCCCGGCCCGGGGACGCCGTGGTGCTGTCGCCCGCCTGCACCTCCTTCGACTGGTACGGGTCCTACGCCGAGCGGGGTGAGGACTTCGCTCGTGCCGTGCGCGCCGTGCTCGGCCCAGGGAGGCGAGCGCCGTGAGCCAGCTGTGGCCGGCCCGCCCAGGAGCCCAGCGCACGGCGCGGGGCGCTCCGGAGCTCACCGTGGTGCCGGGGGGCGCGGGCCGTGCTCCCAGGGCCGGCGGCCTGCTCACCGCCGTGAGCACGCGCGCCGCGCTGGTGTGGGTGGTCGGCATCCTGTGCGCTCTCGGGCTGGTGATGGTCCTCACCGCCTCGGCGTACACGTCGTTGCAGTACTACGGCTCGGTGTGGACGATCTTCGAGCGCCAGGTCCTGTGGATGGGCATCGGTGTCGTCGCCTTCTTGGTCGCCTGCCGGGTCGACTACAGGCGATGGCGCCGTTGGCGTGTCCTGATGTTGCTCGGATCGGTGGTGCTGCTCGTCGCCGTCCTCGTGCCCGGCATCGGGGTGACCGCCGGCGGGTCGAGCAGGTGGATCGGCGTGGGGCTCTTGCGCATCCAGCCGTCCGAGCTGACCAAGCTCGCCCTGGCGGTCTTCGCCGCCGACCTGCTGACCACCCGGGCCGACCAGGTGTCGCTCACGCGGCGGGTGGTCGCCCCGTTGCTCCTGGTCCTCGCCTTCACCGGCCTCCTCGTGCTCGAGCAACCGGACATGGGCACCGCCGTCGTGCTCGTGTGCATCGCGTTCGGCGTGCTCTTCGCCGGTGGTGTGCCTCTGCGCCCCGTGCTGAAGGCGCTCGGCGCCGTGGCGGTGCTCGGGTTGGTGGTGGGGCTGGCCGAGCCGTACCGGCGTCAGCGCCTGTTGTCGTTCGTGAACCCCTTTGCCCACGCCCAGGGCTCGGGGTACCAGGTGGTGCAGTCGCTCGTGGGGCTGGGATCCGGACGGCTCTTCGGCCTCGGCCTCGGTGGCGGGCACGCCCAGTGGGGGCTGCTTCCCAACGCGCACACCGACTTCATCTTCTCGGTGATCGGCGAGGACGGAGGGCTCCTGGGGGCGCTCGTCGTCCTCGGCCTGTTCCTCGCCTTGGCCTGGTTGGGCCTGCGTGCGGCCGGCCGCGCCCCGGACCGCTTCGGCGCCTTGCTGGCGGTGGCGGTCACGTGCTGGATCAGCAGCCAGGCGGTGATCAACATCGGCGCCGTCATCGGCATCCTGCCCGTGACGGGGATCCCGTTGCCCTTCGTGTCGTTCGGCGGCTCGTCGCTCGTCATCGTCATGGTCGCCGCCGGGATCCTGGTGAACGTGGCCGGCCACGAGCGTCCGCTGGCCGACGGGGCCGCCGTCCGCCTGCGCCGTCCCGCTCCGGCGTCGTGACCCCGTGAGCTCGAGGCGCTTCGCCCTGGTGACCGGGGGCGGGACCGGGGGGCATCTCATGCCCGCCCTGGCCGTGGCCCGTGCCCTGGCCGGGCGCCACTCGGCCGAAGCCGTCGAGCTGGTCGGCTCACGTCGCGGGTTGGAACGCCAGCTCCTGGCCGACGCCGAGGTGCCGGTGACGCTGCTTCCCGGCCGGGGCATCGCCCGGCGTCTCGATCCTCGCTCCTTGCTGGACAACGCCGCCGCCGTGTGCGCCTTGGCCTGGGCGCTGGTCCTCGCCCTCGTGCTCGTGGCCCGGCGCCAGCCGCGCGTGGTGGTGGCCGTGGGCGGGTACGCCTCGATCCCGCTGTCGATGGCGGCGGTGGTGGCAGCCGTGCCCGTGGTGCTGGTGAACGTCGACGCCCGGCCCGGAGCAGCCAACCGCTTGCTGTCGCGCTTCGCCCGTGCCTCGGCGGTGGCCTTCTCCGGGACCGGCTTGCCCAGGGCAGTGGTCACCGGTGCGCCCGTGCGCCCCGAGATCCTGGCCGCCGTGGGCGCCTCGAGCGAGGAACGTCGCTCGGCCCGCCGTGCCCTCGAGCTGCCCGAGGACCGCAAGGTGGTGGGCGTGGTGGGAGGCTCGCTCGGCGCCCGCCGGCTCAACCAGGCTGCCGTCGAGCTCGCCGGGCGATGGTCGGAGCGGGGGGACGTGGCCCTGTACCACGTGGTGGGGAGTCGCGACTTCGGCTGGGCCCGCGCCGGCTCGCCGTCCTCGTTCCCGGCCCTGTGCTACCGGCAGGTGGAGTTCGAGGAACACATGAGGCTCTTTTATTTGTCTGCGGACGTGGTGGTGTGCCGAGCCGGCGCCCTCACCGTGGCCGAGCTGGCCGTGGTGGGAGTCCCGGCCGTGCTGGTCCCGCTCCCCGGGGCACCCGGGGACCATCAGCGGGCCAACGCCGAGGTGCTCGCCGGCGTGGGCGGCGCCGTGGTGGTCGAGGACGGTGAGTGCGACGGGGCTCGGCTCGACGCCGAGCTGACCACTCTCCTCGACGACCCGTCCCGCCTGGCCTCCATGGCGTCGGCGTCGGCCTCGGTGGGCCGCCCCGACGCTCTGGCGGCGGTGGTGGCGGTGGTGGAGGCGCACGCCCGGCGTCCACCCGAGCCGGCTGGTCCCGTCGGGGCGCTGGAACGAGGGCGGTGGTGAGCGAGCTCGACCTGTCCCACCGGCGCCGGGTGCACGTGGTCGGAGCAGGTGGCGCGGGGATGAGCGCCATCGCCACCGTGCTCGCCGCCATGGGCCATCACGTCACCGGGAGCGACCTCAAGTGGTCGGCCTCGCTCGACCGCCTGCGCGCCGCCGGCGTGGACGTCGCCATCGGGCACGATGCCGCCAACGTCGGCGACGCCGAGCTCGTCACCTACTCGACGGCGGTGCCCGAGTCCAACCCCGAGCTGGCCCAGGCGCGTCGACGAGGCCTTCCCACTCCGACGCGCGCCGACGTGCTGGCCGCCGTCTGTGCCTGCCGCCGGTGCGTGGCGGTGGCCGGGACCCATGGCAAGACCACCACCACGGCGATGTTGTCGCTCATCCTCGTCGAAGCCGGGATGCGCCCGAGCTTCCTCATCGGGGGGGACGTCAACGAGATCGGCACCAACGCCGTGTGGGACAGCGGGGAGTGGCTCGTGGTCGAGGCCGACGAGAGTGACGGGACGTTCCTGCAGCTCGACCCCGAGCTGGCCGTGCTCACCAACGTGGAGCCCGATCATCTCGACCACTACGGCAGCTTCGAGGCGTTGTTCTCGGCCTTCGACCGGTTCTGCACGGGCCGCCCGATGGGCGTGGTGGCCGGGGGGGACGACGCCGGCTCGGCCCAGGTGGGCCGGCGCCACGGCGCCACCTTGGTGGGCAGGGCCCCCGACGTCACCGTCCGGCTCGTGGACGTGCGTGCCGGGCCCGATGGCGTGAGCTTCCGTCTCGAGGGCCCGGGTATGGATGGGGGGGGACTGGCGCTTCCCGTGGGCGGGGCGCGCACGGCGCAGAACGCGGCCGTGGCCACCGTGACCGCGGCCGCCGTGGGAGCGCCGCTGGCGGCGGCGGCACGTGCCCTGGCCCGCTTCGGGGGTGTGGCCCGCCGGTACCAGGCCCGCGGCGAGCGCGACGGCGTGCGCTTCGTCGACGACTACGCCCACTTGCCCACCGAGGTGGCCGCCGTCCTCGAGGCGGCGAGCACCGAGGGCCGTCGCCTGGTCGTGGTGTTCCAGCCCCATCGCTACACCCGGGTGGCTGCCTTGGCCGAGCGGTTCGCCGACGCCTTCGTCGGGGCGGACGTGGTGATCGTCACCGATGTCTTCGCGGCGGGGGAGACACCCATCCCCGGGGTGAGCGGCAGGCTGGTGGCGGAGACCGTCGTCCACGCGCATCCCGAGGCCGACGTTCGCTACGTCCCGGGGCGCCCCGAGCTGCGCGCCGAGCTGAGCTCGGTGCTGCGCCCCGGTGACCTCTGTCTCACGTTGGGGGCCGGCGACCTCACCACCCTCCCCGACGAGATGCTCGGGGGTCCGGGATGGTGAGCACACCCGCCCTGGAAGCCTTGTCGGCGGCACTCGACGACCGGGCGCGTCGTGACGAGCCCCTCGGGGTGCGCACGACCTATCGCGTCGGCGGCCCTGCGGCGCTCTGGGTGGAGGTGGAGGACGACGAGACGCTCGTGACGCTGCACCGAGCGCTGGTGTCGGTGTCCGAGCCCGTCCCGGTGCTCGTGATCGGCAAGGGATCCAACCTCTTGGTGGCCGACGCCGGCTTTCCGGGGGTGGTGGTGTCGCTCGGCCCCGGCTACGACGGCGTCGATCTCCAGGGCACGACGGTGCGCGCCGGCGGGGCGACGGCCATGCCCGTGCTCGCTCGCAAGACGGCGAGCAGGGGTCTGCGCGGTCTCGAATGGGCGGTGGGCATCCCCGGATCGGTGGGCGGTGCCATGCGCATGAACGCGGGCGGGCACGGGTCGGACACCGCCGAAGTGCTCACCGGCTACCGGCTCTTCGACTTGTGCACCGGGGCGGCGACGTGGCGGCAGGCGGGCGACTTCGCGGCCCGGTACCGCCATTCCTCGCTCGGCCCCACCGACGTGGGGCTCGTGGCCGAGTTCGGCTTGGAGGCGGGGGACCCCGAGGAAGCCGGCGAGCTCGTGTCAGAGATCGTGCGATGGCGCCGGGAGCACCAACCGGGGGGGTCCAACGCCGGCTCGGTGTTCACCAACCCGCCCGGGGAGAGCGCCGGGGAGCTCGTCGAGCGCTGCGGCCTGAAGGGCCGGCGCCTGGGGAGCGCCCAGGTGTCGCAAAAGCACGCCAACTTCATCCAGGCCGATGGGGGGGGATCGGCCGACGACGTGCGGCGGTTGGTGGACCTCGTCCGTGTCGAGGTGGCCCGCCTCACCGGTGTGGAGCTCGTCCCCGAGCTGCACATGGTGGGCTTCGCCGACAGCCCGCTCCACACGGTCTCGGCCCAACCCTCGACCTCCAGTGGAGGTCGAGGGTGACGGCTCCGGTGCGGACCCGTCCCACCGTCCACCCCCGCATCGGGCACCGGCGCGTCGCCGTCACCCGCGCCCGCGGACGGCGCCGGCTCAAAGGCGTGGCCGTGCTCGGCGGCGTGGTCGTGGTCGCCGTGGCAGCGCTGTCGGTCCTGCACTCGCCGCTGTTCTCCGCTCGTCACGTGACCGTGCGCGGGGCCCACCACGTCTCGGTGCAGCAGGTGCTCGGCACGGCTCGTCTGGCTGGAGCGCCCCCCCTGCTCGACGTGAACGCAGGTGCCGACGCCGCCCGGTTGGAGTCGCTGCCCTGGGTGGCCCGGGCCAGCGTGGTGCGGCGATGGCCCGATTCGGTGGTGGTCACGGTGCACGAGCGCGTGCCGGTGGCGGTGGTGGCGCCATCTGCCTCTGGGACGGGTTTCGCCCTGGTGGACGGCGGTGGACACGTGATCGAGTGGCTGCCCGCCGCGCCGACCGGGCTCCCGGTGCTCGACTCGCCGGCCGTCGCCGGCCGGCCCGGGACCGTGCTCGGCTCGTCGGCTGCGCCCGGACTGGCGGTGGCGTCCGCCGTCCTCGCTTCCCTCCCCGGCCGAGTGCAGACGGTGACGGTCAGCGGGGGGACCGTGCGTCTCGAGTTGGGTGGGGGAGTCGAGGTCGTCGTGGGCCGAGCGGTCTCGCTCGGGTCCAAGATGGCCGCATTGCGAAGCGTCCTCTCCGGGGCGCCACCGAAGGGGCCCGAGACGATCGACGTCACGGTGCCCGGCGAGCCCACGGTGGGCCCTGCGTCCTCTTGACCGGTTGAGGGGTCAGCCATAGGGTCTGGGCCGTCGGCACCGGATCAAGCTGTGGTCAAGGGTGAGGGCAGGCGGTGACCGACGTCAGCCCCGGAGCCCGATCGCAATCGGCGGCGACCTTGACACCCTGCGGACCCAGAGGAGAGCAATGACCGGTCCTGCACAGAGCAGCTACTTCGCCGTCATCAAAGTGGTGGGAGTCGGCGGCGGTGGCGTGAATGCGGTGAACCGCATGATCGAGGCCAACCTGCGCGGCGTGGAGTTCATCGCCATGAACACCGATGCCCAGGCGCTGCTCATGAGCGATGCGGACCTGAAGCTCGACATCGGCCGTCAGCTGACGCGCGGGCTCGGTGCCGGGAGCGACCCCGAGATCGGCCGCCAAGCGGCCGAGGAGCACCGGGCCGAGATCGAAGAAGCGCTCAAGGGCGCCGACATGGTCTTCATCACCGCCGGCAAGGGTGGCGGAACCGGCACGGGTGCGGCCCCGATCGTGGCCGAGGTGGCCAAGTCGGTGGGCGCGCTGACCATCGGCGTGGTCACCCGCCCGTTCACCTTCGAAGGCAGGCGCCGATCGGTGCAGGCCGACTCGGGCATCGAGCGGCTCAAGGAGAAGGTCGACGCCATCATCATCATCCCCAACGACCGGCTGCTGACCATCTCCACCGAGAAGACCTCGATGATGAGCGCCTTCAAGATGGCCGACGAGGTCCTGCTCCAAGGGGTGCAGGGCATCACCGACCTCATCACCATTCCCGGCCAGATCAACACGGACTTCGCCGACGTGCGCACCGTGCTCTCCGAGGCCGGCACCGCCATCATGGGCATCGGCCAGGCCGCCGGGGACGGGCGCGCCGTGAACGCGGCGCGTTCGGCGATCACCAGCCCGTTGCTCGAGGCGTCCATCGAGGGGGCGAGAGGGATCCTGGTGAACATCTCAGGTGGTCCCGACCTCGGGCTGTTCGAGGTGAACGAGGCAATGGAGATCATCCACGGCGTGGCTCACCCCGACGCCAACATCATCTTCGGCACGGTGATCGACGATTCGGCCGGCGACGACGTGCGGGTCACGGTGATCGCGGCGGGATTCGAGCGGTGGGACGAAGGACGTCCGGGCGAGCCGAGGCCGGCCGAGCGCAGCCAGGTGCTCGGCCTCGACTCCATGCACGAGGACATCTTTGCCATGCCCGAGGAGGACGAGGACGTCGCGCTCAGCGACGACGAATTCGACGTCCCTTCGTTCTTGCGCTGAGGGCCCGGGCCGGCTCGGTCCGGTCCCGGTCATGGCCTGGTGGACCACGCGGGCCCAGGGCGACCAGCGCGCCGCGGGCTCGGCGGCACTCCGTGGGGCACTGCCCCCCGGGACCCGGGTGGTGGCCCTGCGCCAGGTGCACGGGCCCGACGTGGTGGTGGTCGACGGCTCGGTGGTGAGTGTCTCGGGCCCCGGCGAGCGCAGCGGGGACGCCTTGGTGAGCACGGACTGGGACGTGGCGCTCATGGTGCGCACGGCCGACTGCGCCGCGGTGGCCCTCGGCTCGCCCGAGGGGGTGTTCGCAGCGGTGCACGCCGGCTGGCGGGGACTGCTCCAAGGCGTGGTCGAGGCTTCCCTGGGCGCCGCCGGCGCGCTCGGTGCGTCGCAAATGGTGGCCGGGCTCGGTCCGTGCATCGGACCGTGTTGCTATCCCTTCGAGGGCCCCGTCCTCGACGAGTTGGCCGAGCGCTACGGCCCCGAGGTCCGGGGAAAGACCCGACAGGGGGAGCCGGCCCTCGACCTTCCCGCCGCGCTGCGCAGTGCGCTCGCCCGTGCCGGGGTCACGCTCGTGACCGGCAGCGCCCCTTGCACCGGTTGCGAGGCCGACACGTGGTCGCACCGGGTGCGCGGTGACGAGGCGCGCCAGGCACTGGTGGTGTGGCGCGCCGAGGCGTCGTGAACGACGACGAAGTCGCCCGACGGCTGGCCGAGGTTCGCCGTCGCATCGCCGACGCCGGTGGTGACCCCGGAGCCGTCGAAGTGGTGGCGGTGACCAAGGGGTTCGGTCCGTGGGCGGTGCGCGCCGGGCGCGCCGCCGGGCTGCGCGTCGTAGGGGAGAACTACGCCCAGGAGCTGTTGGCCAAGGCGGCCGACACCGCCGACATGGACGTGCACTGGCACTACCTGGGCGCCGTGCAGCGCCGCAAGGTGCGGGCCCTGGCGCCGGTGGTGGCCTGCTGGCAGGCGGTGTCCCGGGTGGAGGAGGGTGAGGCCATCGCCGCCGCCGCTCCGGGTGCGGCGGTGTTCGTCGAGGTCGACGTGACCGGCATCGCCGGGCGGCCCGGTGTCGCCCCCGAGGACGCTCCAGCCCTGGTGGCGACGTTGCAGGCGATGGGACTCGACGTGAGAGGGGTCATGGGTGTCGGACCACCGGGTCCACCCGGGCAAGCACGCTCCGCGTTCCGGATGCTGGCCGAGACCAAACAGCGCCTGGGCCTGGCCGAACTGTCGGCGGGCATGAGCGACGACCTCGAGGTGGCCGTGGCCGAGGGCTCGACCATGGTGCGGGTCGGTCGCGCCCTGTTCGGGGATCGCCCACTGGGGGGACACCCCGCGCATTAACCTGTCGGGCGAGGGAGGCGATCACATGGCGCAAGGGTTCTTCAAGCGGGCCATGGTCTATCTGGGCCTGGTGGACGACGAGTACGACGAGTACGACGACATGTACGACTCGAACGGCACGGCGCGCGTCACGACGCGCCCCACCGAGGAGGAGCCTGAGTCGGCTCCCACCATGGTGACGGCCAGCGTGCGACCGCTGCGCGACGAGAACGGCTCGTCCGCCGCCCACGCCGGCAGCAACGTTCGGTCGCTCGTGCGTCCGTTCCCCGTCGCCGACCGGGTGCACGTGGTGGCGCCGACGCAATTCGGCGACGCTCGCCTGATCGCCGACCGGCTCATGGGCAACCAACCCGTGATCGTCAACCTGCAGGTCGCCGATCGCGAGCTCATGCGACGGATGATCGACTTCTGCAGCGGTGTCGCCTACGCGCTGAGCGGCAAGATGGAGCGCGTGGCCGACAAGGTGTTCCTCGTCACCCCTTCCAACGTGAAGGTGTCGGCTGAGGAGCGCCAACGCCTGCAGGAGAACCTCCTGCAGGCCTGACGGGCTGACCGTCCTCCCTGTCGGGCCTCCCACCGTGGTCACGTTCGGCGTCGTGAGCGGCGTCCAGATCGTTCGGGACGTCCTCGAGCTCTACGTCGTCATCCTCATCGCCCGGGCGCTGCTCAGCTGGTTCCCCATCCACGGCGACAGCGCCCTCGTACCCGTGGTCCGGGTCCTCGATCGCCTCACCGAGCCGGTGCTGGCCCCCATCCGCCGGATCCTGCCGCCCATGCGGGCCGGGGGCATGGCCATCGACCTCTCCATCATCGTGGCCGTGATCGTGATCCAGATCGTGGCCTCTCTCATCTGACCCGGAGCTACTCCCATCCGTCGCCCGGCCTGGTGCTTTAGCTAGGATCCGCGCATGCCCAGTCCACAGCCCATGTCCGCTCTCGAGAGCTTGCGGACCGTCGAGTTCCGCCAGACGTTACGCGGGTACCACATCGACGACGTCGACGAGTACCTGGAGCGGGTGGCGGTCGAGGCCGAAGCGCTCCAGGAGCAGTTGCGTCAGGCGCACGAGCGCGTGCGCCAAGCCACCGAGCGGATCACCCAGCTCGAGAGCAGCGATCGTCCTGCGCCACCCCCGGCGGACGCCGAGAGCGGCGCCGACAGCCTGCAGCGCACCTTGGCCCTGGCCCAGAAGTTCGTCGAGCAGACCGAGGCTGAGGCCCAGGCGCAGGCCCGGTCCCTGGTCGACGAGGCTCAGCAGCGGGCGCGCACCGTCCTCGAGGAGGCCGAGCAGCGGGCCGAGAGCATGGCGACAGAGTCGGAGAAGCGGTTGCGTGACGAGGTGACGCGACTGGAGGGCCTGCGCGGGAAGTTGGCCGGGGACGTGGACGCCATATCCCGCCATCTCGAGGCGGAGCGGTCGCGACTGCGCGGGGCGCTCGGCGAGATGCTGCACTGGATCGACGAGAACATGCAGCCCTCGGCCACACTCAAGCCCACGGGAGCCGCATCGGCACCACCGCCGGGCGGGCCGGCACCTTCGCCTCCTGGGGGTGACGGACGTCCTCGGGAGGAGACCGCCGGCACCCCGACGGCGCAAGGGCAACAGAACACCCCGCGGCCGTCAGGGCTGCACACGCTGGCTCACGGGAACACGGCCAACCGCTAGCCCAGGCGGCGAACCTCGACCGACAACTCGGCCGCCACCTCGACCTCGAACGACTCGGCCAGCGTCTGCTCCATGACGTAGGTGCGGTGGCGCTCGACGGCGGCGGCCATCTCGGGAGGACACGTTAGGCGCACCGCCACCCGGTCGGCCACGTGGAAGCCGGCGTCGCGGCGCGCCTTCTGGACCTCCCGCACGGCGTCGCGGGCCAACCCCTCGGCGGCGAGGTCGTCGTCCACGTCGGTGTCGAGCACCACCACACCGGCGTCACCGGGGAGGGTGCGTCCCCGCACGGAGTCGAGCGGCCGCAGCGCCAGGGCGTACTCGCCCGGCTCGAGCCCCACGCCGTCGACGCTGACACCGTCGGGGCCGGACTCCCAGCGCCCCCGGCGCACGGCGGCGATGACCCCTTGGGTGGCGGGCCCGAGTCTCGGGCCGAGCACGGACGGGACGAGGGTGAGGACCCGCTCGGCCAAGTCGCCCACGTCGGCAGTGAGCTCCACCGCTTTGACATTCACCTCGTCGGCGATGAGCTGGCGGTAGGGGGCGAGCTGGTCCGGGTCGTCGGTGGCCACCGTGAGCTTGCGCAAGGGAAGGCGCACCCGCCGTCCCTCCGCCTTGCGCACGGCGTGGGCCGCCGAGCACACGTGTCTCACCAGGTCCATGGCCGCCACCAGGTCGGGATCGGGGCCCAGCTCCTCGACCGACGGCCAGTCGGCCAGGTGCACGCTCCGTTCGCCGGTGAGCCCCTGGTAGACGGTCTCGGTGAGCATGGGCAACAGGGGAGCGGCCACTCGGCACAGCACGCTGAGCACGGTGGCCAACGCGTCGTAGGCACCGGCCTTGTCCGCCTCCACCGGGGCTGACCCGTCCCGGCGGCGCCAGAAGCGGTCCCGGCTGCGGCGCACGTACCAATTGGTGAGGGCGTCGAGGTAGTCGGTGATGACGGCACAGGCGCCGTAGAGGTCGTACTCGTCGAGCGCCCGGCCCACCTCGTCGACCAGGGCTGCGGTCTTGGCCAGCACGTAGCGATCCAGCGTGCCCTCGGCCCGGCTGGACGTCCGGCCCCGGATGCCGTCCACGTTGGCGTACAGGGAGAGGAAGTACCACGTGTTCCAGATGGGGTTGAGGACCTGGCGCCGAACCTCCTCGAAACCCTTGGCGTGCACGATCAGGTCCTGCCCCCGCAGGACCGGCGAGGAGAGCAGGAACCAGCGCATGGCGTCGGCTCCCCACATGTCGAACACCACGTCGGGCTCGGGGTAGTTGCCCAGGCGCTTCGACATCTTCCGGCCGTCGTCGCCGAGGACGATCCCATGGGCGATGCAGTGGGAGAACGGGGGCCGGTCGAAGAGGGCGGTGGAGAGCACGTGGAGGGTGTAGAACCACCCCCGGGTCTGGCCGACGTACTCGACGATGAAATCGGCCGGGAAGTGCGACTCGAACCAGTCCCGGTGCTCGAAGGGGTAGTGCACCTGGGCGAAGGGCATGGAGCCGGACTCGAACCAGCAGTCGAGGACGTCGTCCACCCGCCGCATCGTCGACCGCCCGGTGGGATCGTCGGGGTTGGGCCGCACCAACTCGTCGATGGCGGGGCGGTGCAGGTCCCGGGGGCGCACGCCGAAGTCGCGTTCCAGCTCGTCGAGGCTCCCGTAGACGTCCAGGCGCGGGTACCGGGGGTCGTCGCTCTTCCACACCGGGATGGGGGCACCCCAGAAGCGGTTGCGGCTGATCGACCAGTCCCGGGCTCCCTCGAGCCATTTCCCGAATGCGCCGTCGCGTACGTGGGCCGGCACCCAGTCGATGTGCTGGTTGAGCTCGAGCATGCGCTCCTTGATGGCGGTCACCTTGACGAACCACGAGCTCAAGGCCTTGTAGATGAGCGGGGTGTCGGTACGCCAGCAGTGCGGATAGCTGTGCACGTAGGGGACCGCCTCGACCAACGATCCCTTGTGACGCAGGTCTTCGGTGATGGCTGCGTTGGCGTCGAACACCTGGACGCCGGCATAGGGCGGCACGTCCGAGGTGAAGCGGGCCTGGTCGTCCACCGGGCACACCACGGCGATCCCGTTGGCGGCGCACAGGTCGTAGTCGTCCTCCCCGAACCCCGGCGCGATGTGGACGACCCCGGTCCCTTCGTCGGTGGTCACGAAATCGGCCGGGAACACCACGAAGGCACCGGCGCGGCCGGCGAAGAAGTCGAAGAGGGGGTGGTACCGCCGTCCCACCAGCCGGCTGCCGGGGAAGCGGAGCACCGGCTCGCGCTCGGCGAACAGCGACGGGTAGGCGGCTGCCCGCTCGGCGGCCACCACCACCGGACCGGTGTCGGTGTCGTAGAGCTGGTACTCGACCTCGGGCCCCACGGCCAGAGCGAGGTTGGAGGGCAGGGTCCAGGGCGTGGTGGTCCACACCAGCAGGCGCAGTGGTCCGGCCAGCGGGTCGGAGCCGTCCGTGTCGCCGTCGGCGCCGTGGAGGTCGAAGGCCACGGTCACCGCCGGGTCCTCCCGGGGTCGATAGGCGTCGTCCTGGCGGGTCTCGAAGTTCGACAGCGGCGTCTCGCACTCCCAGCAGTAGGGAAGGACCCGTTCGCCCTCGTAGAGAAGGCCCTTGTCCCAGAGCGCCTTGAACGCCCACAGCACGCTCTCCATGTAGGGCGGGTCCATGGTCTTGTAGTCGTCGGCGAAGTCCACCCACCTGGCCTGGCGGGTGACGTAGCGCTCCCAAGAGTCGGTGGTGCGTTGGACCAGGGCCCGGCAGTAATCGTTGAAGCGCTCGATCCCGTACTCGACGATGCGGGCTCGGCCGTGCAGCTCGAGCTCCTTCTCCGCCTCCATCTCGGCGGGAAGCCCGTGGCAGTCCCAGCCGAAACGCCGCTCGACACGCCGTCCCCGCATGGTCCGGAACCGCGGAACGGCGTCCTTCACGAACCCGGTGAGCAGATGGCCGTAGTGGGGCAACCCATTGGCGAAAGGCGGGCCGTCGTAGAAGACGTACTCGTTGCCGGCACCCGGACGCTGCGACACCGAGGCGGCGAACGTGCCGTCCTTGACCCAGAACTCGAGAACGCGCTCTTCGAGTCGCGGGTAGTCGGGCTGAGGTTCGACCTCGGGGTACGGCGTGAGCTCCGCGCCGGGTTCGGACATGAGGGCCAAGCGTATTCGGAGCTGTTTGCCCCTCGGTCGGCCCGACGCTAGGGTCGCCCCCTCCATGAGCCCGGCCAAGAAGAGCGCTGCCGTCCGCCGCCCGGCGGGAAAGAAGGCGGCGGCGAAGAAGGCGGCCGGCAAGAAGGTCTCAGCCAAGAAGACCCCGGCCAAGAAGCCAGCTCCCAAGAAGGCACCGGCGAAGAAGGCGGCGGCGAAGAAGACGGCGCCGGCCAAGAAGCCAGCTCCCAAGAAGGCACCGGCCAAGAAGGCGGCGGCGAAGAAGACGGCGCCGGCCAAGGCGGCTGCAGCCAAGAAGGCAGCGCCCAAAGCCACCGCAGTGAGGACCGCAGGCGCAAGGGCGGCTCCGGCACAGTCCAAGACGGCGAGCGCGCCGGCCAAGGCGGCTTCGGCGCCCTCGACCTCCAGCGTCCGCCCCGGGCGCCGCGGCCTCGAGCGGGGGCCGGCCACCCTGCCCAGGGCCAAGCCGCCGCCGGTCCTCAGACCGTATGCCGATGACCAGAAGTTCCTCGACGAGCAGCGCCAGCTCCTCCTCGAGGAGCGCGAGGTGTACAAGCACCAAGCCGAGGACCTGCGCGCCGAGGCCGAATCGCTGGCCCAGGAGCGCGAGCCCGGCGACGTGCAGTTCGACGAGGAGTCGGGCGAGGGCGGGACCATCGCCGTGGACCGGGAGCGCGATCTCACCCTGTCTGCGCAGGCCCTGGTGGCCATCGAGGAGATCGACGTCGCCCTGGCCGCCATAGACGACAAGACTTACGGGTCGTGCGAGAACTGCGGCCAGCCCATCCCGAAAGCTCGGCTGCGGGCCCTTCCCTACGCCCGCCTGTGCGTGGCGTGCAAGAGCGGGGGATTGCACAGGCGCTGAGCGCCGAGCGACAGGGCCGACGCCGGCGCCCGGTCGTCGTGTGCCTGGTCACTGCCGCCGTCGTGGTGGCCGCCGACCAGGCGTCGAAGAGCTGGGCCGTGCACCGCCTGTCGCGGGGGCCCATCCACGTGGTGTGGAAGCTCGACCTGGTGCTGTCGTACAACACGGGCAGTGCCTTCGGCTTGGCCCAGGGGTGGGCGCCGGTGCTCGCCGCCCTGGCCGCCGTCATCGTGGTGGGCCTGCTCGCCGCGCTGCGAGGGGTTCGGCGTACGTCCATGGCCCTCGCCCTCGGTCTCGTCCTGGGTGGTGCCCTCGGCAACCTGTCCGACCGTGTCCTGCGCGGGCATCACGGGGCGGTCGTCGACTTCATCGCCCTGCACTTCTGGCCCACCTTCAACGTGGCCGACTCGTGCATCGTGGTCGGCGTGATCCTGGCCGCCGCGCTGTCCTGGGGTGACGACCGGGCTCGCGCCGGGCCCCAGACGGGGTGAGCGATCTCGGCACGGACATCGACCTCGACCTCGAGGTGCCGGCTGCCCTTGACGGACAGCGCGTCGACCGGGTCCTGTCCATGCTCACCGGCGTGTCCCGTCGGTCCGCTGCCGACGCCATCGACAGGGGAGCGGTGTGGATCGAGGACGAGCGGGCGCGCACCCGGAGCACGGTGTTGCGCACCGGGCAGCGTCTGCGCGCCGCCCTGTCCGGCTCGCAGGCACCGAGGCCTTCCGCCGACCCGGATGTCCCTCTCGCCGTGGTCTACGCCGACGACGACCTCATCGTGGTGGACAAGCCGGCGGGCGTGGTCGTCCATCACGGTGCCGGTCATCGCGGCGGGACGCTCGTCGACGGGTTGCTGGCCCGGTTCGCCGACCTGGCCCGGCTTCCGGCGCTCGTGGACGGTGACCCGACGAGGCCGGGCATCGTCCATCGTCTGGACAAGGGGACCTCTGGGCTTCTCGTGGTGGCACGCTCGCCACAGGCGTACCGACTCTTGGCCGAGCAGTTCCGCCGCCACCGCGCCGAGCGAAGGTACGTGGCCCTGGTGGCGGGGACGCTCGAAGAGGAGCGAGGAGTGGTCGACGCGCCCGTGGGGCGCTCTACGCGCCGACCCGATCGCATGGCCGTCGTCGCCACCGGCCGTCCGGCCCGCACCGCCTACCGCGTGCTCGGGCGTTTCGCCGGACCTGTCCCGGCCACCCTCGTCGAGGCGCAGCTGGAGTCGGGCCGCACCCACCAGGTGCGGGTGCACCTCGCCTCCATCGGCCACCCCGTCGTGGGGGACGAGCGTTATGGCGTGCCGGCGTCACGCCCGCCGGCGCTCGTGTCGATGTTGGCTCCGGGACGAGTGTTCCTCCATGCCCGGGTGCTCGGCCTCGTCCATCCCGACGGGACGGCCCGGCGTTGGGAGTCGCCGTTGCCCGCGGATCTGGAGGCGGTACTACGGGAGCTGCTCCCGGGCTGAGCGTGGCGGCGCAACCGCGCCGGCACCGCCGGGGGCGTCAGGCGGCGCGCAGCGCCGCTTCCACCTCGGGGACCGTGGCCAGCTGCTCGAGCGCCCTGGCCTCGGCCTGGCGGGCGCGTCGTACCCCGATGCCCAACCGAGAGGCCGTGGCCTGTAGCGAGGCAGGGTCACCACCGTCGAGCCCGAAGCGGATGCGCACCACGTCCCGGGCCAGATCGTCGAGCCGGTCCACGGCTCGGCGCACCTGGTCGAGCACCAACTGGCGCTCCACCTCTTCCTCGAAGGCGTGATCGTCGACCCCGACGAGGTCGCCCAGCGGCGTGCCGGTGTCGACACCCGCAGGCTGATCGAGACTGGCGACCACTCGGGCCATGTCGTGCAGGTTCTCCATGGTGGCCTCGTCCACGCCGCTGGCCTCGGCCAGCTCCTCGGGCGTGGGCTCGCGCCGAAGCTCGGCGGCCAGCTCCCAGGACAGGCGGTCGACGCGCTGGGCTTGCTCGGCGACCTCCATGGGCACCCGGATGGTGTTGCCGTGCTGCTGGACGGCACGCTGAAGCGCTTGGCGGATCCACCACGTGGCATAGGTCGAGAACCGGAAGCCCCGCTCCCAGTCGAACTTGTCGACGGCCCGCATGAGGCCGAAGGTGCCCTCCTGGACGAGGTCGGCGAAGTCCACCCCGCGGTCCTGGTAGCGCCGGGCCCAGTGGACCACCAGGCGGAGGTTGGCGGCGATCATCTGGCGACGCGCCTCGTCGTCCCCGGCGGCCACCCGCTTGGCCAGCTCGACTTGCTGCTCGGGGTCGGGCAGGGGATACCGGTCGAGGTCGTCGAGGAACAGCCTGATGCTGTCGTGGGTGCTCGCCTGCGCCATGTCTCCCTCTCTGTGCGCGTGACCTGGTCCGCGTCACTCCGAACAACACCGGTGTGGTGCCCGGCATTCCTGCCATTCCCTCACCCGGGGAGCCTCATTCGAAACCCGAATTGCCCAACCCCGGTGCCCGGTGGTGCGCTTCCCGGATGCTTGACGACCGGCCCCGGCCCCGGCTGGTGGTGGTGCGCCACGGGTCGACCGAGTGGAGCGCCTCGGGGCGCCACACCGGGCGCACGGACGTCCCCCTCGACCCCGAAGGCGAGGCCCAGGCCCGTGCCCTGGCGCAGCGCCTGGCCGGCCACCCCTTCACCAGGGTCCTGGTGAGCCCGCTCGGCCGGGCCCGCCGGACCTGCGAGCTGGCCGGGTTCGGCCACCGGGCCGAGGTCACGGGGGACCTCGCCGAATGGGATTACGGGGAGTACGAGGGCCTGACCACTCCCGAGATCCGGGCCCGTCGACCGGGGTGGCGGCTGTGGCACGACGGGGTCCCGGCAGGCGAGCGCATCGGGGAGGTGGCGGCGAGGGCCGAGCGGGTGATCGCCAGCGTGCGCTCGGGCCGCGGTGACGCGCTCGCCTTCGCCCACGGGCACCTGCTCCGGGTCCTCGCCGCCCGGTGGCTGGACATGCCCCCCGCCGCCGGCGGGCAACTCCTTCTCGCTCCGGCCGCGCTCGGGGTCCTCTCCTGGGAGCACGGTGTCCCCGTGCTCGGCCGGTGGGACGACGACGGGGCCGACCCCCTGGTTGAGGACGTCTAGTGGAGGGCGGGGGCCGGGACCGAGGTGTTGCGGGCCCGGCGCACCATGTCGGCCAGCGTGAAGGAGTCGAGATGCTCGCGCATGTGCTCGCCGACGTCGGCCCACACCGCCAGCAGGGCGCACTGTCCCTCGTGCTCGCAGGCGCCGTTCTCGTGGGGGCGGCCGAAGTCCCCGGCGACGATGGGACCGTCCACGGCGCTCACGATCTCCCCCAGGGTGATGGCCGAGGGTTCTCTGGCGAGCACGTACCCGCCGCCGACCCCCCGCTTGGAGCGGACCAGGCCGGCCCCCTTCAGGGCCAGGAGGATCTGCTCCAGGTAGGGCTGGGGCAGCCCGGTGCGCTCGGCGATGTCGCGCACCGACGTGGGTGCCTGGCTCCCCTCGTGCAGCGCCAGCGACAACAGCGCCCGGCTGGCGTAGTCGCCCCGGGTGGAGACCTTCACGTTCCGATGCTACCGGCCGCAGGGGGCCGGTCCCCGGAGGCTGGGTACAGTGCCGCGGTGGTGACCGACGAGCCGATGCTCCCCGATTACCGGGGGGCGTGCGTCTCCCGGGTGGTTCCGGCGCTTCTCCGTGGCGGCGGCGTCGCCGAGCCGTGGATGGCCCCCTCGCTCGCAGACGCCACCCAGGTCCTCCTCCTGGTCGTCGACGGACTCGGCTGGGAGCAGTTCCTCGAGCACCGCCCCGAGCTGCCTTGCCTGGCGCAGGGAGAGGGCGGGGCCATCACTTCCGTCGTCCCCACCACCACGGCCACCGCCCTCACCTCGATCACCACCGGGAAGACCCCGGCCGAGCACGGGGTCCTGGGCTACCGGCTCGGGCTGGACGCCGAGGACGTGGCGGGCCCGGGCCCCCGGCGCCGGCCCGTGCTCAACGTCCTGCACTGGAGCGCGGGATCGGGCGACATGCGCAGCCGTCTGCCGGCCCGCACCCTGCAGCCGAACGAGCCCTTCGGCCGCCCCGGTGTCCCGGTCGTCACCCGTTCCGAGTTCGCCCCCACCGGCTTCACCGCCGTGCACCTGGGCGGGGCGCGCCTGGCGGGGTGGCGCATGCCGTCCACCTTGGTGGTCGAGGCGCGGCGGCTGCTGCACCAGGGCGCGCCGTTCGTGTACGCCTACTACGACGGCGTCGACAAGGTGGCACACGAGCACGGGCTGGGCGAGCACTACCGAGCCGAGCTGCGCGCCGTGGACCGACTCGTCTCCGACCTGGTGGAATCCCTGCCCCCCGGTGCCGCCCTCGTGATCACCTCCGACCACGGGCAAGTCGAGGTGAAGGGCACGCCGCTGCTCCCCGGCGCCGACGTCATGGACCTCACCGAGCTGCTCTCGGGCGAGGGGCGGTTCCGGTGGCTGCACGCGCGGCCCGGGTCGGCCGACGACCTTCTGAAGGCGGCCGAACAGGCCTACGGCGAGGACGCCTGGGTGCGAAGCCGCGAACAGGTCGTCGACGAGGGGTGGTTCGGCGGGCCCCTGTCGCAGACGTTCTCGGACCGCCTGGGTGACGTCGCCGTGGTGGCGCGCCGCGCCGTAGCCTTCCTCGACCCCGCCGACCCCGGGGAGTCGAGTCTGGTGGCCCGGCACGGGTCGCTCACCTCGGCCGAGATGCTCGTCCCCTTCCTCGCCTTCACCAACTCGTGACCGACCGAGGAGCCATGACCGAACACACCACCGTCCCGCCTGGACCCGAGCCCGCCGAGGCGGTGCTCCTCCACCCGAGCGATGCGACCGGCGCCGGCCAGGTCCCGGAGGAGCCGGTCGAGTCGGTGGAGCAGCCGGCCAAGGTGATGCGCATCGGCTCGATGGTGAAGCAGCTTCTCGACGAGGTGCGCAACGCCCCGCTCGACGAGGCCAGTCGGGTGCGCCTGAGGGAGATCTACGAGCAGTCGGTGCGTGAGCTCGCCGGCGCCCTCAGCCCCGACCTCGCTGCCGAGCTCGACCGCATGGCGCTGCCCTTCGACGAGTCGGCCCCTTCGGAGAGCCAGCTCCGGGTGGCCCAGGCGCAGCTGGTGGGGTGGCTCGAGGGCCTCTTCCACGGCATCCAGGCCACCTTGTTGGCCCAGCAGATGGCGGCCCGGGCCCAGCTCGACGAGATGCGGCAGCGGGGCCTCCCCCCCGGGGCGCGCCCCGAAGGTGGCACGCCCGAGCGGCCGGGCACCTACCTCTGAGCGACGGCCGACGAGCCCGGGCACCGGCACAGCCGGTGCGCTATCGTCGAATGACACAGTTGTAGTTCTCCACAGGTTGTGCACATTCAGGTGTGCACATCCGGCCTGTGGTGGGGCCCGCCGAGGGAGGACGGGGGCGCATGAGCGGCTCGGGCAGCTTCGCCCATCTCCACACCCACACCGAGTACTCGATGCTCGACGGAGCCGCTCGTATCGCCGAGCTCGTGGCCGCTGCCGCCGCCGACGGGCAGCCGGCGCTCGGCATCACCGACCACGGGAACATGTACGGGGTGCTCGACTTCTACCGGCTCTGCCGGGAGGCGGGCATCAACCCGGTGATCGGCACCGAGGCGTACATGGCAGCCGACAGCCGTCACGAGCGACCGGTGCGAAGGGGGCGCATCGACGACACCGGTGGTGACGTGGAAGGAGGGCAGAAGCTCTACTACCACCTGACGCTCCTGGCCGAGACGACGGCCGGGTACGGCAACCTCATGAAGCTGTCGTCCGAGGCTTTCCTGAGTGGCTACTACCACAAGCCCCGGTGCGACTGGGAGTTGCTCGACCGGTTCCACGACGGCCTCATCGCCACCACCGGCTGCCTGGGCGGCGTGGTGCTGCAGGCGCTGCTCGCCGACGACGAGCCACGGGCTCAGGCGCTGGCGGGCCGGCTCCAGGACATCTTCGGGCGCGACTCGCTGTTCGTCGAGCTCCAGGACCACGGCCTTGCCGAGCAGCGCCGCACCAACCCGGCGCTGGTGCGCATCGCCCGCAACCTCGGCGCGCCGCTGCTCGCCACCAACGACAGCCACTACACCCACAGGTCCGACGCCGTCGCCCATGACGCCCTGCTGTGCGTGCAGACCGGCGCCAAGATCGACGACCCGAAGCGGTTCAAGTTCGAGGGGGAGGAGCACTACCTGAAGAGCGCGGCGGAGATGCGCACCCTCTTCGGAGAGCTGCCCGAGGCGTGCGACAACACGCTCGTCATCGCAGGTCGCGCCGACGTGGACATCGAGTTCGGTGTCGACGCCCTGCCCGAGTTCCCGATTCCCCCCGACGTCCCCGGGAACGGCAACGAGGAGCGGGCTTCGGCGTACCTGCGCAAGCTCGCCCTGCAGGGAGCCGGCGACCGCTACGGCTCGCCGCTGCCTTCGACGGTGGTCGAGCGTCTCGACTACGAGCTCGGCGTCATCGCCTCCATGGGCTTCTCCGCCTACTTCCTGGTGGTGTGGGACCTGATCCACCATGCCCGGACCTCCGGCATCCGGGTGGGGCCGGGCCGGGGATCGGCGGCTGGGTGCTGCGTGGCCTACTGCCTGGGCATCGTCGACCTGGACCCCATCCGCTACGACCTGCTCTTCGAGCGCTTCCTCAACCCGGGCCGCAAGCAGATGCCCGACATCGACATGGACTTCGACGAGCGCTCCCGGAGCGAGATGATCCGGTACGCGACGGAGCGCTACGGGTCGGACCACGTGGCCCAGATCGTCACGTTCTCGACCATCAAGGCCCGGGCCGCTGTGCGCGACGCGGCGCGGGTGCTGGGGCTGCCCTACGTGGTGGGGGACAAGATCGCCAAGGCCATGCCGCCGCTGGTCATGGGCCGCGACACCCCCCTTCGTGCCTGCCTCGAGAAGGCCGAGGGCCACGAGGACGGGTACGTGAGCGCCCAGGGGCTGCGCGAGATGTACGCCAGTGACCCTGAGGCGGCCCGGGTCATCGACGTGGCCAAGGGTCTCGAAGGCCTGCGCCGCCAGGACGGCATCCACGCCGCAGCCGTGGTCATCACCAAGGACCCGCTCACCGAGTACCTGCCCGTCCAGCGCAAGCCCGAAGCGGGGCAGGACCCGGGCGAGGCACCCATCGTCACCCAGTACGAGATGCACGCCGTGGAGCAGCTCGGGCTGCTCAAGATGGACTTCCTGGGACTGCGGAACCTGTCCGTGATCGAGCGTGCCCTGGACCTGGTGGAGCGGACCGAGGGTGTGCGGCCCGACATCGACGCCGTCGCCCTCGACGACGAGGCCACGTTCGAGATGCTGCGCAGGGCCGAGACCATCGGCGTGTTCCAGCTCGAGGGCGGGCCCATGCGCTCCACCCTCCGGGCGCTCGCCCCGACCTCCTTCGACGACGTCGCCGCCCTGGTCGCCCTGTACCGACCGGGCCCCATGGCGGCCAACATGCACCGCGACTACCCCGAGCTGAAGAACGGCCGCAAGGCGCTCTCCTACATCCATCCCGACATGGAGGCCATCCTCGGCGACACCTACGGGCTCATGCTCTACCAGGAGTCGGTGATGCGGGTGGCCCAGCGCTTCGCCGGTTACACGCTCGAGGAGGCCGACAACCTGCGCAAGGCGTGCGGGAAGAAGAACCGTGCCCTCATCGCCGCCGAGCGCGAGAAATTCGTGAAGGGATGCGTCGAGCGGGGATACGACGATCGGCTCGGCACCGAGCTGTTCGACATCATCGAGCCCTTCGCCGACTACGCCTTCAACAAGTCGCACGCCTACGGCTACGGGCTCGTCGCCTACCAGACGGCGTGGCTCAAGGCCCACCACCCGGTGGAGTACCTGGCCGCCCTGCTCACCTCGGTGAAGGACGACAAGGACCGCACCGCTGTCTACCTGGCCGAGTGCCGGGCAATGGGGATCGAGGTGCTCGTTCCCGACGTGAACCGGTCCGCCGCCGAATTCACCCCGCTGACCGGCGAGGACGGTTGCCGGCGCATCGTCTTCGGGCTGGCCGCCGTGCGCAACGTGGGGGAGAGCCTGGTCGAACGGATCGTGGCCGAGCGCCAGGGGGGCGGTGCCTTCACCGATTTCTACGATTTCTGCCGGCGGGTGGACCCGGTCGTGCTCAACAAACGCACGGTGGAGTCACTGGTCAAGGCGGGCGCCTTCGACTCGCTCGGCCATCCCCGCCAGGGGCTGTTCCTGGTCTTCGAGGAGATCGTCGACCGCACCCTCGAACGCCGGCGCGAGGAGCAGGCGGGGATCTCAACGCTGTTCTCCGCCCTGGAGGAGCCGGGCGACGTGCAGGGCAACGGGCATGCCGCCTTCGCCGAGGCTCGCCGTCCCATCCCCGACACCGAGTTCGCCAAGGGACCCCGCCTCGCTTTCGAGAAGGAGATGCTCGGCCTCTACGTGAGCGACCATCCGCTTCGGGGCTTCGAGGGGGCGCTGGCCCGGCTCACCGACTGCCCGATCGCCGAGCTGAAGGACTTCGACGACCCGGTCGAGACCGGGATGGGACGCGACGGCCAGGTCCGCACCGTGGGCGGGGTGATCACCGGCCTCAACCGCCGCTACACGAAACGGGGCGAGCTCATGGCCACCTTCCAGCTCGAGGACGTGGCCGCCTCGGTCGAGGTGTTCGTCTTCCCCAAGGTGATGGCGGAATTGGGCCACAAGCTCGAGAACGACGCCGTGGTGGTGGTGCGGGGACGGATCGACACCCGCGACGAGGAGCTCAAGCTGTCGTGCATGGGCCTCGAGCGCCACGAGCTCAAGGAAGGCACCGGGCCGCTCAAGGTGCAGCTGCCCATGGGGCTGAGCGACGACGTCCTGGAGCGGCTCAAGGGGGTCCTGGTCGAGCACCCCGGCGACGAACCGGTGCACGTGCAGGTGGGCCAGACGACGTTGCAGCTGCCCGCAGAATTCAACGTCGACAGCCGTCGCGGGCTGGTGGGGGAACTCCGGGTGCTTCTCGGCCCGCACGCCGTGCTGGCCTGAGGGAACCCCAGGTGGCACGGTCGCTCGGACCGGGGCGCCAGAGATGCGCGCCGGAGACCCGGCCTCGTGGGGAACCCCTTCTCGGGGGGAAGTATCCTGGGTGGAACCCCGTGGCCAGGAGGTGGGCTTTCCCATGTCGTTCGAAGTCGGGACCAAGGACTGCACAGCACTGAGCGACGCCGAGCTGGCCGAGATGGCCGACCTGTGCGTCGACCGCGATCCCGGGTTCGACATCGGATTCCTGTCCAAGCAGTGCGAGGAGTGGGTCCTCGTCACCCACGCCCGGGAGGGGTCGAAGCTGCGGGGCTACTCCTTCTCCACTCTCGAGCGCATCGGGGGCACCCCGTCGCTGCTCATCGGGCTGGCCACCGTGGACCGCACCGCCAAGGCCGACCAGGCGCTCAAGCTCATGCTGGGCGACCAGTACCGCCGGGCCCTGCTCGCCTTCCCCGACGAGGACGTGCTCGTGGGCACCCGCCTGGCCGGCCCCTGTGGGTATCAGGCCTTCGGCGGCCTGAGCGACGTCGTCCCCCGCCCCGAGCACAAGCCCACGGGCGAGGAGCGGGCGTGGGGACGGCGCCTGGCCAAACGTTTCGGCGCCGACGGACGGATCGACGACCGCACCTTCGTGCTGGCCGGCGACAGCGCCACGACCGGCGCCCTGGACTTCGACGGCCCCAAGGTGAAGGAGCCGGCAGACGGGGTGGCCAAGCTCTTCGCCGCCGTCAAAGCCGGTCGGGGCGACCGCCTGGTCACGTTCGGCTGGGCCATGGCCGAGGACCTGGCTTCGGGGACCCTGGTCTCCGGACGCGCCGCGCGCTGAGCCGGGGCGTCGACCGGGCGCGCTAGGGGCGGGGCAGCAGCGCAGCGACCGTCTTGTAGCAGTGCCCCTGGCGGGGCCGGCTCAAGGTGACGAGCACGAAGTGGGGACGGTACCCCAGCGCGCCGGCCAGGGCCCGACCCGAGAGCCGGTCCCGGCTCGCCGCCCACATGCAGGTCAGGGCGCGGCGATCCTCGACCGGCAGCCAGTGGTCGCTTCCGGGCCAGCCGAAGCGGGCCCAGACCGAGGTGTCGTCCCGCTTGAACAGCGCCGGGCCCCGGCTCGGGACGACCAGCGCCACCGACGGGCGCATCCCGTGGAACTCCCAGTAGGGAGCGGCTGACCCGGTGAAGCCGAGGAGCTGCTGTTGGGGCGGTGCCACCAGCGACTTGAGCAGGCCCCGGGCCCGGCGTCCCCGCAGGGCACCGGCCAGGGCAGGGGGACCGGCCAGGCTCACCGCTTCGGGCTGGGCCATGTCGTCGCGTTGAGGATCGTCGGCCCACACGGCGTCGATCACGTCGTAGGGCAGGAAAGCGCCCTCCTCGAGGAGCCCGTCCCCGGTGCGCAGCCGCACGAACGCTCCGTTGCGCAGCTCCACGGCGGTGAGGTCGTCGGGCCCCGAGGCGAGGACCAGGAGCCGGCGGGTCCCTCGCGACATCGGAGCCAGGTGTCTCTTCCGGCGCACCTCGTCGGGGGCTGCCGAGTGCCGGCCGCTACGGCGCCGGCGACGCGCCGGGCTCATCGGGGGTCGAGAAGACCGGGCTCGAGTCGCCGAGCCGACGCCGCCTCGAGCCGCTCGGTCAGGGCTTCGGGGGTGTCGGCCGGAGCGCTGCACACGCGGCGACGGCACACATAGCCGTACCCGTCGTCGCGTCCCTCCCACAGCGGGGAGGTGGTGCGCTCGCCCCAGAGCACCACGGCGTCGGGTTGGTAGCGGCGCCGGACCGTCTCGAGGAGGTCGGGCCGCTCTCCCGTCACGACCACTTCGGTCGTGCCCTCGGCCACCAGCTCCGAGGCGGCCACGGCGAAGGCACCGGCCAGCGGCTGGCGCTCGAGGAGTGTGTCCAACGAGGCGAGGAGGCCGGCCCCGGTCTCGGCCATGGCGTCGTCGCCGCGCATGGCCCCCAGTCGTACCAGGGCCATCCCCCCCACGGCGGTGGCCGAAGGAGTGGCGTCGTCCATGGCCTCCACGGGACGCACGATGAGCATCTCGGCGTCGGAACCGGTGGTGCGCAACGGTCCGTCGTCGGGACGGAACAGCGCCACCAGGTCGGAGGCGACGGCAGCCGCCTCGTCCAACCAGCTCGCCTTGCCGGTGAGCTCCGACAGGCGAGTGAAGGCGTCGACCAGCCACGCGTAGTCACCGGCGTAGGCGAGTGTCCCGGCCCGCCCGCCCTGCCAGGAACGCAGCCACCGGCCCCGCCGGTCACGCAGGTTGGCGAGGAGGAAGCCGGCCATCTCCTCGGCGGCGCGCCCCCACTCGGGCCGGGCCGTGGCTGCCGCCGTTTCGGCCAGCGCCGAGCAGAACATGGCGTTCCACTCGGTGAGGACCTTGTCGTCGAGCCCGGGGCGGACCCGACCGGTGCGCGCCGCGAGAAGGGCACGACGCCAACCCTCTTCTTCGCCAGAGCGCACGAGCGACGCGGCGGGGTCCAGGCGCAGGATGCTGCGCCCCTCGAAGTTGGGGCCGGCGTCGACGCCGTAGCGGCGAGCGGCGCCTCGTGCATCGGGCCCGAGCACGGTCGCCAGCTCCTGCGCCGTCCACAGGTAGAAGCGCCCCTCCTCGCCTTCGGAGTCGGCGTCTTCGGCCGAGTAGCACCCGCCGGCGTCGTCGCGCAGGTCGCGCAGCACGTAGGTCACGGTGTCGTCCACCACCTGCAGCCATTCGCGCCGCCCGGTGGCCTGCCAGGCATGCAGGTAGGCGCGGAGCAGTCCGGCTTGGTCGTAGAGCATCTTCTCGAAGTGCGGGACGGTCCACGTGTCGTCGGTGGAGTAGCGGGCGAAGCCGCCGCCCAGCTGGTCGTGCATGCCGCCGGCTGCCATGGCCCGAAGGGTGTGCTCGGCCATGTGACGAGCGGCGTCGTCACCTTCGAGCCGCCAGGCGCGCAGGCACAGCTCGACCAGCGCCGGTTGGGGGAATTTGGGGGCGGAGCCGAAGCCTCCCCACACCGGGTCGAAACGCGCCGCCAGCTCCGACACGGCGCCGCGCAGACGCGTCCGGTACTCCGAGCTCGCCGCCGCGCCGTCGCCGCCCGTGACCCCGTGGCGGGTGGCGAGGTCGGGTGCGGCCTGCTGGGCGGCGGCGCGAGCCAGGGCGTCGGCCTGGCGCTCCACGTCGTGGCGTCGCCCCGTCCATGCCTCGCTCACCGCGCCGAGGAGGCGCCGGAACCCCGGGAGCCCGTGGCGGTCGGTGGGCGGGAAGTACGTGCCGGCGAAGAAGGGACGACCGTCGGGGGTCAGGAAGACGCTCATCGGCCATCCTCCCTGTCCGTTCACGGCCAGCACCGCCGACATGTACACCGCGTCGACATCGGGCCGTTCCTCGCGGTCGACCTTCACCGCCACGAACCCGTCGTTCAGGACCCGGGCCACCCCCTCGTCCTCGAACGACTCGTGAGCCATGACGTGGCACCAGTGACAGGCGGAGTACCCGACGGACAGGAACACGGGGACGTCACGATCGGCCGCCGTGCTGAACGCTTCTTCTCCCCACGGGAACCAGTCGACGGGGTTCCCGGCGTGCTGGCGGAGATAGGGGCTTCGCTCGGTCGCCAGGCGGTTTCCTGTCACCACCGGGCCAGCGTACCGACGGCGGCCTGCCGCCCCGGTTCGCCTGCGGTGCGCCGAGGCCCAGGGCGCGGGCCGTAGGGTGTGGCGCCGTGGACCTGCGGCTCGATGGCAAGGTGGCGCTGGTGACGGGGGCGTCGCGAGGCATCGGCCGAGCCGTGTCCGAGCGCTTCGCCGAGGCCGGAGCACGAGTCATGCTCAGCGCCCGCAAGGCGCCCGATCTCGAGGAGGCGGCGGCGGCCATGGTCGGCTCCGGGGCCGAGGTCGACGTCTTTCCCGCCAATGCCGGCGATCCGGACGCCGCCGAGGCGTGCGTGGCAGCCACGTTGTCGCGATTCGGGGCGCTCGACGTGCTGGTGAACAACGCCGCCACCAATCCCTACTTCGGTCGCACCGTGGACATCGACCGCCCTCGCGCCGAGAAGACGCTGTCGGTCAACCTCGAGGGCGTGCTGGCCTGGACGCAGTGTGCCTGGCGAGCGGCCATGGAGGCAGGTGGCGGCACGGTGGTCAACGTGGCTTCCATCGGCGGCCTGTCCGTCGAGCCCGGCATCGGCTGGTACAACGTCACCAAGGCCGCCCTCGTCCACCTCACACGCCAGCTCGCCTGGGAGCTCGGCCCGGCCGTGCGGGTCAACGCCGTCGCCCCGGGTCTGGTCAGGACCGACTTTGCCCGGGCCTTGTGGGAGGACCATGGGGACCGGGTGGCGTCCCGCCTGCCGTTGAGGCGGATCGGCGCACCCGACGACGTGGCTCGTGTGGTCCTCTTCCTCGCCTCGGACGCCGCTTCGTGGATGACCGGGACGACGGTGGTCGTGGACGGCGGGGCCATGTCCTCACCTTCGGGGGGCACGTGAGCGGCCCAGCAGCCGACCTCGTCGGCGACCTCGAGTTCCGGGGACTATGGCACCAGGAGGCGGGCACCAGGTTGTCCGACCGGCTGCGGGCCGGGCCGGTGACGGCCTACGTGGGCTTCGACCCTTCCAACGACAGCCTGCACGTCGGGAACCTGCTCCAGCTGTGCCTGCTCCGGCGCCTGCAGCTGGCCGGGCACCGGCCCATCTTCCTGGCCGGCGGGGGCACCGCCATGGTGGGCGACCCGGGTGGGAAATCCGAGGAGCGCGTGCTTCTCTCCGAGGAGCGGCTGCGGGCCAACCTCGAGTCGGTCCGTCCCCAACTCGAGCGCTTCGTCGACCTGGGCGCTCCAGGTGGCTCGGCCGCCCTGCTGCTCGACAACGGCGACTGGCTTCGACCCCTCACGTTGCTGGGCTTCCTGCGCGACATCGCCAAGCACTTCACCGTCAACGACATGGTGCACAAGGAGTCGGTGCGCGCCCGGCTCGAGCGGCCCGACCACGGCATCTCCTTCACCGAGTTCAGCTACATGCTCCTCCAGGCCTACGACTTCCTCCACCTTTTCGAGCACCACGACTGCAGGCTGCAGCTCGGGGGGAGCGACCAGTACGGCAACATCACCATGGGCATCGAGCTCATCCGCAAGGTGCGCGGGGCCCAGGCCCACGGGCTGACCACGCCCCTGGTGCTGAAGGCCGACGGGACCAAGTTCGGCAAGACCGAGTCGGGCACGGTGTGGCTCGACTCCACCCGCACCAGCCCTTTCGCCCTCTACCAATTCCTCTTGCGCACCGAGGACGTCGTGGTGGGCGCCTACCTGCGCTACTTCACGTTCCTCGACCACGCCGCCATCCTCGAGCTCGACGCCGCCACCGCCGAGCGCCCGGCCGAGCGCGCCGCCCAGCGGGTGCTCGCTCGTGAGCTGTGCACGCTCGTGCACGGCGAGGACGAAGCGGGCCGGGCCGAGCAAGCCTCGGAGGCGCTCTACACCGACGAGATCACGTCACTGGACGAGCAGACCCTGCTCGAGGTGTGCGCCGAGGCTCCCACCAGCGAGCGCTCCCGCGCCGAGCTCGACAGCGGGCTCAGCCTGGTGGACGCCCTGGCCGCCAGCGGCCTGGTGGGGTCGAAGTCCCAGGCCCGCACCACGATCACCCAAGGGGGGGCGTACGTGAACAACCGTCGCCAGTCCGACCCTGAGCGGGTGCTCCGACGCGAGGACCTCCTTCTCGATCGCTACGTGGTCCTGCGTCGCGGAAGGCGGGAGTACCACCTGTTGCGGTTCGCATGATCGCGCTGGTTGCCATCGCCATCGTCGTCGTGGCCATCGTGGTGGTGGTGTTCGCCGCCACCCTCTTCGGGGCGCAGCGATGAGCGAGTCGCTGGGCATCACGGCGGGTCCACCCGAGACCGTGCTGCCACCGGCTCCACCCGAGGCGGTCGCCCGGTTGGACGGTGCCGTGGCAACGGCGGGCGGGCGCCGGCGCCCGGCGCTCGAGTCCGTGGCGCGCGCCTATCCGCAGTGGCCGGCGGCGTGGGCCGCCTTGGGCACGCTGGCTCTCCAGAGCGGGGAGGAGGTCCAGGCGTACGCCTACTTCCGAGCGGGCTATCACCGGGGTCTCGACGCACTGCGCAAGGCTGGATGGCGTGGGAGCGGTTACGTCCGGTGGTCGGCGCCCGACAACCGTGGTTTCCTTCGCTGCCTGCACGGGCTCGAACGGGCCGCTGCCGCCATCGGCGAGGACGACGAAGCCGAGCGCTGCGCCCTGTTCCTGCGACAGCTCGATCCAGCCTGGCCGCCGGCCGATCCCCGATGACGCGACCGTGCCGCATCGCCCTCTCGGGACTAGCGGCCGGGCTCGCCCTGACGGCGTGCTCCTCCGGTCCGACGTCGCTCTCCGCTCAGGTGCAGAGCTGGTCGAGCTCGACCGGGTTCCTGAGCGGGCTGCAGCAACTGCGCTCCGATCTGCGCGGGCTCTCCACCCTCCCGGCCGACAACGCCGGGGAACGGCGTACGGTGTGCGACGTCCTGGTCACTGACGCCCTGAACGACAACGAGCAGCTCCCCAGTCCCGACTCGACGTTGACGTCGCTGTTGTCCCGGGCGTACACGAAGGCGGCGACGGCGGGGCGGGACTGCTACCGGAGCGCGGCGTCGCTCCCGGCCACGCAGGCGGACGCCCAGGAGGCCACCAGCCTGCTGGTGGCGGCGGAAGCGCGTTACGACGGGATCACCTCCGAGCTCCCGGGATCCTCGTGACCCCCGGCCCGGGCCCGGTGGTGGGGCCCGTGCCCGACGGCCGTCAACCGGAGGAGTACGACCGCCTGCGTCGACGAATCCTGTGGTCGCTCCCCACCGGCCTGTACGTGCTCGGCTCGTGCCGTGGCGCCGAGCGCAACCTCATGACCATCAGCTGGGTCACCCAGGTGTGCCTCGAGCCCAAGCTGGTGGCCGTGGGGATCGAGTCGACGGCGGTGACCGCCGGCCTGGTGCGGGCCGGGAGGTGCTTCTCGGTGAGCATCCTGCCCCGAAGTGAGCGCACGGTGGTCCGCAAGTTCGCCAAGCCGGTGCGCGACGCCGAGTTCGACGAGGAGGCGGGAACGGGCACCATGCACGGCGAGGCGGTGCGCATCGCCCCGAGCGGGACACCCGTGCTCTCGGCGGCGGCGGCGTGGATCGAGTGCGCCGTGCGCCACCAGGCGGAGCTCGGGTCCCACGCACTGTTCCTGGGCGAGGTGACCGACTGTGGCCTCGGTGCGCCGGGATCGGACCCGGGGCCGGCAGCGAGGGAGATCGGCGAGGTCCTGCGCATGGAGGACACCCGCATGAACTACGGCGGCTAGGTCGGCTCGTCTAGGACCGGTCCTCGGACCGGGGCCGCAAGTCGATGCGCAAGGTCAGGATGCCGTCGTCCAAGCTGGCCTCGGCGTCACCCACCATGGCGAAGTCCATGAAGTCGGTCTGGGCCTGTTCCATGAACCGGCGCCGCTCGGGCCCCTCCACCGGTGGGAGCCCCCGGTCCCGGACGGCTGCCGCCCGGTCCCGGAAACGAGCCACCATGGCCTGCGGGTCGAACTCGTCAGGCACCGGGGCGACTGTAGCGGCCGGGGCACACGAGCCCCTGGCCGGGCCCGCCGCCCACGGCCCGCGCAACCCGGCTGAGCTGGGCCTGGGCCCGAAGGTGGGCCAACGGGTGGAAGGTAGAATGGGCGGGTCGCTGGCGACATGACTGCACAGGCAGTCCGTGGCTGGTCGGGCCCGACGAAGGAGTCGCTCGTGAAAAAGGGTCGGCATCGCCGCTTCGAAGAGGCACGCTCGCTGAAGCGTTCCGTGGCCACCGCCAATCGCCGCTGTCCCGAGTGCGGTGCCGAGCCCGAGGACGAGCACGCGTCGTGGTGCATGGCGGAGTCCGACGAGTTCGAGCAGATCCTGGGCATCGACTCGGGGGACGACGACACCGGCGACGACGACCCGCTGAGCGACTGATCAGGGCGCCTCAGCGGCGGCGCAACGCCGGATGGGGCAACGGGGTGACCGTTGGTGCCGGCTCCTCGCCGAGCCCGGTGGCCGTGGACCGGGCCTCGAAGTAGCGCAGCAGTCGCCGGTACACCTTTTCGCCCACCAGGGCCACGAGCTCGTCCTTGAGCTCGCGGTACACGGGCCGGTCCCCCACGAAGGCGTCGGGCGCCTCGGTGCACCACCAGTGGAACTCGGCGCCGCCGTCCCCCCAGTCACGACGGTCCCACTGCCGGATGACAGAGGTCACGTGCCCGTCGTCAGCCACCTCGTCCTCGCGTCGGAGCGGCAGCTGCCAGCACACCTCGGGCTTGAGCTCGAGGGGTGCCGTTCCCCGCTCCAACGCGGCGCGGTGCAAGGCGCAGCCGGCACCGCCGGGGAACCCGGGGCGGTTCAGGAAGATGCAGGCTTGTCGCACCACCCTGGTGGACAGCTCACCGCCGGCCGTGTGCTCGAAGATGCGCAGCTTCTTGCCCTGCCGCGGTTGTCCCTGCTTCCAGAACTGCCACTGTTCGGGCGTCAAGGTGGCAGCCGCCTTCTCCACCCGGCGGGCGTCCTTGCCTCCGGTGAGGTGTGCCCCGTACGAGCAGCAGCCCTGCTCGAGCTCGGGTGCCGGGCCGGTGAGCACGCCTTGGCACCCCCGACCGAAGATGCACGTCCAGTTGCTCTCCAGGAAGGTCAGGTCGAAGAGCCAGGTGCGCTCTTCCTCGGGGTCGGGGAAGCTCACCCACTCGTGCGTGTCTGCGGGGGCGCGTTTCCACGCCGCCACCTCGACGCCCGTCGCCGCACCGTGGCGGAGTCGGACCGGGGCGCGCGCCATCAGCGCACTCCCGCCGTGCTCGACAGCGGTGTCGTCGTGGACGGCGCACCTCGCCGCTGGGAGGACGAGGGCTCGGCACAGCAGAACCAGGCCTCCGACAGCCGGGGGCGGCGTCCGGGCTCGAGCGAGGACTGCAGCGTGGGGAGGGCGGCGGCGATCGGCCGCAGTGCGCCGGAGCCGAGCACGTCGCAGACCTCCCTGCGAAGCGCGTCGTGGGCGGCGCCGGGGTCCCGGTTCTCGCTCCCGGCCCGCTCCGCCAGCGCCGCCAGCCGGCCCTGGAGCTCGTCGAGCCGAGGATCGGCGCTTCGCCACGACCAGGTCAGGTGCTCCGGGTCGTAGGGGCCGAGGCGTCCCTCGAGGGCGTCGCCGTCGAGCAGCAACGAGCCGGGCGGCACGAGAAGGCGGATGCTCCACTGCACGGGGTCCACGTTCCCCACCAGGTCGCAGCGCTCGACGAGCTCCACCAAGTCGGCCAGGTCGGCCGGTGTCGTCCACGGCGTGAAGGGGAGGAGCGACGGCCGCGGCTCGATGCCGCTCGAGCGCAGCACCTCCACCGCCTCGACCTCATCGGCGCAGGTGTGTCCCTTGTCGAGGAGGGCCAGCAGCTCGTCGCTCGCCGACTCGAAGGCGGACACCACGAAGAGGCATCCCATCGAGGCCATCTCGGGCCAGGCGTGGCGATGGGCGAGCACGTGGCTGACCTTGGCCGTGACGTCGAAGGTCAGGTCGGGGAATGCGTGGTGCACCGCGGCGAGCACCCGCCTCGAGTGCTGGGGCCCGTTCAGGAAGTCGGGGTCCCCAAAGGTGACGTGTCGCGCTCCCAGGCCGACCAGCTGGGCCACGTCGGCCAGGACGTCCTCCACGCCGACCAGGCGCGTCCGGCCGTCGTAGACCACCGGGACCGGGCAGTGGCGGCAGCGATGGGCACATCCGTGACTCGCCTCGACGTACCCGGCCACGCGCTCCTCGCCGTCGACCAACAGCCGGGCGTAGCGATCCAGCGGCGGCACGAGGCGCCGTGCCGGCAGGCCGAAACGCTGGCGGTCCAGGCGCACGCGGACCCGCTGGGCCGGGGCGGGAGCGTCACCATGGCCCTCGGCCAGGTCGTCGGCCAGTGCCACGAGTTCAGCCTCGTACTCGCCGATCACGCGCACGTCCGAGCCGGCACCGTGGTCCGATCCGTCGTCGACACCGGCGTACAGCCCGTACAGCCACACCGGGACGTCACGCCGATGCCGGCGCACCGACGTGATGGCGTCACGAGCCAGCTGCAGCGCCGTGTGCATGGGAACCGACACGGCCACGGCGTCGGCCCACTGCACGCTCGGCGGGTCGAGGGTCTCCACGGCGAGGTCGAGGCAGCGCACCTCGTGCCCGGCGCGCGTCAGCGCGCCAGCCGGAGAGGCCAGGTGCAGTGGTTGGTGCCCGAGCTCGTAGGTGGAGAGCAGCAGGACGCGCACCAGCGCAACCGTAGCGGGCGAGCGTCGCGACAGGTTCGATCGTCGCTGGCGCTCACGAGCACGTGGCTCGCGACTGCGTCACTGCGCCGACGGGATCGGGCTCGATGCGCACCTTGAGGCGTCTTCCTGCCTCTCGCAGCGACCGTTCGACCTCGTCGGGCTCACGAGCGCGGGCGAAGACGAACCCGAGGTACCGGTTCCCCTCGGGAGGCGGGGACACGAAACGACCCGGGGCGACGGTGATGTCCACGGCGTGGACTCCGGGGACCTCGAGCGCCTCCTCCTGCCCGTCCACCCGGCGCAGGAGCCCGGGACCGGGGATGGGGATCATGAGCACGCCCGAGGCGCCCGCCACCGGGGCCCGGTCCGGGACGCTCAGCCCCAGCGCCTGGGCCAACACGAGCTCCTCCAGGCTTCGCCCGTGCCCGAAGGCGAGGGCCCGGCCGCAGTGCCCGCCGATGGTCCGCGCCGCCACCTCGATGACGCTGGCCTTGCCCTCCGACACGCGCAGCTCGCCGTGCACCGGGCCCTCGACCAGCCCGAGCGACCGGGTGGCGGCGGCCAAGGTGCGGCGCGCTGCCTCCTGGTCGGCGGGTGACAGCCGGCTCGGGGTCACGTAGATCGTCTCCTCGAAGGCGGGGCCGTCCAGGGGGTCGGGCTTGTCGAAGACGGCGAGCACCTCGAGCTCCCCGTCGGACAGGAGTCCCTCGACCGCCACCTCGGGGCCCGGCACGAACCGTTCGACGAGGAGCGACGCTTCGGGATCGACGCCGGCCTCGGTGGCGATGGACCGCACGCGCCGGGCGACGGCAGCCACCTCGCCCGGGCCCTCGGCCCGGAGCACCCCCTGGCTCGCCGACAACGTGGCCGGCTTCACCACACAGGGGAACCCCACGCCCGCGGCGTGGCGCACCACCTCGTCGTCGCTCGCCGAAGCCGGGATCTCGGCGAAGGTCGGTTGGCCCACCTCGCCCCGGTCGAGGAGCCGCCGCATGTGCAGCTTGTCGGCCGCCGCCGCCAGTGCCTCGGGTGGGTTGTGGCGCAGTCCCAGCATGCGAGCGGCGCGACCGGCCACCTGGGCACCCCGGTCGTCGACGGCCACCACGGCGTCGATCCCCAGCGCGGCGTCGTGGGCGGTGACGGCCCGGGCTGCGCCCTCGGGGTCGTCGAGGTCGACCTGGAGGCTCCGGGCGCCCATGACTTCGGCCAGGGGCGGAGCCTCCTCCCCGGCCACGATCACCTCCACGCCCAGCCGGCGCGCCGCCTCGAGGAAGTCGCCGGCCTTGTAGGTGGAGGACGGGACGAGCAGGAGGACGCGGGCCACCCCCCTATGATGGCGGCGAGGTGCCACCCGTGGAACCGGAACCCGCCGGCACCGGAGCGCCGGTGCCCCCCGTGATCGACGTCACCCCGGCGGCGCGCGCCGTCGTGCTCGAGGCCCGCGCCGAAGAGGATGGTGCCGAGAGCCTGGCCCTGTGGGTCGAGGTCAGCGGCGCCCAGGGGGCGACGTTCAGCTACGACATCTACTTCCAGGCGCGCGCCGACGCCTCGGACGGCGACGCCGTCTCCGACCTCGGCGGTCTGGCCGTGGTGGTGCCCGAGACCAGCGTCACCCACCTGAGCGGGGCGCGGCTCGACTACTCCGAGGAGGGCGAGGGCGGGCTCGTCATCGTGAACCCCAACACCCCGTCCCGGGCCGAACGGGTGCTCCCCGAAGGAGCCGACCTTTCCAGCGAGCTGGCCCAGCGCATCGTGGCCGTGCTCGAAGAGCAGGTGAACCCTTCCATCGCCATGCACGGCGGCTACGCCGAGCTCGTGGGGGTGGACGCCGGCACCGCCTACCTGCAGTTGAGCGGAGGGTGTCAGGGCTGCGGCCTGGCCAAGGTCACCCTGAGCCAGGGCATCGAGGTGGCGCTGCGCGACGCCATTCCCGAGTTGGTGTCGGTCGTCGACGTGACCGACCACGCCAGCGGGACCAACCCCTACTTCGAAGCAGCCAAGAAGTAGGGTCGCCGCCATGGAGGCGGCGGTCACGGGCGTGTGCGCCGCAGGGGGCCTCGTGCTCGGTGCCCCACTCGAGTTCGTGGCCGAGCGGGTCGCGGCCCGCACGTCGCTGGCGCCACCGTTGCGCATCGAGCGGGGCCGTCGCGCCCTCGTGCTCGGCGCGTCGTCGGCTGTCGTGTGCGGCGCCTTCGCCGCCCGCCTGGGCGACGACGTCGTCCTGTCGGCCTACTGCGTGCTGGCCTTGGCGTTGGTGGCGATGTCGGCCGTCGACCTCGAGCGGTACCTGATCCCCAACCGGATCCTCTATCCGGCCGCCGGGTTGGTCCTGCCCCTCTTCGTGGTGTCCTCGGCGGTCGACCATCGTTGGGGTTCCCTGGCCAGAGCCGCCATCGCCGCTGGCGCGGCCTTCGCCGCCTTTCTGGTCGTCCACCTGGCCGTGCCCCAGGGCATGGGCTTCGGTGACGTCCGCCTGGCCGGGCTGCTCGGGTTCGCCACCGGATGGCTCGGACTCGGGCATGCCTTCGTCGGGTTCTTCGCCGCCTTCGTGCTGGGAGCGGCGCTCGGCCTCGGGGTCATGGCCGCCGGTCGTGGCGGGCGCAAGACGCGCATCCCCTTCGGCCCCTTCCTGGCTGCCGGGGCGGTGGTGTCGGTGTTGTGGGGAAGCCCGATCTCGAACGCCCTGTTCCATCGGGGGATGTAGAGGTGGGCGGTAAATTCGCGGCATGCTCCGCTTCCTCACCGCCGGTGAGTCGCACGGCAAGGCCCTGGTGGTGGTCGTGGAGGGCCTGCCGTCAGGGCTCCCCGTCACCGCCGAGGAGGTAGCCGGCGAGCTGGCGAGACGCCGGCTGGGCTTCGGCCGTGGACCGCGGATGCGCTTCGAGGCGGACGAGATCGAGTTGTTGGCCGGCGTCCGCCACGGACGCACCCTGGGCTCGCCGGTGGCGATCGTGATCGCCAACACCGAATGGCCCAAATGGGAGGAGGAGATGTCGCCTCGTCCCGGGCGCCCGTCGAAGGTGCTCACCGCCCCGCGCCCGGGGCACGCCGATCTTGCCGGGATGCAGAAGTACGGCTTCGCCGACGCCCGCGACGTGCTCGAGCGGGCCTCGGCGCGCGAGACGGCGGCACGGGTGGCGGCCGGGTCGCTGGCCAAGGCGCTGCTGTCGCAGCTGGGGATGACGGTGCTGAGCCACGTCGTCGCACTGGGGGGCGAGCACGCTGCCGACGGGAGGCGCCCCGAGCCCGGGCAGCTCGACACCGTCGACGAGTCGCCGGTGCGCTGCTTCGACCCCGAGGCCGAGACGCGCATGGTGGCCGCCGTCAAGGCGGCCGCCAAAGCCGGGGACTCACTCGGTGGCGTGGTCGAGGTGCTCGCCTACGGCGTGCCCGTCGGTCTCGGGAGCCACGTGCACTGGGACCGCCGGCTCGACGGTCTCTTGGCCCAGGCGCTCATGAGCGTCCAGGCGGTGAAGCACGTCGAGATCGGCGAGGGGGCCAGCGTGACCGAGCGACGCGGTTCGGAGGCGCACGACCCCATCTCGTGGGACGCCGAGGCCCAGCGCTACCGCCGGCGCACCACCCGTGCCGGAGGGATCGAGGGTGGCATCTCGACGGGTGAGCTGGTGGTGGCCAAGGTCGGCATGAAGCCGCTCGCCACGCTGAACCGGCCCGTGCTGGGCACGGTGGACGTGGCCACCAAGGAGGAGACGGTGTCGTTCAAGGAACGCACCGACGTCACCGCCGTGCCGGCCATGGGTGTGGTGGCCGAGACCATGACCGCGCTCGTGCTGGCGTCCGAGGCGCTGCGCAAGTTCGGGGGGGACTCGCTGGCCGAGGTGGTGCGCAACTTCGAGGGAACTCGCCGGCACCTGGACGAAGCGCCCTCGGCCGTTCCCGGCGAGGCGCCTTCGCCGGCCTCCTCCGGTGGCTGACCGTCTGGTCCTCGTCGGCATGATGGGGACCGGCAAGACGACGGTGGGGAACGAGGTGGCGGCCCGTCTCGGGTGGCGCTTCGCCGACGTGGACGAGCTGGTCGAAGAGGGAAGCGGCCGCAGCGTCCCGGAGCTGTTCGCCTCGGTCGGGGAGGCCGGGTTCCGGGCCCTCGAGGCGCGCTGGCTGGCCGAGTCGCTGGCCGAATCCGGTCCCGCCGTGGTGGCGGTGGGGGGTGGAGCCGTGCTGGATCCCGGCAACCGCACCCGCATCTGCGGTGCCGGCACGGTGGTGTGGCTGCGGGCCAGGCCCGAGACGTTGCAGCTCCGGGTGGGCGCCGGCGCCGGCCGCCCGCTGTTGTCCGCCGGTGAGGGCGAGCCGGAGGAGGTCCTTGGCCGGCTGGCCGCGGCGCGCTCCCGGTGGTACGAGGAAGTGGCCGACGTCGTGGTGGACGTGGACGACCTCTCCGTCGAACAAGTGGCGCAGCGGGTGTGCGCGCTGGCCGGAGCTGCGTGGGAGGGACCCCGCTGATCACCGTCCCGGTCGAGCTCGGCCCTCGCTCCTACGACGTGACGATCGGCGCCGGTGCCAGCCGGCTGCTCGCCTCGGTGCTCCCGTCCGGGGTGCGTCAGGCCGCCGTCGTGACCCAGGCCGCCGTCCTGACGTCCGTCGACGCCGGGGTGCCGAGCGACGTCTTCGTCCTCCCCGACGGCGAGAAGGCCAAGACGCTTTCCTCGGTGGAGGAGCTGTGCCGGGGCTTCGCCCGGGCCGGGCTGGCCCGGGGCGACGTCGTGGTGGCGGTGGGAGGCGGCGTGGTGACCGACGTCGCCGGATTCGCCGCCGCCAGCTACCTGCGGGGGGTGGCGCTCGTCAACGTGCCCACCACGCTGGTGGGACAGGTCGACGCCGCCATCGGGGGCAAGACGGGGGTGAACCTCCCCGAGGGCAAGAACCTCCTCGGCGCCTACTGGCAGCCGGGCGCCGTGCTGTGCGACACCGACGCCCTGGCCACGCTTCCCGAGCGCGAGTGGGCGTCGGGACGCGGGGAGATGGCCAAGTGCGCCTTCCTCGAGCCTCGCCCCGGGGCCGGCGCCCCCCGGGCCGCCTTGGCCGAGATGACGCTCGAGGATCAGGTGGCGTGGTGCGTCGCCCTGAAGGCGGCGGTGGTGTCCGAGGACGAGCGGGAAGGCGGCCGTCGGATGCTGCTCAATTACGGCCACACCCTCGCTCATGCGCTGGAGGCGCTGGGCCTGGCCGGCGGTCCGGTCGACCTCCGCCACGGCGAGGCGGTGGGGGTCGGCCTCGTCTTCGCCGCCCGGCTGGCCCGCCGCCTCGGGCGCATCGACGACGCCCGGGTCGAGGAGCACGTCACCCTCCTCGACGCCTTCGGGCTCCCGCAGGAGATCCCCGGCGGGGTGCGCTCCGGCGAGGTGCTCGAGTACATGGCCCGCGACAAGAAAGCGCGCCACGACCTCACCTTCGTCCTCGACGGGCCCCGAGGCGTCGAGCCCGTGCACGGAGTGGGGGAAGGGGACGTGGTGGCTACCCTGAGCGCCATGGGAGCCCTGTCGTGACCGGGCCGGGGCCGCTCGTGCTGCTCCTCTCCGGGCCCAACCTGGACCTGCTCGGCGAGCGCCAACCCGAGGTGTACGGAAAGCGGACCCTCGACGAGCTGGCCCAGGACGCCGCCGAGGAGGCGAGCGGGCTCGGCCTGTCCCTGGAGCACCACCAGACCAATCACGAGGGTGAGCTGGTCGAGCTGGTGCACGGTGCCCGGGGACGGGCGCAGGCCATCGTCGTGAACGCCGGCGCCCTGAGCCATTACTCCTGGACCCTGCACGACGCGCTGGCCGCGTTCGAGGGTGTGGTGGTGGAACTGCATCTCACCAACCCCGCCGCTCGTGAGCCCTGGCGCCACACGTCGGTGGTGGCTCCGGTCGCCGACGGTGTGGTGGCCGGCTTCGGTCCCCTCGGGTACCGGCTGGCGGTGGTGGCGGTGGCTCGGCTCCTGGCGGACACCGGGCGATGACCGTGCTGGCCACCCGCCCCGACGAGGCGATGTCGGTGGCCGGCCGCCTGGACGAGCTGCGGCCACTGCTTCCCGGTGCCGGCGTGGACGCCCTGTGGGTGAGCGAGCGGGCCAACGTCCGGTACCTGACGGGCTTCTCGGGATCGGCGGGCTCGCTGCTCGTCACGTCCGCCGGCGCCCTTCTCGTCACCGACGGCCGGTACCGCACGCAGGCCGCCGAGGAGCTGGATCGGTCCGGCGCCAGCGACGTCGAGGTGTCCGTGGGCGGTGGCGCCGAGCAGCGCCAGGCACTGGAGCGCGCCGTGGGCGCCAGCGAGCTGTCGCGACTCGGCCTCGAGGCCGAGAGCGTGAGCTGGGCGGCGATGCGGCGCATGGAGGCGACGCTCGACGGTGTCGAGCTGGTTGCGACCTCGGGTCTGGTGGAAGGACTTCGCCAGGTGAAGGACGACCAGGAGTTGGAGCGGATGGCGTACGCCGCCGCCCTGGCCGACGCCGCCCTGGCCGAGGTGCGTCCCCTGGTGCGCCAGGGGAGCAGCGAACGGGAGGTGTCGTTCGCACTCGACACCGCCATGCGCCGCCTGGGAGCGGAGGACCGAGCCTTCGAGACGATCGTGGCGTCGGGGCCGAACGCGGCGAAGCCTCACGCCCGTCCCACCGACCGCCTGTTCCAGGCCGGCGACGCCGTGATCGTCGACTTCGGTGCCCTCTTCGACGGGTACCGCTCGGACATGACCCGCACGTTCTTCGTGGGCGAGGTCCCCTCCGGCGTCATGGGGCGCGTCCTCGAAGTGGTGTCTCGGGCCCAGGCGGCCGGGGTCGGCGCCGTGCGGGCCGGCGTGGCGGCGGGAGAGGTGGACAGGGTGTGTCGGGAGTCGATCACCGAAGCCGGGTTCGGCGAGATGTTCGAGCACGGGACGGGGCACGGAGTGGGGCTCGACGTCCACGAGGCCCCGGCGGTCGGCCGCTCGTCCACTGCTATCCTCGGCGCCGGCGCGGTGATCACCGTCGAGCCCGGGGTGTACCTGGCCGGTGTGGGCGGCGTACGCGTCGAGGACACCGTGGTGGTGACCGACGGCGGCTGCCGGCCGCTCACCTGCTTCCCCAAGGACCCCGTGGCCTGATGGCAGTCACCACCAACGACTTGAGAAACGGGATGACCCTCGACCTCCCCGAAGGGCTCTTCGGTGTGGTCGAGTTCCAACACGTGAAGCCGGGCAAGGGCGGGGCGTTCGTGCGCACCAAGCTCAAGAACGTCCGCACCGGGGCGGTGATCGAGCGCACCTTCCGTGCCGACGAGCGTGTCGAACAGGCCATCGTCGAGAAGCGCGACATGCAGTACCTGTACCGTGACGGAGCGGACTACGTGTTCATGGACACGGTGTCCTACGACCAGATCCACGTGAGCCCCGCCGCGCTCGGCGACGCCGCCCACTACCTGAAGGAGGGCGACTCGGCCGTGCTCCAGCTCTACGGCCAGGAGATCGTGGGCGTCGACCTCCCCGCCGCCGTCGAGCTGATCGTTGCCCAGACCGAGCCCGGCATCCAAGGCGACAGGGTCTCGGGTGCCCGCAAGCCGGCCACCTTGGAGACCGGGCTCGTCATCCAGGTCCCGCTCTTCGTGAATCCCGGTGACCGGGTGAAGGTCGACACCCGGTCCGCCGAGTACCTCACCCGGGCCTGAGCCGGGCGACAGGCAGCCGGGCGGCGAGCGCGCTGTCGGGAACCTCGCCCGCCGGCCCCCGTCCCGGCCCGCGTCACCAGGCCCGAGAGCGGGCACTGGGCCTGTTGTACGAGGCGGAGATGAAGCAGGTCCCGCTGCCCGAGGTGCTCGACGGCCTTCCTGCCGAGCCCGACCCCTACGCCGTGACCCTGGTGTCGGGGGTGTGCCGGCACCTGGAGCAGATCGACGCCCTGGTGTCCGGGGCGGCACGGGGTTGGGAGCTCGACCGCATGCCGGCCGTGGACCGCGCCGTTCTCCGCCTGGCCGTCTACGAACTGCTCGAGGAGCCGGCCGTCCCCACCGCCGTCGTCCTCGACGAGGCGGTGGCGCTCGCCGCCCAGTACTCGACCGAGGACTCCGGCCGGTTCGTGAACGGGGTGCTCGCCACGGTGGCCGCCGCCGTTCGGCTACCATGACCCCTCGACCGTGAAGCGGGTCCCGAGAGGCCCGAACGGACGTAGAGGAGCCGCGTGGCCGAGCGCGAACGCAGACTGACCCCACCGCGAGGTGGGGTTTTCGTTCCCAGGGTCCAGGTCCTCTCCGCCGAGGACGTCCAGCGCGCCCTGGTGCGCATCGCGCATGAGATCGTGGAGCGCAACCGGGGGTTGGAGGACCTCGTCCTCATCGGGCTCCAGACCGGCGGGGTGCCGCTGGCCCAGCGCATGGGGCGCTCGCTGGAGGAGATCGAGGGCACCACCGTGCCCGTCGGAATGCTCGACGTCGCCTTCTACCGCGACGACATCGGCATCCGGCCCGTGCTCCCCGAAGCGGTCACCGACATCCCCGGGGACTTGGCCGGCGCCCTCGTGGTACTCGTCGACGACGTCCTCTTCACCGGGCGCACCGTGCGCGCCGCCCTCAACGCCCTGGCCGACTACGGACGAGCCCGGGCCGTGCAGCTGGCGGTGATGGTCGACCGGGGACATCGGGAGCTGCCCATCCGGCCCGACTACGTCGGCAAGAACATGCCCACACGCATCGACGAGCAGGTCGACGTCAGCCTCGACGGCGTGGTGCTCGGGGACGTGGTGCCCCGGTGATCGCGCTCGGGGGCGACCGGTGAGCGGCGCGCCGGCGGACGGCGGCCGCCACCTGCTGTCGGTGTCGGACCTGGGCTCCGAGGGCATCGAGGAGGTGCTGCGGGTCGCCGACGCCTTCGTCGAGGTGGCGCGCCGGCCCATCCCCAAGGTCCCTGCCCTCCGGGGCCGGACGGTGGTGACGCTGTTCGCCGAGGAGTCGACCCGGACCCGGCTCTCCTTCGAGACCGCGGCGCGGCGCCTGTCGGCCGACGTCATGAGTTTCTCCATGGCCGGCTCGTCGGCGAAGAAGGGCGAGTCACTGCGCGACACGGTCGAGACGGTGACCGCCATGGGCGTCGACGCCCTGGTGGTCCGACACCCGTGCGCAGGCGCTGCCCACCAAGTCGCCCGCTGGGTCGACGCCGCCGTGGTGAACGCCGGCGACGGCTGGCACGAGCACCCGACCCAGGCGCTGCTCGACTGCTACACCATCCGCCAGGTGCTCGCCGAGCGCGCCGGGCGCGACCCCGCCTCGGTCGGAATGGAGTGCTTCGACGGCCTGCGCGTGGCCATCGTGGGCGACATCCGCCACAGCAGGGTTGCCCGCTCAGGCATCTGGGCCCTGGCCGCACTCGGGGCCAGGGTCACGCTGGTCGCGCCGGGTTCGCTGCTCCCCACGTCGCTCCAGGGCTGGCCGGTCGAGCGCACCGCCTCCGACCTCGACACCGTGCTCCCCGAGGTCGACGTCTGTTATCTCTTGCGCCTCCAGCTCGAGCGAGGGGTCGGTGCCCACCTGCCTTCGCTGCGGGAGTACACCGCCGGCTACGGCCTGACGGCGCGGCGCGCCGGCTTGCTGGCCGAGGACGCGCTGGTCATGCACCCCGGGCCGATGAACCGGGGCGTCGAGATCGCCGACGAGGTGGCCGACCTTCCTCGATCGGTGGTCCTGCGCCAAGTGGCGAACGGCGTGGCCGTGCGCATGGCGGTCCTCTTCCTGCTCCTGGGGGCCGGCGTGGGCGCCGACGTCGGCGCCTTGGTGGGGGAGGGCGAGTGACCGACGCCGCCTCCACGGTCCTTCTCCGCGGGGGCACCGTCGTCGACGAGCACGGGGAGCGCCGCGCCGACGTCCTCGTGCACGGGACGGCCATCGCCGACGTCGGCTCCGGGCTCGACGCGCCGGCGGGTTCGAGGGTGCTCGACGCCGGAGGGTGCCTGGTGGCCCCGGGGCTGGTCGACCTTCACGCCCATCTCCGTCAGCCCGGCGCCGAGGAGGCCGAGACCGTCGAGACCGGGTCGCGCGCCGCCGCCCGGGGTGGGTACACGGCCGTGCTCGCCATGCCCAACACCGACCCGCCGGTGGACAGCGCCGCGGTCGCCTCGGAGGTCCTGGCCCTCGGGCGTGGCGCCCTGTGCCGGGTGGCGGTGGCGGGGGCCATCACCGTGGGCCGTGCCGGGGAGCACCTGGCGCCCATGGCCGAGCTCTCGGCGCTGGGGGTGCGGCTCTTCACCGACGACGGAGCCGGCGTCCAGGACCCGGAGGTGATGCGCCGGGCTTTCGAGTACGCCCGGGGGCTCGGGGTCACGCTGGCCCAGCATTGCGAGGTGTCGGACCTCTCGGCTGGCGGGGCCATGCACGAGGGGGCGTGGTCGAGCCGGCTGGGAGTGCCCGGCGTGCCGGCCGAGGCTGAGGAGCTCATGGTGGCACGCGACATCGCCCTGGCCCGCATGACGGGAGGGCGGGCGCACTTCCTCCACCTGTCGACGGCGCGCTCGCTCGACATGGTGGCGGCGGCCAAGAGCGAGGGCCTGGCGGTCACCGCCGAGGTGACCCCGCACCACCTGAGCCTGACCGACGCCGAGCTCGCCGGCTACGACCCGTTGTACAAGGTGAGTCCTCCGCTGCGCTCGCCCGAGGACGTGTCCGCGCTGCGACAGGGCTGTGTCACCGGAGTCGTCGACGCCATCGCCACCGACCACGCCCCCCATCCACCCGAGGCGAAGGAGACCACCCTGCAGGAGGCGGCTCCGGGGATGCTCGGCCTGGAGACGTCGCTGGCGGTGTCGCTCGGCGCCCTGACCGACGGCACGGGCATGGCGCTCGTGGACGTGGTGGGCCTGCTGTCGTGGAGACCGGCCCGGGTGGCCGGCCTCCACGACCAGGGCGGCCCGCTGGCGGCGGGCGCGGCAGCCAACATCTGCGTGATCGATCCCGGTGAGCGCTGGGAGGTCACCCCCGCCCGCCTGGCCAGCCGCAGCCGGAACACGCCGTGGGCGGGAAAGACCTTGACCGGCAAGGTCCGCCACACGCTCTTCCGGGGTGAGGCCGTGGTCGTCGACGGGGAGGCGCAGCGGTGAGGCCACAGCCCGACCTCGACGAGGAGCGCCCTCCCGCCCTTCTCGTGCTGGCCGACGGCGAGGTGTTCGAGGGCGAGGCCATCGGGGCGCCGGCCGAAGGAGGGGTGCGCACCGGCGAGCTCGTGTTCAACACCGTGCTGTCGGGATACCAGGAGGTGCTCACCGACCCCAGCTACGCCGGGCAGGTCGTGGCCTTCACCTATCCCCACATCGGCAACTACGGCGTGACCCCCGACGACGACGAGGCGGCCCGGCCCTTCTGCCGTGGCGTGGTGGTGCGCGACGTGCCGCCCCGGCCCTCGAGCTGGCGGGCACGCGCCTCGCTCGAGGAATTCCTCGTCCGCCAAGGGGTCCCCGGCATCTGCGGCGTCGACACCCGGCGTCTCACCCGTCACATCAGGGAGGCCGGCGCCATCGGCTGCGCCATGGGCACCGCCGACGAACGCGTCCTGGCCCGGGCGGCGGCGGCCGAACCGGGCACCACAGGGAAGGACCTGGTCTCGGGTGTCACCACGTCCCGGCCCTACGTGCGCGGCAGCGGGCGGTGGCGGGTGGTCGCCTACGACTTCGGAGTCAAGGAGACGATGCTTCGCTGCCTGGAGCAGGTGGCCACCATCAGCGTGGTGCCCGCCTCGTTCCCCGCCGAGGACGCCCTGGCGATGGAGCCCGACGGCGTCTTCCTCTCCAACGGCCCGGGTGATCCCGCCGCCCTGGGACCGCAGTCTCAGGTCGTGTCCGATCTGCTCGGCAGGGTCCCGGTGTTCGGCATCTGCCTCGGGCATCAACTGCTCGGCACCGCCCTCGGGGGCCGCACCTTCAAGCTGCCGTTCGGCCATCACGGCGGGAACCATCCCGTGCGCCGGCTGGCCGGTGGCCAGGTGGAGATCACCAGCCAGAACCACAACTACGCGCTGTCCGAGGACTCGCTGGCCGGGGTGGCGGAGGTGACGCACGTCAACTTGAACGACGGCGTGGTCGAGGGCATCCGGGCCACGGGCGTCCCCGCCTTCGGCGTGCAATACCATCCCGAGGCGGGTCCCGGCCCCCACGACGCCCGCTATCTCTTCTCCCGTTTCACCGAGCTCATGGCTTCGGCGAGGTCCTGATGCCGCGCCGCGACGACATCGAGACGATCCTGGTCATCGGATCGGGCCCCATCGTGATCGGCCAGGCCTGCGAGTTCGACTACTCGGGGACACAAGCGTGCCGGGTGCTGCGGTCCGAGGGGTACCGGGTGGTGCTGGCCAACTCCAACCCGGCCACGATCATGACCGACCCCGAGTTGGCCGACCGTACCTATGTCGAGCCGCTGGATGCCGCCGTGCTCACCGCCATCGTGGGTCGCGAGCGTCCCGACGCCCTGTTGCCGACGCTGGGCGGGCAGACGGCGCTCAATCTGGCCATGGACCTGTGGCGGAGCGGCGTGCTCGAGGAGCACGAGGTCGAGATGATCGGCGCCAACGCCGAGTCCATCTCCACCGCCGAGGACCGGGAGCGGTTCAAGGCGGCCATGGAGGAGATCGCCCTCGACGTGCCGACGGCGGGGTTCGCCCATTCCCTCGACCAGGCGCTTTCGGTGGCCGAGGGCATCGGATTCCCGCTCATGATCCGGCCCAGCTTCATCCTGGGTGGTGCCGGTACCGGTACGGCTCGTGATCGTGACGAGCTCGTGCGCCTGGCCGGCGAAGGCCTGCGGGCGAGCCCGGTCGGCCAGATCCTCATCGAGCAGTCGATCGCCGGCTGGAAGGAGTTCGAGCTCGAGGTCATGCGCGACCGGGCCGACAACTGCGTGGTCGTGTGCTCGATCGAGAACCTCGACCCCATGGGGGTGCACACGGGTGACTCGATCACGGTGGCGCCCGTGCAGACCCTCTCGGACGTCGAGTACCAGGCCATGCGTGACGACGCCTTCGCCTGCATCCGACGCGTCGGGGTCGACACGGGTGGGTCCAACATCCAGTTCGCCGTGGAGCCGACGACCGGGCGCCGCCTGATCATCGAGATGAACCCCCGGGTGTCGCGCTCCTCGGCCTTGGCGTCGAAGGCGACCGGGTTCCCCATCGCCAAGATCGCGGCGCGCCTGGCCGTCGGCTACACGCTCGACGAGATCGCCAACGACATCACCGGCGCCACGCCGGCCAGCTTCGAGCCCACCATCGACTACGTCGTGACCAAGATTCCCCGGTGGGCGTTCGAGAAGCTGCCCGGAGCCGTCGAGCGACTGGGGACGCGCATGCAGTCGGTGGGTGAGGTGATGGCCATCGGCCGCACCTTCCCCGAGTCGCTGCAGAAGGCGGTGCGCTCGCTGGAGCAGGGCCGGGCCGGGCTCAACGCCGACCCGTCGGAGACCCCCCTCGACGACCTCGACGACGACGTCTTGCTCGACGCCTGTGCCGAGGCCACGCCCGAGCGCATCTTCTTGCTGGAGGCGGCGCTGCGCCGGGGCATGACGGTCGAGCTGCTGGCCGAGCGCAGTGGCGTGGACCCCTGGTTCCTCGACCAGATCTCCCTGGTGGCGGCGGCCCGGCGCCGTCTCGAGGCGCTGGCCGCCAAAGGTGAAGGGCCGGGGGACCTCGACCGGCGCACGTGGCGGGCGGTCAAGCGTCTCGGGTTCTCCGACGTCCAAGTCGCCTTCTTGCTCTCCACCGGCGCCGGAGACGTCACCGAGGCGGAGGTGCGCGCCGCCCGCCTGGCCCAGGGGGTGCGGGCCACGTTCAAGACGGTGGACACCTGTGGCGCCGAGTTCGCGGCACGCACCCCGTACCACTACGCCACCTACGAAGACGAGGACGAGGTGCGCCCGTCGACCAAGCCGAGGGTGGTGATCCTGGGATCGGGTCCCAACCGCATCGGGCAGGGCATCGAATTCGACTACTGCTGCGTGCACGCCAGCATGGCGTTGCACGACGCCGGCTACGAGACGGTGATGGTCAACTGCAACCCCGAGACGGTCTCCACCGACTACGACACGTCGGACCGCCTCTACTTCGAACCCCTCACCACGGAGGACCTCAGGAACGTCCTCGACGCCGAATCGGCGGCCGGGACCGGGGCAGGGGCCGGCCTGGCCGGGGTGGTGGTGGCGCTCGGGGGCCAGACGCCGCTCAAGCTGGCCCACTCCATCGACGCCGGGCTGGTGCTCGGCACCAGCCCGGCGTCCATCGACGTCGCCGAGGACCGCAAGCAGTGGAGCGAGCTGTGTGGGCGACTGGGGATCTCCCAGCCGCCGGGGGGCGCGGCGACGACCGTCGACGAGGCGCTCCTCGTGGCGGGCGAGGTGGGATACCCGGTACTGGTCCGGCCGAGCTACGTGCTCGGCGGGCGGGCCATGGAGATCGTCTTCGACGACGAGCAGCTGCGCCAGGTCTTCTCCGTGCTCGACGGCGCGCTGCGCCGTGAAGGCTCGACCACCGCCGAGCGCGCCGTGTTGGTGGATCGGTTCCTCGAGGACGCCGTGGAGGTCGACGTCGACGCGGTGCGCGACCGCACGGGCGAGGTGCTGGTTGCCGGCGTGATGGAGCACGTCGAGCAGGCGGGTGTGCACTCGGGCGACTCCGCCTGCGCGCTGCCGCCCCAGACGCTTCCCGCCGCCGTGGTGGCGACGCTCGAGGACCACACCCGGGCCGTCGCCGACGCCCTGGAAGTGGTGGGGCTCGTCAACGTGCAGTACGCGGTCAAGGACGGTGCCGTCTACGTGCTCGAGGCCAACCCCCGGGCGAGCCGGACCGTGCCCTTCGTGGCCAAGGCCACCGGTGTCCCGCTGGCCAAGGTGGCCGCCCGGGTGATGACGGGCGAGACGTTGGCCGAATTGCGCGACCTCGGTCTCCTGGGTCCTCCGGCACCGAGCGGGTACGTGAGCGTCAAGGAGGCAGTGCTTCCCTTCAGCCGCTTCCCCGGTGTGGACACCTTGCTCGGCCCTGAGATGCGCTCGACGGGGGAGGTCATGGGCATCGGCACCACTTTCGGGTTGGCCTTCGCCAAGAGCCAGATCGCGGCGGGAACGGCGCTGCCGGCGACCGGGACCGTGTTCATGTCGCTGGCGGACCGCGACAAGGAGAGCGGCCTCGAGGCGGCACTCGGCTTCGCCCGTCTCGGGTTCACGCTGGCGGCCACGTCGGGGACAGCCGACTTCCTGACGAGAAACGGCGTCGGGGTGGAGACGGTGGTCGCCAAGGTGGGGGAGTCGACGGCGACGGGAGCGGCCGACGCCGTCGAGCTCATCGCCTCGGGCCGGGTGCAGCTCGTCGTGAACACACCCCGGGGCCGCGGCCCTCAGGCGGACGGCGTGCACATCCGGGCAGCCGCCGTGGCCCACCAGGTGCCGTGTCTCACCACCGTGGCCGCGGCCCGCGCCGCGGCAGCGGGGATGGCCGACTGGCGACGCCACCCGCTGTCGGTGGTGAGCCTGCAGGAGGTCCACCGCGACGCGGCGGGGGTACGCGGCCGATGAGCCCGCTCACGCGCCGGCCGGTCATGCAGGCCACGGTGGGTTCGCTGTCGCTGCCCAACCCGGTGCTCACCGCGTCGGGGACGGCCGGCCACGGCGCCGAGCTGGCCGGGTACGTCGACCTCGACCGGCTCGGCGCCGTGGTGGTCAAGTCGCTCGCCGCCGAGCCGTGGGCGGGGAACCCTGCGCCCCGGGTGCACGAGACCCCGGCCGGGATGCTCAATTCGGTGGGGCTGCAGGGGCCCGGCATCGACACCTGGCTGAACAGCGAGCTGCCCGAGCTGGCCGACCGCGGCGCCAGGGTGGTGGTGAGCATCTGGGGAAGGCGGGTGGAGGATTTCGCCCGGGCGGCGACCATGGTGCGTGGCGCTCCGGCCGTGGTTGCCGTCGAGGTCAACGTGAGCTGTCCCAATCTGGAGGACCGCAGCCGCATGTTCGCCCACTCGCCGACCGCCACGGCCGAGGCCGTCTCGGCGGCGGCGGGGGCCGGGTTGCCGCGGTGGGCCAAGTTGAGCCCCAACACCGACGCCCTCCTCGAGGTGGCGGGGGCGGCGCTCAGCGCCGGGGCAGAGGCGCTGGTTCTCGTGAACACGATCCTGGGCATGGCCATGGACATCCGACGAAGGACCTATGCGCTCGGGAGCGGGCCGGCGGGCGGCGGCCTCTCGGGCCCGGCCATCCGCCCGGTGGCGGTGCGCGCCGTCCACGACTGCCGGGCTGCGTTCCCCGCCGCGGGAATCGTCGGGGTGGGCGGGGTCAGCCGGGGAGTCGACGCCGTCGAGCTCCTCATGGCCGGCGCCGATGCCGTCGAGGTCGGCACGGCCACCTTCCGCGACCCCCGGGCGCCACTGCGGGTCCTGGGCGAGCTCGAGCGGTGGTGCCGCCGTCGCGGCGTCCGCTCGGTCCGTGACATGGTGGGCGTCGTGCACGAGGGAGCTCGGGACGCGGCCGGGGGCCCGGCCGGGCCGGAGCCCGGGGTGGCAGCGGAGGAGCGGGCACGTGGCTGAGCACCCGCGTCAGCGTCTCGCCCTGGCCCTGGACTTCGACGACCTCGTCGTCGCCCTGCGCATGGCCCGGCGACTGCGGCCCTACTTCGGTGTGGCCAAGGTCGGCCTGGAGCTCTTCGGCGCTGCCGGTCCCGAGACGGTCTCGGCGCTCACCGTCGAGGGCTATCGGGTCTTCCTCGACTTGAAGCTGCACGACATCCCCACCACCGTCCGCCGCGCCGCAACCGTGCTCGGGGGCTTGGGCGCGGCCTACTCCACCGTCCACACCCAAGGCGGTTTGGACATGGTGCGCGCCGCGGCGGAGGGCATGGCCGCCGGTGCCGCGGCGGCCGGTGCGCCGGCGCCGGTCGTGCTCGGGGTCACGGTGCTCACCGCCGACGTGTCGGCACCCGGTGACGTCCTCGCCGAGCGGGCCGCCCTGGCGGCGCAAGCGGGGTGTGGCGGGATCGTGTGCGCGGCCAGTGATCTGGGAATAACGCGGCGCGTGGCGCCCGACCTCCTGAAGGTCGTCCCGGGGATCAGGCCGGTGGGCACGGGCCACCACGATCAAGCGCGCGCTGCGACGCCGGCGGCGGCGCTCGCCGCCGGGGCCGATCTGCTCGTGATAGGACGGGCGGTCACGGCCGCCGAGGACCCCGAGCGCGTTGCCGACGCGTTGGTCAAAGAGGTGGCCGAATCACAGCTCACCCCCAGGTGAACCCCTCCGAGGAGGACGCTAAGGTGGCCGACATGCCGCAACCTCCCGCACTCACCCCTGAGCAGCGCCAGGCGGCGCTCGACAAGGCCGCCAAGGTCCGACGCGAACGGGCCGAGGTGAAGGAGAAGCTGAAGATGGGCTCGATGAGCCTCTCCGAGTTGTTGAACCAAGCGGACGCCAACGAGACGGTGGGGAAGATGAAGGTTCTCTCCGTCCTCGAGTCGCTCCCCGGGCTCGGAAAGGTGAAGGCCCGCCGCCTCATGGACTCGGTCGGCATCAGCGAGAGCCGCCGCTTGCAAGGGCTCGGGGTGAACCAGCGCGAGGCGTTGCTGGCTCACACGAACAAGCCCTGATCCTCGCTGATCGTCATCATCTCCGGCCCGGGCGGGGCGGGGAAGGGGACGGTCGCAGCCCGCCTCGTCGAGCGAGATCCGGCGCTGTGGCTCAGCCGCTCGTGGACCACGCGGCCGCGCCGTGCCGGCGAGGACGCCGACGCGTACACCTTCGTCGACGACGCCACCTTCGACGCTGCCGTCGACGCCGGGCAATTCCTCGAATGGGCCGAGTTCCTCGGTCATCGCTACGGCACGCCGCACCCGTCGCCACCACCCGGGTCCGACGTCCTGCTCGAGATCGACCTTCAAGGCGCACGCCAGGTCGTGGCCCGCCACCCCGACGCTCTGCTCGTGCTGCTCGTGCCCCCTTCGCCCGAGGTGCAGGCGCGCCGGCTGCGTCACCGGGGTGACTCCGAGGAGGACCTCGAGCGGCGCCTGGCCAAGGGCCGCGACGAAGAGCGCCTGGGACGGGACCTCACGCCGTACGTCGTGGTGAACGACGACCTGGAACGGGCCGTAGCCGAGGTGGCCGGTATACTGGAACGCCACCGAAGAGGCACCCCGCTCGACGGGGGCGCCGGACCCCGGAGAGGAAGCTGATGGCTCAGCGCCGCGCCACCCTGATGGACCCCCCGATCGAGGACCTGTTGGACAAGGTCGACTCGAAGTTCACGTTGGTGGCGCTCTCCGCCAAGCGGGCGCGCCAGATCAACTCGTACTACAACCAGCTCGGCGAAGGCCTGGGCGTGGTGGTGCCTCCCCAGGTGACGTCGATCTCTGGCAAGCCCCTCACCATCGCCTTCGAGGAGATCGCCACGGCCAAGGCGTCGTTCCACCGCCCCGATCCCGACGCCGAGCCGGAGTCGGTGGAGGACGGCGCCGGGGAGCCGGTGCTGGCCGCCATCGACACCGACACCGACAGCGGCGACGGCGTCCCGGCCGACGCCGAGGACGAGCCCGGCTCGGGCGCCTGAGCCGGACGGCGACGTCCCCCCGAGTGAGGGGAGGGTGATGACCGGGGCGGACCCGCTTGCTTCCAAGCGCGTCGTGCTCGGCGTCACCGGGGGCATCGCTGCCTACAAGGCGGTGGAGCTGTGCCGCCGGCTGGTCGACGCCGGCGCCCACGTGTCGCCGGTCATGACCGAGGACGCCACTCGCTTCGTGGGCGAGGTCACCTTCTCGGCGCTGGCGTCGGAGCCGGTGCGACGGTCGCTGTGGGGAGGGCCCGAGCCCATCCCCCACACGCGCCTGGGACAGAACGCCGACGTCGTGGTGGTGGCGCCGGCCACGGCGCGCTTCATCGGCTGCTACGCGCACGGGATCTCCGACGACCTGCTCACCGCCACGGTGCTCGCCACCCGCGCCCCGGTGGTGGTGTGCCCGGCCATGCACACCGAGATGTGGGAGCACGGCGCCGTGCAGGACAACCTGGCGCTCTTGCGCCGGCGCGGCGTGGTGGTGGTCCCTCCCGCCCAGGGCAGGCTGGCCGGGGGCGACACCGGGGTGGGGCGGCTGGCCGAGGTCGACGACATCGTGCGATCCGTGCGCGCCGTGCTCGGCGGGCCCGACGCCGCCGGCGACCTCTCAGGGGTCAAGGTGGTGGTGAGCGCAGGCGGGACGCGCGAGCCCATCGACCCGGTCCGATTCATCACCAACCGTTCGTCGGGCAAGCAGGGTCACGCCTTGGCCGACGCCGCCGCCCGACGGGGGGCCCGCGTCGTGCTGGTGACGACGACGGAGCGTCCGGTTGCGGCCGGGGTGGACGTCGTGCGCGTCGACACGGCCGCCGAGATGGAGCAGGCGGTGTTGTCGGCCGCAGCAGACGCCGGCGTCGTGGTCATGGCCGCCGCCGTGGCCGACTTCCGGGCCAAGGCCCCGGCGACGTCCAAGCTGTCCAAGGCCGACGGCGTGCCCGATCTCGTCCTCGAGCCGACGCCCGACATCCTGGCCGAGCTCGGTCGCAGGCGGCGCCCGGGCCAGGTTCTGGTGGGGTTCGCCGCCGAGACGGACGAGGTCGAGGACCGGGCCCGGGCCAAGCTCGGCGCCAAGGGCGTGGACCTGGTCGTGGCCAACGACGTGGCTGCGCCCGGGGCGGGATTTGACCACGACACCAATGCCGTGACCATCCTGGGGGCCGGCGGCGGCTCGACCAGGGTGGGGCTGACGTCGAAGGAGGCGGTGGCCGACGCCGTGCTGGACGCGGTGGCCGAGTGCCTCTCGGCAGGTCCGGAAGGTCCGGACGAGCGGGGAGCCAGGAGGGCTCGATGAGCAGGCGACACACGTTCACCTCGGAGTCGGTGACCGAGGGCCATCCCGACAAGATGGCGGACCAGATCTCCGACTCGGTGCTCGACGCGGTCATCGAGCAGGACCCCAGGGCCCGTGTGGCGTGCGAGACCATGCTCACGACCGGCTTGGTGCTCGTGGCGGGCGAGATCTCGACCAACTGCTATGTGGACATCCCCTCCCTGGTGCGCGACGTCGTGTGCGACATCGGCTACGACGCCGATGCGCACGGCTTCAACGGGCACACCTGCGGCGTCATGGTCGCCCTCGACGAGCAGTCCCCCGACATCGCCCAGGGCGTCACGGCTGCCCACGAGGTCCGCACCGGCTCGGGCGGCGAGGACCAGCTCAACGCCCAGGGCGCCGGCGACCAGGGGATGATGTTCGGCTTCGCCTGCGACGAGACGCCGGACCTCATGCCGCTGCCCATCTGGTTGGCGCACCGCCTGGCCCAGCGCCTGGCCCAGGTGCGCCGGGTGGGCGTGCTGCCTTATCTGCGACCCGACGGCAAGACCCAGGTGAGCGTGGTCTACGAGGACGGCCGGCCCATGGCGCTCGACACCGTGCTCGTGTCCACCCAGCACGCCCCGGGGGTCGACATCGAGACCCTGCTCCTCCCCGACCTGCGCGAGCACGTCGTCCACCCGCTGCTCCCACCCGACCTCGATTCCTCCCGCATGCGCCTGCTGGCCAACCCCACGGGACGGTTCGAGCTCGGCGGTCCTCACGCCGACACCGGGCTCACCGGGCGCAAGATCATCGTCGACACGTACGGGGGGATGGCCCGGCACGGCGGGGGCGCCTTCTCGGGCAAGGACCCGTCGAAGGTCGACCGCTCGGCTGCCTACGCGGCGCGCTGGGTGGCCAAGCACGTGGTGGCGGCCGGCGCGGCGCGCCGGTGCGAGGTGCAAGTGGCCTACGCCATCGGCGTCGCCCATCCGGTGTCGCTCATGGTGGAGACGTTCGGCACCGAAGCGGTCGACCCCGTCGCCATCGAGCGGGCCGTGCGTGACCTGTTCGACCTGCGGCCGGCGGCCATCGTGCGCGATCTCGACCTCCAGCGCCCCATCTACCGTCGCACCGCCGCCTATGGGCACTTCGGTCGCTCCGACAAGGAGCTCACCTGGGAGACCACTCCACGGGTCGAGGACCTGAAGCGAGCCCTGAGCCTGTAGCGCCCCAGCCCACCCTCGTCGCCGCCGGGGGCGCGCCGCCCCGGGTGGTGCGCGTCCTCCCCGACGTGGGGGGCCTGGGAAAGGCGTTCGACTACGAGGTGCCTCCCGAGATGGCCACCCAGGTCGAGGTGGGCACGTCGGTGCGGGTGTTGCTCCACAACCGGAGCGTGGCCGGGTGGGTGGTCGCCGACGACGTGGAGCCCCCGCCCGGGGTGTCACCGCGTCCGCTGTCGTCGGTCCGAGGGCTGGGCCCGCCACCCGCCGTCGTGTCGCTGGCCCAGTGGGCGGCTTGGCGATGGGCAGGGCCGCCGTCGCGACTGCTGCGCACCGCCTCGTCACCGGTGCTGGTGCGTGCTCTGCCGCCGACGCGTCGCCGAGCCGGTGCGGGCGACCGGGCGACGTCGGCGCCGCCCGGCGAAGGCGATCCCGCCGGTGCTCTGGCGGGCGAGGCCCTGGCCGGGGCGGCGACGGTGGTTCGCCTCGCCCCGGCGCACGATCCCTTCGCGTTGGTGCAAGCGGCGTGCCGACGCGTCACGCCTGACGCCGGGTGCCTGGTGCTCGTTCCCGAGCACCGCCGCGCCGGGCGCCTGGCTGACCGGTTGCGCCAGGCCGGCCACGAGGTCGCCCTGCTGCCCGACGAGTGGGCGAGGGCCCGCGCCGGAGGAGTGGTCGCCGTGGGAACCCGCGCCGCGGCGTTCGCCCCGTTGCCCGCCCTGGTGGCGGCCGTGGTCACCGACGCCCACGACGAGGCCTACTACGAGGAACGGGCCCCGACGTGGTGCGCGTGGGAAGTGGTGGTGGAGCGGGCCCGACGCGAGGGCGCGCCCTGCGCGCTGGTGAGCGCGTGTCCCACGTTGGACCTCCTCGAAGGGCGCCCCGTCGTCACCGGTGCCCGGGCCGACGCGCTGGCCGGGTGGCCCCGGCTCGAAGTGGTCGACCGCCGCGGCGACGACCCGCGCACCGGGCTCTACTCGGAGCGCCTGGTCGAGTTGCTGCGCCAGGGGGTCGAGCACGGAGCACGCTCGGTGTGCGTCCTCAACCGGACCGGCCGAGTCCGGTTGCTCGCCTGTGCCGCCTGCGGCGAGCTGCAGTCGTGCCCGCGATGCGGGGGAGCGCTCCACCAAGCCGACGCCGGTCTCGCCTGCCGCCGGTGCAGCTACGAGCAACCGGCGGTGTGCAACGTCTGCGGCTCGACGCGCTTGCGGGCACTGCGGCTGGGGGTGAGCCGGGTGCGCCAGGACCTCGAGGCACTGCTGCGGGTCCCGGTGGCCGAGGTGAGCGGGGCCGAGGAGGCCGCGGTCGACCCTTCCACGACGGTGATCGTGGGGACCGAGGCGGTGCTGCACCGGGTGGGGCGGGCCGAGACGGTCGCCTTCTTGGACTTCGATGCCGAGCTGCTCGCCCCCCGGTTACGGGCGGGGGAGGAGGCGTTGGCCCTCCTGGCCCGGGCTGGGCGCGTGGTGTCGGGGGCGCGCTGGTCGGCGCCCGGGCGGGCGCGTGGACGGGTGGTCGTGCAGACCCGCCAGCCACGCCATCCCGTCGTGCTCGCCGCCCAGTCAGCCGATCCGGGTGCGCTGTCCGCGGTGGAGGCGCCGATTCGCGCCGAGCTCGGCTTGCCTCCCTTCCGCGCCCAGGCCCTCGTGTCCGGGGAGGCGGCCGAGGTCTACGGCGCCGAGCTGGCGGACGTCGCTCCCCCGGGAGTCGAGGTCCGGGGCCCGTCGGAAGGGACGTGGTCGGTGCTCGCTCCCGACCACGAAGCCCTGGCCGATCTCCTGGGTGCGGTGCCCCGCCCCGCTGGCCGGTTGCGGGTCGAGGTCGACCCGGTGCGGGCGTGAGGGTGATCGGCCCGTGGCGGCGAAAAGCGTGAACAAGTCGTGCCGGTACCATGGCTCGGGTGACCGCTTTCACCATCCGCACCTACGGCGATCCCGTGCTGCGCCAGCGTGCCGGGGAGGTCGGGGACATCGACGGCCGCCTCAAGCAGCTCGCCGACGACATGATCGAGACCATGTACGAGGCACCTGGTGTCGGCCTGGCCGCACCCCAGGTGGGGGTGCAGAAGCGGATCTTCGTGTACGACACCCACGACGGGGACGGCGCACGGGTGGTGGTGAACCCCGTGCTCAGCGAGGCACGTGGAGAGTGGACGTTCGAGGAGGGGTGCCTGTCGGTGCCCGGTCTGTCGTGGCCGATCGTGCGCCCCAAGGAGGTCCACCTCACCGGCTACGACCTCGACGGAAACGAGATCGCCGTCGACGCCGACGAATACCTGGCCCGCGTCCTTTTGCACGAGGTCGACCACTTGGACGGCGTGCTCCTGGTCGAGCGCCTCGACGACGACCAGCGCCGTGAGGCGTTGCGCACCCTCCGGGCCCGCACCTTGCAGCTGCCCGAGGACGACCCCGACGGGCTCTCCTCCTTGTCCCGTGCCCGGACGGGCCCGAGCGACGCGGAGCGCGAGCCCCGGCTCTGAGCCCGAGCGCCGGGCACCGCCGTGGCCCGTCTGGTCTTCCTGGGCACTCCCGCCGCCGCCGTGGTTGCGCTCGAGGCCCTGGTGGGGGCCGGCCACGAGGTGGCCATGGTCGTGTCCCGGCCCGACACCCGCCGGGGACGAGGCGGTTCCCCGAGCCCGAGCCCGGTGTCGGCTGCTGCCCAACGTCTGGGGATCGCCGTCACCGACCGGCTCGACGACGTGCACAGCGCCGGAGCCGAGCTCGGCGTGGTGGTGGCCTACGGACGGATCATCCCCAAGGTCGTCCTCGAGGAGCTCGACATGGTCAACGTCCACTTCTCGTTGCTGCCACGATGGCGCGGTGCGGCGCCGGTGGAGCGCGCCATCCTCGCCGGCGACACCGTGACCGGCGTGTGCATCATGCGCCTCGAGGCGGGTCTCGACACCGGGCCGGTGCTGGCACGCCGCCAGGTCCCCGTGGACGACCTCCACGCCGACGCCCTCATCGGCGTGCTGGCACGCCACGGCGCCGAGATGCTCGTCGAGTTGCTCTCCGCCGGCGTGGCAGCCCTTCCCCCCGGCGATCCCCAGCAGGGGGAGGCCACGTACGCGGCCAAGATCGAGGCCGAGGAGCTTCGCCTCGACTGGAACCGCCCGGCGACGGAGCTCGAACGGCTGGTGCGCCTGGACCGCGCCTGGACCGAGTTCCGCGGCGGGAGGCTGCGGGTGCTCGACGCCCGGGTCGGCGCGGGCTCGGTGCCCGGCCCGCCCGGTTACCTTCACGGGACCCAGGTGTCCACCGGGGACGGGACACTCGAGCTCGGTGTCGTTCAGCCCGAAGGCCGCCGTCCGATGACCGCCGGGCAATGGGTGAACGGGGCACGCCCGGGCCCCGCCGAGGTACTCGGCCACGCGCAGGGCCCCCGGTAGGCTGGCGGCGGTGCTGCGCATCGCCCCATCGCTCCTGTCGGCGGACTTCGGCGGGATCGCCGAGGCGGTGGGCGAAGTGGCGTCTGAGGCGGACTGGCTGCACGTGGACGTCATGGACGGCCACTTCGTGCCCAACCTCACCATCGGGCCGCCCGTGGTGGAGTCGCTGCGTCGTCACTCCGGCCTGTTCTTCGACTGCCATCTGATGATGACCAACCCTGGCGACTACCTCGAGGCCTTCGCCCGAGCGGGCGCCGACGGCTGCACCGTGCACGTCGAGGTCGGCGACACCACCGCTCTGCTCGAGCAGACCAGACGTCTGGGCATGCGAGCAGGGGTGGCCCTCAACCCCGACACCCCCTACGAGCAGGTGGCGTCGTTGCTGGGTTCCGCCGACCTGGTGCTGTGCATGACCGTGTTCCCGGGGTTCGGGGGGCAGAGCTTCATGGCGGAGGTCCTCCCCAAGATCGCCCAAGTCCGCGCCGGCTTGGACGAGATGGGGTCGAGCGCCGAGCTCGAAGTCGACGGCGGCATCGACGAGGAGACGGCTCCGCTCGTCGTGCGTGCCGGCGCACGGGTGCTCGTGGCCGGGTCGGCCATCTTCGGCGACGAGCGTCCGTGGGAAGCGGCGCGGCGCATCCGCGTGGCGGCCGAGAAGGCCCTGCCGGGGGCGACAGTAGACTCTTGAGCCCATGAACCCGGCTTCGACCCCGTCGTCCGGCTGGGACACGCGGGAGCTCGATCGCCACGCCATGGCTTGGGCGCTGGAGCTGGCCGGCACCGTGCGCGCCCGAACCTCCCCCAATCCCTGGGTGGGCTGCGTGGTGGTGAGCGCCGACGGGCAGCGGTTCGAGGGTGCCACCGAGCCACCCGGCGGGCGCCACGCCGAGATGGTGGCCTTGGCCGCGGCCGGTCGGGCGGCTCGAGGAGCCACGCTCTACACGACGCTCGAGCCGTGTGCGCATCACGGCCGGACCCCGCCGTGTGCTCCCGCCGTCGCCGATGCCGGCGTGCGCCGTGTGGTCCTCGCCCTTCGCGATCCCGACCCCCACGTGGCCGGTGCCGGCGTGGCCGCCCTGGCCGGGGCGGGCGTCGAGGTGAGCGAGGGTGTCCTTGCCGGCGAGGTGGCCGACAACCTGGCGCCGTACCTGAAGCACCGGCGGGTCGGACGGCCGTGGGTCGTGCTCAAGCTGGCCGTCACCCTCGACGGCCGCATCGCCGCGCCGGACGGTTCCTCGAAGTGGCTCACGGGCCCCGAAGCGCGCGCCGACGTGCAGCGCATGCGGGCCGAGTCCGACGCCGTGCTCGTGGGGGCGGGGACGGTGCGCGCCGACGACCCCGAGCTCACCGTGCGCGCCGAGCCGGCCCCGGCCGACCAGCCGCTGCGCGTGGTGCTCGGACGGGTGGACGAAGGAGCCCGCGTGCTGCCCGCCATCGAGGCCGAAGGCGACGTGGGTGTGCTGCTCGACGAGCTCGGCCACAAGGGGGTGCTGCAGCTCTTGGTGGAGGGGGGCGCCAACGTCGCCTGGCAGTTCCACTCCGCCGGGCTCGTGGACCGCTACGTGCTGTACGTGGCACCGGCGCTGTTCGGAGGCGACGACGCCAGGCCCATGTTCGACGGGCCCGGCGCGCCCCGCTTGGAACAGGTGTGGCGCGGGCGCTTGGTGTCGCTCGAGCGGCTCGGCGACGACGTGCGCGTCGAGCTGGCACCGCTCGACCCTCAAGTCCGGGACGGGGAGGAGGCCTGATGCCCTTCGCCGCCGTGGAGGACGCCGTCGCCGCCATGGCGCGGGGCGAGATGGTGGTCGTGGTGGACGACCAGGAGCGAGAGAACGAAGGGGATCTCATCATGGCGGCCGAGGCCGCCACTCCCGACGCCATCGCCTTCTTCCTGGCCCACACCTCCGGGGTGATCTGCGTGCCCATCACTCCCGAGCGCGCCGACGCCTTGGAGCTGCCGCTCATGGTGAGCAACAACACCGAGTCCCAGCGCACCGCCTTCACGGTGAGCGTGGACGCCCGTCGGGGCACCACCACCGGCATCTCGGCCGAGGACCGGTCCACCACCATCCGGGCGCTCATCGACCCGCACACCCGGCCGGGCGACCTGAACCGACCCGGGCACATCTTCCCCCTGCGGGCCCGACCCGGTGGCGTGCTCAAGCGGGCCGGCCACACCGAGGCCACCATCGACCTGTGCCGGTCGGCCGGGCTGCACCCTGCCGGCGTGCTGTGCGAGGTCGTGACCGACGACAAGGCCTCCATGGCCCGCCTTCCCGACCTGGAGCGCTTCGCCGACGAGCACGGCCTGCTCCTGGTGTCGATCGCCGACATCATCCGCTACCGGCGCCGCAAGGAGATGCTGGTCCGTCGCATCGCCGGGCCGACCCGCATCCCTACCGAGTTCGGCGACTTCACCGGGTACGCGTACGAGTCGGTGCTCGACGGCGAGCAGCACATGGCGGTCGTGCGCGGCGAAGTGGCCGGCCGCAGCGACGTGCTCGTGCGCGTCCACTCCGAGTGCCTCACCGGCGACGTCTTCGGGTCGATGCGTTGCGACTGTGGCGGCCAGCTGGCCAAGGCGCTGCGCCTCATCGCCGAGGAGGGGTGTGGCGTCGTCGTCTACCT
>JASHUM010000124.1 GCA_030040015.1 Acidimicrobiales bacterium
GAGGATCCCCTGCTGTTGGCGGGTTCGCTGTGGGACCTCACCGGTTGGGCGCTACGGGCGCGCCGGCTCCTGGCCGAAATGGCGGCACGGCCCACGACCGGGGCCGACGACCTGGCACCGGGCTTCGTGCTGTCGGCGGCGGTGCTCCGCCACCTCCAGGCCGACCCGTTGCTGCCTCTCGCCTTGCTGCCGTCCGATTGGCCGGGAGGCGAGTTGCGCAGCGCCTACGACGAGTTCGACGCCCGCTACCGCTCCGTGCTCGCCGACTGGAGCCGGCGCGTGCGTGCCGTCGGCCCACCTTCGTGACCCGATCCGAAGCTGGGAACGGGCTTCGCATCGACGCCGCCGGCAGAGCCGAAGGCACACGCGTCGAGGCTCATCCGGTCTCCTCGGCGCCCGGGACCGCCCAGCGCCTGGCGCGATCGACGGCCGCCAGCCAGCCGTCATGGGCCCGGTCGGCGGCGACGGCACTGGCTCGGGGACCGAACTCCGCCTCGGCCCGCCACAGCGCCCCGAGGTCCTCGAGCGACCCCCACACTCCCTCGGCCAGCCCGGCCAGGGTTGCGGCGCCGACCGCCGTGGCTTCCGCGCTCGCCGAGCGGCACACCGCCATCCGTGTCTGGTCCGCCTGGAGTTGCAGCAGGAGGTCCATGACGGAGGCGCCCCCGTCCACCCGCAATGCGTCGACCCCGGCACCGGATCGCCGCATGGCGTCCACCACGTCCCGCACCTCGAAGGCCATGGACTCCACCACGGCGCGGGCCAGATGGGCGCGGCCCAGGCCGCGACTGAGCCCGGTGACCGTCCCCCGCGCGTAGGGGTCCCACCACGGACTGCCGAGTCCCGTGAACGCCGGCACCAGGTGGACACCTTCGCTGTCGGCGACAGAGGAGGCCAACGGTTCGAGGGCGGCGGCCTCGGGGATGATGCCGAGCCCGTCGCGCAGCCACTGCACCGCGGCTCCGGTCACGAAGACGGCCCCTTCGACCGCATAGGCGAGCGGTTTTGCCCCTCCGTGCGAGCCGAGGTCCCAGGCGACGGAGGTGAGCAGGCCTTCGGCAGGCTCGGGCACGGTGGCGCCCGCGTTCAGGAGCACGAACGTCCCGGTGCCGTAGGTGGCCTTGGCCATGCCCGGCTCGAAACAGGCCTGGCCGAAGAGCGCCGATTGCTGGTCGCCGGCCAAGGCGCTCACCGGCGTCCCGGTGAGCGGCGAGCTGTCACCGAGCACGCCGTCGTGCACGGTGCCGACGCGCCCGCACGTGGGGACCACGTCGGGGAGGGAGCCGGGCGGGACGCCGAAGAGCCGGCACAGCTCGTCGTCCCACCTCGTGGCGGCGATGTCGTAGAGCAGGGTGCGGCTGGCGTTGGAGGGGTCGGTCACGAGCGCCCCGCCGTCCGGGCCGCCGGTGAGGTTCCACGCCACCCAGGCGTCGACGGTTCCGAGAACGAGGTCGTCGTCGGGCGCGACACCGCCCTCGGAAAGCAGCCACGCCATCTTGGTGGCGGAGAAGTAGGGGTCGAGCACCAGGCCCGTGCGTCGGCGCACCAGCTCCTCGTGCCCGTCGGCGCGTAGCCGGTCGCAGACCGCTGCGGTCCTGCGGTCCTGCCACACCAGGGCCCGGTAGCGGGGAAGACCGGTGCGACGGTCCCACGCCACCACGGTCTCGCGCTGGTTGGTGATCCCGATACCGGCGATCCGGCGCCCGGCGGTGTCCTGGCGCTGGACCACGTCGGCCAGCGTGGCGGCCACGTGCTGCCAGATCTCGGCCGGGTCGTGCTCGACCCACCCCGGCCTGGGGAAGTACTGGGACAGCTCCCGGTACGAGACGTCGACGACATTCGCCCCGTGGTCCACGGCGAGGGCCCGCACCCCGGTGGTCCCGGCGTCCACCGCCACCAGGCACGGACCGGGCCCTCTTCCTGACCCTGGTCGGGGAGCCGGCATCGGCCGGGACGCTATCCGCGCCGTCCCCAGCCGCCACGTGAAGCGGGGCACGATTGCGAACCTTCGCGAACGCCCGGCGACCAGGGGGCGCGAGCCCGGGAAGCCGTTGACACCCTCGTAACTACAGTGGTGTAATAGGGCCCGCATCTTGTGGCGGTCGATGGGGGAACCACAACATCTTGTGGTTTTCTGGGCTCTTCAGGGCCTGGATCGACCACCTCGGGACCTAGGCTGGAGACCACGAGAGAAGGGGTGGGAAGTTGGCCATCGCACCGCAGCGCACGGCGATCGGGATCCGTCGGCACTTCACGACCGAGGGCGTGCATCCCTACGACGAGGTGGTCTGGGAGCGCCGTGACGCCCGCATCACCGACTACCGGACGGGCGACGTCGCCTTCGAGCAGCTCGGTGTCGAGGTCCCGGCGTCGTGGAGCCTGAACGCCACCAACATCCTGTCCCAGAAGTACTTCCGGGGCACCCCGGGCACCCCCGAGCGTGAGGTGTCGCTCAAGCAGGTGGTCGACCGGGTGGCCGACACCATCACCGAGTGGGGGATGAAGGACGGCTACTTCGTCGACGCCGAGGAGGCCGAGGCCTTCCGGGCCGAGCTCAAGCACGTCATCGTGACCCAGAAGGCCGCCTTCAACTCGCCGGTGTGGTTCAACATCGGCGTGCATGGCGTGCCCCAGCAAGGGTCGGCGTGTTTCATCCTCTCCGTCGACGACTCGATGGATTCCATCCTCAACTGGTACCGAGAGGAGGGCATCATCTTCAAGGGGGGCTCGGGCGCCGGCGTGAACCTGTCGCGCATCCGGGCCTCGGTCGAGCACCTCCAGGGCGGTGGGACCGCCTCAGGGCCGGTGTCCTTCATGCGCGGCGCCGACGCTTCGGCCGGCACCATCAAGAGCGGGGGCAAGACCCGGCGCGCCGCCAAGATGGTCATCCTCGACGCCGACCACCCCGACATCGAGGACTTCATCTGGTGCAAGGCGCTCGAGGAGCGCAAGGCCAGGGTGCTACGCGACGCCGGGTTCGACATGGACCTCGACGGCGCCGACTCCTTCTCGGTGCAGTACCAGAACGCCAACAACTCGGTTCGGGTGACCGACGAGTTCATGCGAGCCGTCCTCGATGACGGTGAATGGCCGCTCGTCGCACGCACCGATGGTTCGGTGCTGCGCACCGTGCGGGCTCGGGACCTGTTCCGTCAGATCGCCCACGCCGCCTGGGAGTGCGCTGATCCCGGCATGCAGTTCGACACGACGATCAATCGTTGGCACACCGCTCCGAACGCAGGCCGCATCAACGGGTCCAATCCTTGCTCTGAGTACATGCACCTGGACAACAGCGCTTGCAATCTGGCCAGCGTCAATTTGCTCGAGTTCTTGGGCGACGACGGTGCGTTCGACACCGAAGGCTTCAAGGCCACCGTCGAGGTCGTCTTCACCGCCCAGGAGATCATCGTGGGCAACGCCGACTACCCGACGGACAAGATCGCAGAGAACAGCCGGCGCTACCGGGAGCTCGGCATCGGCTACGCCAACCTGGGCGCCTTGCTCATGGCACAGGGACTGCCCTACGACTCGGACGAGGGCCGGGCGTGGGCCGGGGCCATCACCGCCCTCATGACCGGGCACTCCTATGCGGTTTCGGCCCGCACGGCGGCGCGCATGGGACCCTTTGCCGGGTTTCACGCCGACAGTGAGGCCATGATCGGCGTGCTGCACATGCACCGCGCCGCAGTGGCCAACATCGACGAGGAGCTCGTGCCCACCGAGTTGCTCACCGCCGCCCAAGAAGCGTGGGAGGACGCCGTGGTGCTCGGCGAGCAGTACGGCGTGCGCAACTCACAGGCGAGCGTGTTGGCGCCCACCGGGACCATCGCCCTGCTCATGGACTGCGACACCACCGGGGTCGAGCCGGACCTCGGTCTCGTCAAGACCAAGAAGCTGGTGGGCGGCGGCACCATGTCGATCGTCAACCGGACGGTGCCCCGGGCTCTGGCCCGGCTCGGATACTCGCCCGAGCAGGTCGAGGACGTCGTGGCGTACATCGACGAGCACAAGTCGATCGTGGGCGCTCCTCACGTCCAGAGCGAGCACCTCCCCGTCTTCGCCTGCTCCATGGGCGACAACACCATCCACTACTCGGGACACGTGCGGATGATGGGGGCGGTGCAGCCGTTCATCTCCGGCGCCATCAGCAAGACGGTGAACATGCCCGAGGACGTGACCGTGGACGACGTGGAGCAGCTCCACCTCGACGCCTGGAGCCTGGGCATCAAGGCCGTCGCCATCTATCGCGACAACTGCAAGGTGGCCCAGCCGCTCTCCACCACGAAGAGGGACGGGGCGGCCCCGGCCCTCGGAGGTGACGCGGCCCCGGCCGGGTCTGACGCCGAGGCCCGCGACCGGGCGGCCCTGGGCAGGATCGCCGAGCTCGAAGCGGCCCTGGCCAAGGAGCAGGGACGCCGCACCGACACCGTCGTGGTGGGAGCGGTCCGGGAGCGACTGCCCCGTCGGCGTCAATCCAAGACCTTCGCCTTCCGGGTGGCGGACTGCGAGGGCTACGTGACCGTGGGCGAGTACGAGGACGGCCGTCCCGGTGAGGTGTTCATCAAGGTGTCGAAGCAGGGGTCGACGCTGGCCGGCATCATGGACGCCTTCTCGATCTCGGTCAGCCTGGGGCTCCAGCACGGGGTGCCGCTGGCCACCTACGTGCGCAAGTACTCCAACATGCGCTTCGAGCCGGCTGGCATCACCGACGACCCCGATCTGCGCATCGCCACCAGCCTGGTGGACTACATCTTCCGCCGCCTGGCCCTCGACTACCTGAGTCGCCAGGAGCGTGAGGACATAGGCGTGCTCTCCAGCTCCGAGCGCGTGCAGCCCACCCTGC
>JASHUM010000125.1 GCA_030040015.1 Acidimicrobiales bacterium
CCCCCGGCCGGGCCCGACGTCACCAGCCGAGGGACCGGGACCCCCGCCTTGTCGGCCGCGGCCAGCAACTCCGCTTCGAGGATCAGGCCGGCGGAGGGCGCACCAACCGGGTCCCTGCGCAACACCAGTGCCCGCGCCGTGCCCGTGGCCGGTTGGGCGTCTGTGACCTGCGCCTCGAAGGACCACGTCTCGCGGGACGCACCGCCGGGCAGCCGCCGCAGATCGGACACCTGTACCCCGCTGCCCAGCGTTTGGGAGAGTGCCGCCGCCAGCGCCTTCTCGAGTTCCTCATGAGGCATCGGCCACGATGTTACGGGCGCTGTTACACCGGGGCCCCAAGATGGTCACATGTTGGAGGAGGCCGAGAGGCACCTTGAAGCGCTGTCACAGTGTCTCGAGTCACTCGACCCGGGGACCTTGACACCCGACGACGCCCGGCGCGTGCTCGACCTCGGTACCTCGATCGAGCAGACGGGCCGCTGGGTGACGCTGCGCGTTGCGACGAAGGCGGTCCAAGGCGCCCCTTGGCAGGAGGAGGGCTACCGCTCACCGGCCAGCTGGTTCGCCGACACGACCCGGACGTCGGTCCCCGAGGCCGTCTCGACCCTCACGACCTCCGAGCGGCTCGCCGAGCTGCCGGCCACCGGCGAGGCACTACGGCGCGGTGTGCTCTCCCCCACGGAGGCCAAGTCCGTTTGCGCGGCAGCCATCGCCGACCCGAGCTCGGAGGCGGAGCTGCTGGCTGAGGCGCCGAGCGTCCCCACGTCGATCCTGTGCCGGCAAGCGAGGAACATGGCCATGTCCGGTCACGACCACGACCCTGAGCACCGTCGAAAGGTGCACAGTCGCCGATTTTTCCGGATCTGGACCGATGCCGAGGGAATGTCCCGGTTCTCGGGCGGAGTCACCCCAGATGTCGGTGTCGAGCTGCTTTCCGCCGTCCGGTCGCGGGCTGCGCACGTCTTCGACGAGGCGCTCCTCGCCGGCTTGCCGCTCGAGTCCCAAGCGGCATACGACGCCGACGCCCTGGTCGCGCTGGCCACTGGGGACGATCGCCGTGCCACGTTCCATGGGCCCGAAGGAGGACGTTCGCGGAGTGCGGACATCTGGTTTCTGGTGGACGCGGCCGGGTTCCGTCGTGGGGAGCTCGTGGACGGGGAGACCTGCGAGGTGCCGGGCGTGGGCCCAGTCCCGCTCAGCGTCATCGAGCACATGGTCGGCAAAGCCGGGGCGAGATACATCGTGACCGATGGCGTGGACGTGACGACCGTTGCCCACGCCGGCCGCATCATCCCTGCCCCTGTGAGGACGGCTGTCTTCGCAAGGGACCGGGGATGCGTCGTGCCGAATTGTCGAGTGACCCTGGGGCTCGAGATCGACCACTGGCAGGTGCCCTTCGCCCGGGGCGGACTGACTGCCCTGTGGAACTTGGCCTGTCTGTGCCGGTTCCATCACCGGCTCAAGACGTACGACGGCTATGAGCTCTCCGGGGGCCCCGGAAAGTGGGAGTGGCTGGCACCCGACGGCGGGGGTGCCCCGGACGATCCCTAGGTCAGCCCCGTGGCGACGCGGGCTGAGCCTGCGTAGCGTGTAGGGATCGCACTTCGGCTCTCCCCGCAAGACGAGTACATGCACGAGCTGGGCCCTGAGCCCAACTTCAACGAGTCCATGTACTTCAACTTCATCGACCCGGCATCGCTTCTCGCCGGGTTCTTCCGGCTCGGCAATCGCGCCAACGAGGGTACGGCCGAGATGACCGCTTGTCTCTACCTGCCCGGTGGCCGAGCCGCCTTCATGTTCCGCCGCCCGCGCATCTCGTCCAACGACGCCTTCGACGCGGGAGGAATGCGCTTCGAAGTGGACGAGCCCTTCACCTCCCTGCGGGTCTCCTACGAAGGCCCGTTCCTCCTTCTCGACGATCCCTGGCAGCTCTCGGATCCCGGGAGCGCCTTTCGGTCCAACCCCACCCTCGGGGGCCGGATCGAGCTGTCCTACCTGGGCCGTTCGCCGATGTTCGGTGGAGAGCCGGACACGCCGGCTGAAGCTCCCGGCGAGGAGTTCGCCCGCGGCCACTACGAGCAGCTCGTCGAGGCCCATGGGAGCGTGTCTCTCGGCGACGACGAGTGGCAGGTGGCCGGCTACGGCCTGCGGGACCACAGCTGGGGGCCTCGGTACTGGCAGGCCCCGTGGTACTACCGGTGGTTGACGGCGAACTTCGGTGCGGAGTTCGGGTTCATGGGATCGCACATCGCCCGGCGAGACCGTGACGGCATTCGCAGCGGGTTCGTCTGGGACGGCTCGGTCCTGCACCTGTGCAACGACATGCAGGTGCGCACCACCGCCGAGGGACAGGACCGGACCCACAGTGCCCTGGAAGCGACGCTGATCAGCAACGGGCACACCTGGAAGGTGACCGGCGAAGTGCTGGGCCTCGTACCCCTCCGCAACCGCCGCTCCGATCCCAGCGGTAAGGAGCTCGTGACCAGGATCAGCGAGGGGCTGACCCGATGGACGCTCGAGGACGGGCGGGTCGGTTACGGGCTCTCGGAATACCTCGACCAGATCGAAGACGGCCGGCCGGTCGGAGCGGGTCTGGACTGACCCTCGTGGAGCGCTCCACGGTCGACCTTTACGAGACCAAGGGTCTGGACTGGGCGGCTCGACGCCGCCCGGTCCGCCAGGCTCACGCCCGGAGCTTCGCCAAGCGGGTGCAAGCAGGGGCTCTCCGCATCGACCTCGGCTGCGGAGCCGGGCGGTACCTCGGAGACCTCGGGGAGCCGGTCCTCGGTCTCGACGCCGCTGCCACCATGCTCACCGAGTGCCGAGAGCTCTTCCCGCGCGCCCATCTCGTCCGAGGTGACCTCGAGGCGCTGCCGTTCGGAAGACGTCGCTTTGCCGGGGCATGGGCCAACATGAGCTACCTCCACGTCCCGAGTCTTCGGCTGCCCCTGGCACTCGCCGACCTCCACCGCGTCCTGGGCGCGGACGCGCCCATCGACGTCCAGTTGCTCCACGGCGACTACGAGGGAAGCGCCCTTCCCGCCGACGACGTCGGTGGGCGGTTCTTCGCCTCGTGGCGACCGGATGCGCTCATGGACGTCTTCACCGGGGCGGGGTTCGAGATCCACGCCTGCCAGGTCGAAGAAGAGGTCGTGCGCGTGCGAGGGGTACGACTGCGCACCTTGGCCGACACGGTGGGCCCGGGCATGTCCCTGCTGGTGGTGGGGCTCAACCCGAGCTTCTACGCCGCCGACGCCGGCGTCGGCTTCGCTCGTCCTGGCAACCGCTTCTGGCCTGCAGCGCTCCGTGCCGGCCTCGTCAGCCGGGATCGCGACGCCTTCCACGCCCTACGCCACCACGGGATGGGCATGACCGACCTGGTGAAGCGTCCTTCGACCGGCGCCAACGAGCTCACGCGTGACGAGTACGCGGTCGGCATGCGTCGTGTGGAGGGTCTGGTCAGGTGGCTCGAACCTCGGGCGCTGTGCATGGTGGGCTTGGCGGGTTACCGCGCTGCCGTCGATCGACACGCCGAGCCGGGGCTGCAACCCATCCTGTCGGGCGGCCGGCCTGTCTACGTCATGCCGTCGACGAGTGGAGCCAACGCCCACGCCAGCATCGACGACCTCGTGACGCACCTACGGGCGGCGTGGTCAGTCGCCGCAACCTCGTCATAGTCCGATACGCATGCCTCCTCCTCTGGTTCTCCGAATCGGGAACTTCAGGTCCGCTGTTGTCGAGATCCCACGCATTAGCCTGGTTTTCGACGGGAGGTCGGACTGGTGGAGCGCTGGGACAGAGATGACGGTGCGCCGAACCGTCTGTCGCGGACGTTGCCCGAGAAGCTCCCCGTCTGGAGCTTCGACGAGGCAAGTGCGTTCGCTTTCGCCACACACGTCGACCCCGCCTTCGGGCGAAGGTTCGCAGAGCGGGCCCTGGACGCCTTGGTGGTCGTGCGTGGCTCGCGGGTCCTGGAAGTGGCCTGCGGCACCGGCATGTTCGCCCGGCTCGCGAGTCGCGTGGTTGGATCGCAGGGACGAGTCGCCGGGGTCGACACCTCTGAATCTGCGCTGGCCGTGGCCGCCCGGGTCGACGTCACCGATGCCGTCGAATGGCGACGCTGGGACGGCGGACGCCTCCCCTTCGACGACGCCAGCTTCGACGTCGTGGCCTGCCAGCACGCCCTGGCGCGATTCGACGACCCTCAGCCCGTGGTGCGGGAGATGCGACGCGTCCTCGTTCCCGGAGGCCGGCTCGGGATCACCGTCTGGGGACCGATCGAGGAGAACCCCGCCTTGGCCGTGGAGCTGGACGCCGCCATGAAAGCGGGGCTCGAGCGCACCGGTGTGGTCGATGGCTTGCTGGCGTCGTGCTCGCTCAACCGCGTCGAGGACCTCCTCGCCCTGGCGCAGCAGGCCAAGCTCACCGAGGCCACGTGCCGCACCGTGCGGACGCTCGCCACACTGCCCCCGGTGGCCGAGTGGGTGAAGGTCTACCCGTCGTTGCCTCCGCTGGCCATGGCATGGGCACATGTGGATCAACACGCCCGCATCCAATTCCTGGCGCGGGCCGCTGAGCTCTTGCGTCCCTTCGAGCATCAGGGGGTGCTGAGGGTCCAAGCTTCGTCGCGCCTGCTCGTGGCGCGAGTTCCGCTCGACTGAAGACACCAGTTCTTTCACCACCCCTAGGCTGCGTCCGGTGACCGAGGATCAGCCTCGCCGACGGCTCCGGATCGTCCTGATCTCTCTCACTGGCGCCGTCCTGGCCGTGGGAATCGGGCTCGGGGTCGGCCTGGGAACGAGCAGCTCGAACAACCGGGACAATCCCGCTGACGCCGCTCGTCTGCTTCGCAGCGCCCTGTCGGCCGCCGCGGCGGCTGGCTCCTTCCACTACGTCTCGTCCTCGACATCGACGTCCTCCACGTCGCCGACGGTCAAGCAGGTGACGGTCGGAGACGCCGGCGCGTCCTCCGGCACGCAGGACATCACCATCGGGAGTGCGCAGTTCACCGTCGTGGTCCTGGGGTCGACGGCGTACTTCCAAGGCGACGCTGACGCCGCCTCGGTCATCCTCGGGTTGTCGACCCAGCTGGCCAACACCTACGCCGGGCGCTGGCTCTCGCTGGTGTCAGGCGATTCTCCCTACCAGTCGGTGTACGCCGCGGTGACGTCATCCCAAGCGCTGACGGACAACATCACCTTCGCAGCCAGGAGCGAGCTCGCTCCGTCCAGGATCGGCAAGACCCAGGTGATCGGGCTCCGCGGTCCGATGCGAGCCGTCCAGGGCCAGCCGGCCAAGGGCACGGCCGTGCTCTATGTCACGGCCTCGGGACCGCACCTTCCCGTCAGCTACACCGAGAAAGGCACGGTGGGAACGGGCTCTTCTCGCTCGTCTCTGAACTTCACCATCACCTTCTCGTCCTGGCGCGAGCCTCTCGACGTGACTGCGCCGTCTGGACCCGTCCCGTTCTCGTCGCTGGGGGCATCGGGGAGCACACCGCAGTCGCCCGGGCCCACGATCTTGGCCTGATCCCGGCTATCGTCCGCCTGGGAAGCTGTCTGTCGGCCGGGTCGAGCGGGGAGGAAGGGCTCATGGCAGGTGACGTGGTCAGCGTGGAGCGACTGATCGCCGCTCCTCCGGAAGCAATCTTCGCTCTGGTCGCCGATGCCTCGCGCCATCACGACATCGACGGTTCCGGAAACGTCGTCAAGCTCAAGTCAGGTGCGCCCGAGAAGCTCGGCCCCGGCTCGGTGTTCGGGATGTCGATGCGGATGGGTCTCCCCTACTCGATGCAGAACACCGTGATCGAGTACGAGGAGAACCGTCGCATCGCCTGGCAGACCGCACCCCCCGGTGGCCTTTTCGCCCGCATGTCGGGCGGGCGTATCTGGCGTTACGAGCTCGAACCAACCGTCGGGGGCACTCGAGTCCGAGAGACATGGGACGTCTCCAAGGACAAGCAGCGGGCCATGCTGCGGGTTGTCGCCGCCGGTCAGGCCAAAAGGTCGATGGAGAAGACGTTGGAGCGTCTCGAGCAGCTCACCGCCGGCACGTCCAGCACGTCGTAAACGTCACGACAAAAGGGCTCATTGCCAGGACAAGACGGCGCGCACGGGGCGATGATCCGAGCCGAACGGAGCGAGCACCTCCCCTGAGTGCACCGTCACCGCCCGCGTCACCAGGATGTGGTCGATCTGGAACAAGGGCCTCCAGGCGGGCCAGCTCCGACCTCGCACCCCCCTCGTCCACCCTGGCAACAGGGCGGACAGCGGCGGGCCCCACATGTTCATGTCGCCGAGGAGCACGGCCGCGGTGTCGGGTGGGGGGAGATGGCGTCGGAGACGGCGAACGAGCAGGGGGGAGCCCTGGCGTATGTGGGACAGGTGCGTGCCGACCACGATCAGTCCTCCCCCGGGCGCGCACAGCTCGGTTCGCAGGGCGAGGCGGCGCAGGGGGTCCCCGCCCATGCGCCCGAGCTCGATCACCGCGGGCTCGGAGGTGGGCAGCCTGGAGAGCAGTCCGATGCCGACGGCGCCTCGCTGGGCGCCGTCGTCGCGCACCCCGGGGATGACCCTCATCCCCACGCCGGGACGGCCGCGCCACACCGGGCCCCAGTCGGCGCGGGCTTCGGAGGGAGGTGGGTAGCGCCGAGCCCTGCCCATCTGCAGCCATGTCGTTCGGTAGCCCAGAGCGGACGCCACCTGGTCAGCCAGGCCCGGCTCACTGTCGGGCATGAACGCCTCCTGAAGGACGAGGACGTCGGCGTCGACCTGCCGGCAGGCTTCGACGGCGTCGAAGGGCCGCCCCCACCCGTCCACTCCCCCATGCAGGTTCAGGCTGGCAACCGAGACGGAGGCGGGCACGAGGGCCCGAGGCTAGTGGCCTGACCGCCGCTGGCCTGGCAGGTCGTGGGACCCGAGCGCGCTGTCCGGCCGTCTCAACCGGGACCCCGCCCCTGCCGATGCCTATCCGGTGAAGGCATTCGGCGGATCTCCGACGCCCGGCGTCACCGCCACCGCTGGCCTCGAGGTTCCCGACAGCGTGTTCTCCCCCCGAGAGGTGGCCCTGTTCTCCGCCTTGCTGTGGGGCATCGGCTGCCTGATCGGCGTGCTGGCCATCGCCCTCCCCCATGGGCCGCAGGTCGACACGGCGGGCTGGGGAGGTGTCACCGCCTTCGCCGGTCTGGTGGCGATCTGGTCGTTCTGGAAGGGCGACGACCTGCCGATGTGGTCGAACTACGTCCTGTCGGTGTTGGCCCTCGCCGCCGTGAACCTGGCCCTGCTCTTCTCCCACAACGGCCCGGTGATCTTCGCCGCCTGCGGCCTCTTCGTCCTCCCCACCATCTTCACGGCGTCCTTCTATCCCCGCCATGCCTTCCTCGCCTATCTCGTCGCCCAGGCCGGGACGTCGGCCGCCGTCCTCCTCTCCTCGGGTTTCCCGGGCGCGCCCGCGGCGTGGGCCCTGATGGTGGGCACGACCACGACGGTCGGGATCGTCGTCCACGTCCTGCACGAGGCGCTCGAGAAGGCGGCCATCACCGATCCGCTCACCGGTCTCGCCAACCGGCGCGCCCTCGAGCCCGTCGTCGGGCGCGAGCTCGCCCGCTGCACAAGGTTGGGACATCCGCTGAGCCTGGCGGTCATGGACCTCGACCATTTCAAGGACGTCAACGACGCCTTCGGCCATCAGCACGGCGACCGCCTGCTGGCCGACGTCAGCCGTCTCTGGTGCACGCAGCTCCGGGAGAGCGACATGCTGGCCCGAGCCGGAGGCGACGAGTTCGTGCTGCTGCTCCCGTCGACGGGGGTGAACCAGGCCTTGGCCGTGCTCGGCCGGCTGAGCGGTGCGACGCCCCAGGCCTTCTCGGCAGGCGTGGCCGCCGCCACGCCCGGGTGCACGGTCGAGGAGATGCTCCGCGAGGCGGACGACGCCTGCTACCAAGCCAAGCAGCGCGGGGGCGGCAGGGTGGTCGTGTCTGAGACGACGGCCGCGTAGAGGGCAGGGGGTTCGCTCGTCATGGCCGATGACCGCCGCCGCCACCCTGCGCCCGATGCGTCGTGGACGGAGATCGAGGACTTCGCCTTGACCTTCGAGCTCGGGGAGGGGCGCGGTGAGCTCGCCGCCATGGCCGGGCGGGTGAGGCGCCAGTGGACGCGATTCGGCCAGCTACCCGCCGACATCTCCGAGTTGCGGGCGTGCCTCTTCTTCGAACAACGCCGCTGGCACTATCTCGGCGGCGAGCCCGAAGGACGGGCCAGGGAGTACGCCCTTGCCCTGGTCCGGGCCATCGCCGAGCACCCCGAGGGCTCCGGGGCTGAGCGCGGCGGCGACGGTCTGCTGTTCCAAGCGGGCTGAATCGTCCGGGGGGCGCTCAAACGGCGCCGCCGGTTCCGGTCGGTGCTACAACACAGACCGGTGAGCAGCGGGACCGGACATGTCCACGACGACCGCCACTTGCCACCCCCCACGGTCGAGGAGGTGGCAAAGGGCGTCTTCGCCTATGTCCAGCCCGACGGGACCTGGTGGCTCAACAACACAGGCTTCCTGGCCAGCGAGGACCTGGTCGTCTCGATCGACACCTGCGCCACCGAGAAGCGCACCCGCGCCTACCTCGACGCAGTCCGGCGCCACGCCGGCGCCATGCCGGGTGTCCTCGTGAACACGCACCACCACGGGGACCACACCAACGGCAACGGCTTTCTGCCCGGCGCCACCATCATCGGCCATCCTCGGTGCCGGGAGGAGATGCTGCGCAACGGACTGCTCCGTCCCGACGGCATCTTCGACCCGGTCGACTGGGGCGACCTGACGCTCGCCCCTCCGGTGGTGACCTTCGAAGAGCGTCTCGATCTCTACGTCGGGGATCGCCTGGTCGAGTTGCACCACTTCGGGACGGCTGCCCACACGACGAACGACGTCGTGGCCTGGCTGCCCGACGAGCGAATCCTCTTCACCGGGGACCTCGTGTTCAACGGAGGCACACCGTTCGTTCTGATGGGCTCGGTGGCGGGCTCGCTCCTGGCCCTCGACCGACTGGTCGAGCTCGACGCCGCCGTCGTCGTACCGGGGCACGGTCCGCCGTGCGGACCGGAGGTCTTCGACACCGTCGGCGCCTACGTGCGCCTCGTGCAGGAGCACGCCGAGAAGACGTTCCGGGCCGGGCTGACGCCCTTGGAAGCGGCCCGTCAGTTAGATCTCGGGCCTTTCGCCGAGCTGACCGACCCAGAACGTCTCGCCGGCAACCTGCACCGAGCCCACGCCGAGTGCGCCGGCGCACGGCCCGGTGCGGAGATCGACATGGTCGCGGCGTTCGCCGACATGCTGACCCTCAACGGCGGTGTCCCACTTCGCTGCCTGGCGTGACGTCGGGGCCATCCGGCCGCCCCACACCCCGTGCTCCTCGAACCGGCCGGCCTCCGCGCACGACAGCTCCACCGGACAGCTCCGGCACCTCTCCAAGGCTTCCCACACCACGGCGAGGTCCCCGTCCGGGGCGGCACCCGGATGACCATCGGCGTCCGGGAAGAACTGCGCCGGCCCGCTGCCGCGGCAGGCGGCGCGGGCAAACCAGGCCGGCCGCTGCAGCAGGGCGGCGAATGCGGCAGGGACACCGACCCGGACCTCGGCTCGCTCCGAGCCGGGTCCGGAGGCCTCCTCTGGCACGAGAGCGAGCGTAGGGACCGAAGGTGTCCCGGCCGCGACGAGCGCTCGTCCGAGACGCGAACGCCAGCTGAAAATTCTGCAAATTCCGCCGCCGGCCACCGGCCGGCAACCGGCCGGCCCCGAGCCAGGTCAGGCCTGGTCGGAGGGGCTCGGGTAGCCTGGCGGCGGGTCGTCCCCAGGCGGTCACCGAGCGCGGAGGTGATGGAGATGGCGAGACGGATCCCCAAAAAGGAGCTCGAGTTCCTGGCCGAGGTCCCCCTCTTCTCGGCCTGCAGCCAGCGAGAGCTCCGCGAGATCGCCAAGCTCGGTACGCCCGTCGAGGTCGAAGAAGGGCGGATGATCACGAAACAGGGGTCGGTGGGCCGGGAGTTCTTCCTGGTCCTCGAGGGCAAGGCCGAGTGCGTGGTGAGCGGCAAGCGGGTGGCCGTGTTCGGCCCCGGGGACTACTTCGGCGAGCTCGCCCTCATCGAGGGTGGCACGCGCACGGCCACCATCACGGCCCGGACACCGATGGAGGTCCTCGTGCTGAGCTCAGCGGAGTTCTCCAGCCTGTTGCGCCAAGCCCCGAGCACCGCGCTCAAGATGATGGCCACCTTGGCCCGACGCCTGCGCGACGTGCAGGAGGCCTACTCCTTCTAGGTGCGCCCCTCGACGAGTACGCGTTCTTGACGGAGGACGCAGCGCGTACCCCGGTAGATCGTCGGCATGCACTTGTTGCAGTGGACGCACAGCGACTCCACCGCGCCGCCCCCCTCCTCCTGCCACCGACGGAGTAGGTCGGGCTCACGCAGCAAGGCCCGGGCCATGGCCACGAAAGCGAACCCTTCCGAAAGTGCCTTGTCGGCCGTGGCGCGGCGGGTGATCCCACCGAGCAGCACGAGCGGCAGGCGCAACGCTCTTCGGAACTGCCGGGCGTAGGGAAGGAAGAACGCCTCCTCGAAGGGGTACGAGGGCATCATGCGCCTCGCCACCAACCGGAACCCCAGCCGCATGGCGGGAGGCATGGTGGCCGCCATCTCCTCGATGGGAGCCTCTCCCCGGAACAGGTACATCGGGTTGGCCAGAGAGCTCCCCCCGGTGAGCACCAGGGCGTCGACGAACCCGTCGTCCTCGACGAGCCGAGCCACCTCGAGGCTCTCGTCCAGCCACAAACCTCCCGGCACGCCGTCGGCCATGTTGAGCTTCGCCGTCACCGCCATCGCATCCCCTGCCGCCTCCCGCACCGCCTCGAGCACCCGACGGGGGAAGACGCTCCGACGCTCCACGCTTCCCCCGTAGGCGTCGGTGCGGGTGTTGAGCTTGGGGCTCAGGAAGGCGCTCAGGAGGTAGTTGTGGCCCAGGTGCACCTCCACGGCGTCGAATCCCGCCTGGCGCAACACGGCGGTGCCGCTGGCGAAGTCGGCGGTGACCCGGCGCAGGTCCTCCTCGGTCGCTCCTCGTGTCCGGCGCATGGTGAGCGGGCTCCACATGGGCACCGGCGCCAGGGCGGGAACGCCGGTGGCCCGGGCGTTGGCCACCGGCCCGGCATGGCCGATCTGGGCCGAGGCTGCCGCCCCCTCGTCGTGGATCGCGTCGACCAGCGAGGACAGCCCGGGAACGAGCGAGGAGTCGAGGACGATCGTGCGGCCGTCGGTGCTGCCTTCGAGCGAGACGGCACAGTACGCCACGGTCGACACGCCGACACCGCCGCCGGCCACTTCGCGATGGAAGGCGACGAGCTCGTCGGTGACCTGTCGCCTCGGCGTCCGGCCCTCGAACGTCGCCGCCTTGATCAGCCGGTTGCGCAGGGACAAGGGACCCAACGTGGCCGTCTCGAACAGCGCAGGGGGCACGGCGGCGAACCCTACGCCGCCGGTCGGGCTCTCGGTCACGGGGTGGCGATCACCCCCAAGTCGTAGGGCCCGAAGCCGGTCAGGACGCACATGTGCATGTCTGCTGCTGTCCAACCGTCGTGATCGGTGGCGGTGAACGTGTACCTGTAGAGAGGCGGAGAGGTGAACGAGACGCCCGTCATGGCCTGGATCTCGTTCCTGATGGCCGACCCGCTCAGGGAGTGAGCCCGGGTGATGGCCTCGTCCAAGATGAGGAAATCGTCGTTGGAGAGGGGCGCCGAGTCTGCGGAGGGCGTCTCGCCGATGTCCGACTCGACCGTCTGCATGATGCCGGCCAGGTAGGCGGGCGGCTGCTGGCCCGAGTTCAGCGCCACCGGGCAGGTGTCGTAGGCGTGCGAAGCGAGGTTCCCCAGGGACGGGTAGCCGACGATGGCGGCGGCTGACGTGGTCACGATGGTCGGGCTCCAGCCGACGTGACGCAAGGCGTCGTAGACGGTGCCGAGCCCTGCGTCGGCCAGCAGGGCGATCCCGTTCGCTCCGGCGTCCTTGAGCTCGAGTACCTGGGTGACCACCGAGGCAGCCGTCGGCGAGTACGTGACGCTGGACACGATGGGCAGTCCCTGGGCCTTGGCCGCCGGAACCAGGTCGGCGTCGAGCTGCTGGTAGTCGCTCGATCCGTCCCCGATCACTCCCAGCTCGGTGATGCCCTTGGCCTTGGCGAACGAGACCATGTAGCTCATGGTCGGCTTGTCGAGCGGGTAGTTGTCGAAGAAGTACGGGTACTTCGTCCCGTCGGCCCACTGGTCCGACGGGTCGACCATGACCACCGGGATGTGATGCTTCATGAACACCGGCACGGTCTGGTTCACGGTTGCCGCCGTGCCTGCGTAGATCACTCCCGCCACGTGGTCCACCACCAGCACCTGGGCCTGTGACACCGCCGAAGCGGGATTCCCTTCGTCGTCCAGGGTGATGAGGTCGACGATGTGGCCGTCGATCCCGCCGGTGGCGTTCAGGTTGCTGACCAGCACCTGGTTGAGCGCCTGCTGGGCCATTCCGATCGGCGCGTCAGGACCGGACAACGTGAGCAGGGCTCCCAGCTTGATCGGTCCAGGCGGAATGCCGGTCCCCGTCGAGCTGGCGGTGCTGCTCGAGCAGGCGGCCAGCACGGTTCCGGCCGCCACCGCCGCCACCAGTGCCATGACCCTCACAACCGTCCCGTGGTTCCGCCTGTGCACGATCTATGCCCCCCGCTCCGGATGCTCGATGCTCTCGGCCGGGTCGATGGGGCTCCACAGCGAGACCCCTCCGTCGGCGGCGAGGACCTGACCGGTCACCCACTCGAGACCGAGGAGCGCGACCACCGTCTCGGCCACACCGGCGGGCGTGCCGATGCCCCCCAAGGCGGCGCGCTCGGCGACTCGCTCCTGATAGCCAGGAAGCCGCTTGGTCGCGGCGAACATCGGCGTGTCCGTCGTCCCCGGCGCCACGGCGTTGACCCGGATCCCGAAGGGCCCGAGCTCTCGCGCCGCCACGCGCACGAGCTCGGCCACGCCGGCTTTGGACACGCTGTAGTGGCCCATCATGCGATCGGCGAGGAACCCCGAGATGGAGGTGATCGCCACCACCGAACCTCCCCGCCCGCCGGCGACCATGGCGCGACCCGCGGCTCGCAAACAGAGGAAGGTGCCCCGCAGGTTCACGGCCATGACGCGATCCCACTCCTCGAGGGGCATGTCGAGCAAGGCGCCGAAGCCGCCCACGCCGGCGTTGAGGACGGCGATGTCGATCCCGCCGAAGGCGTCGTGCACGGCGCCCACGGCGCGCTCGACCCCGTCGACGTCGGCGATGTCGCACCGCTGTGCCATGTCGGCGGCGCCCTCGGGAGGTTCGGCCAGATCGAGCACACCCACCCGGGCGCCCTCGGCTCGCAGGCGGCCCGACACGGCGGCGCCGATCCCTGCCGCTCCCCCGGTGACCAGCGCCCGCGCCCCCTTCAGCTCCACCAGCTCACCTCCACCCGAGGAAGGCGGTGACGACGTCGGCCAGCCCGGGCTGCTCGAGCACCAGGGCATGGCCGGCGTCGGGTACCTCGAGAGCCTGCGCGCCCGCCAGGCCAGCCGTCCATGCGCTGCGCAACGCGGCGGGGACCAACGCGTCGCGCCCCCCGCACACGACGAGTGCCGGAGCACCGACACGGTGCAGACGCTGGGCCAGGCGCCGGCTCTGGAAGTGCGGGGCCTTCCACCCGATTGCGGCGGCCCCGGCCAGTCCGCCGAACCACCGGAGCTGCTGCGATTCGGCCATGTCGTCGGGCAGCGCCGCCAGCGCCGGCTGGCTGTCGGGGTCGGAGAACAAGATCCGCCGTGCCTCGGCGAACCCGCCGACCCCCCGAGGTGCGAGGGCACCGAAGACCGGAGGGACCCCGGAGCTGGGGACGTGCAGGCCGAGGGGTGCCAGCAGCACGAGCTGCGACACGAGGTCGGGACGCCGCAACGCCAGCTCGGTGGCAAGCCAGCCGCCGAGGCAGTGGCCCATCACAGCGAGCGGCTGGTCGTCGAGGACGAGCGCCTCGAGCACGTCGACGAGATGGAACACGTAGTCCTCCATCTCGTGCAGACGCCCGAGGGGGCTCGATCCGGGGTAGCCGGGCAGCGCCGGGGCGACGACGCGTCCCCAGCCGGCGAGGGCGGAGAGGAAGGTGGGCGGGTGCTCTGGGGCCAGGACCGAGTGGAGGTCGCAGAGGCCGTGGAGATAGAGGAGCGGCATCCCCTGCCCGAAGGAGGCGACGAGGACCTGGCGTCCCTCCACCTCGAGCGAGGAGAGGTCGGTCGCCTCCAGGTCGACGGTGCCCACGTCGGTGGGGACGACGGCCGTGTCGAGCGTGGTCACCGACGCCTCACGGGGTCCCGGCCAGGGTGGCGAAGTGGTCGTCGGCCTCCTTGCGCACGTACGGCACCACTTCGGTGGCGTAGAGGTGCATCGACTTGGCCGTGAGCTCGGCGGGCAGTGACCCGAATTGGAGCAGCGAGAGGACGGTACCGATGCGAAGCTCCTTCACGTAGTCGAGCAGGCGCTGGCGCACGGTCTCCGGGCTGCCCACCAACGGGGTGCGACGCCACACTGCCTCCTTGGGATCCGACGGCCTCGGCGCGCCGGCCATGGCCCGAAGCTCGGCCAGGAACTGCACCAAGGCAGGTGCCTCGATGTAGCCCGGCGGCATCCACACCTTCCCGGCGCCCACGAAGCCAGCTGCCAGGTTGCCCTGGAAATAGGCCAGATGGGGGGCGGCCTCCTCCAGGGCCTGCTCGTCGGTCTCGGCAACGTAGACGGTCGTGAGCCAGCCGAGCAGCTCGGGAACGAAGGCGCGGCCGGCCAGGGAGACCGCCTCGTGGTAGGCGAGCGCCTGGCGGGCGAAGCTCTCTGGCGGCGCGTAGTAGGCGACCCCCATGTAGCCGAAGCCGCGCTCTGCGCAGAAGGCGATGGTGCCAGGCGACCCGAGCCCCGGCACCCAGACCGGTGGGTGCGGCTGTTGCAGGGGCCGCGGCCACGGGTTCACGTAGGGCAACTGGTAGTACTCGCCGTCGAAGGAGAAGGGCCCCGGGCGCGTCCAGGCCTGGAGCACGAGCTCGACCGCCTCGGAGAACCGGGCCCGGGCTTCCGTGGGGTCGACGTTGTACGAGTAGTACTCGGGCCCTCCCCCGACCACCAGGCCGGCGATGAGCCGGCCACCCGAGAGCACGTCGAGCATGGCCATCTCCTCGGCAACGCGCGTCGGAGGGTTGTACAGGGGGAGGGCGTTCCCGAGCACGCAGAGCTTGACCCGCTCGGTGCGCTGGGTGAGAGCGGCTGCCATGAGGTTGGGCGAAGGCATGAGGCCGTAGGCGTTCTGGTGGTGCTCGTTGACCACGACGCCGTCGAGCCCGAGCTCTTCGGCCATCACCAGCTCACCGAGATAGCGGTCGTAGAGGTCTCGGCCACGGACCGGGTCGTACTCGGTGTTGGGCAAGGTGACCCACGCCGCTTCGTGCTCGGCCAGGAACTGCCGGGGTGGCGGCAGGTACGGCCAGGGCATGAGGTGGAAGGAGAAGAAGTTCACTCTCCGGCCATCATGCCCCGCCGACCCGAGGTCGGGCCGGGGGCGCAGGTCTAGACCTGTTCGACCGCCCTCCAGCAGTACCAGGCGACGACGCTGCGATAGGGACGAAACGGGTCGCCCAAGGGGCTCAGGGCGGAGGCGCTGGGGACCTCGGGCAGTCCCCAGGCGCGGGCGAAGCCGACACGTACCCCGTAATCGCCCACCGGCCACACGTCCAGACGCCCGAGCGTGAAGAGCAGGAACATCTCGGCCGTCCACCGGCCGATGCCCTTCACCTGCACGAGTTCGTCGACGACCTCGTCGTCGGAGAGGCGGCCGATGCGCTCGAGGCGGACGGTGCCGTCAGAGACCTTGTCGGCCAAGTCGAGCAGGGCAACCGCCTTGGCTGCGCTCAACCCGCATGCCCGCAGACGTGTCTTGCCGGTGGCGAGCAGCGTCTCGGGAGTCACCACGCCGCCCAGTGACTCGACCAGTCGACCGTGGATGCTGGAGGCTGCTCGGCCGTTGAGCTGCTGGTAGACAATGGCGCTGGCCAAGGCGGCAAAGCGATCGCCCGAGGCGGACCGGCGGCGCAGCCGGGGCGGGCCGTGCAGCGCCAGCAGCTTGGCCACGACCGCATCGCGCCTGGCGAGTTCGGCAGCGGCATCTCGAGGGCTCATCCGGAGGGACACGACGGGCCAACTCTAGGGATGCCGTGTGACCTCCTCCCTCCCGCCCGCCCGCACCAGGAGCGGAGAGGGCAGCGGAATCGACTAGGAGCCCGGGCGGTGGTGGTGACGCCGGTCCGGGGCGGGCCCGGCAGGCCAGTTCGACGCCGTCTGGGGTCGCGGCGTCGGTGACGGAGCCGGAGCGACCGGCGCTCGCACCGGAGCGGCCGTGGCCCGACCGGCCACCGCCGCGGCGCTCTGCTCCTTCACCATCTTGTCCACGCGCTGGAGGAAGCGATCAGCGTCCTCACCCTGGCGAGCCATGGCCACCCCTGCCGTGCACCCGATGGTGACCGAGCGCCAGTCGTCGCCCACCCGGCAGATGACCGGTTGGCTGAAGATCTGGGTGACACGGACGCAGAAGTGGGCCAGGTCGGTGCGGTTGATCTCGTCGCAGAGCACCACGAACTCGTCGCCGCCGATGCGGGCGACGGTGTCCTCCTCGCGGACGGCCGAACGCAGACGCTGGGCGAGGATGCGGAGGATCTCGTCACCGACGCGGTTGCCCAGGCCGTCGTTGATGCCGGCGAATCCGTCGATGTCGACGAAGAGCATGGCCACACCCAAGGTGGGGTCGGGATTGCGGCGCTGTGCCCTGGCCATGGCATGCCCGATGCGGTCGACCAGCAGCGTTCTGTTGGCCAATCCGGTCATGCCGTCGTGCAGGGCCAAGTGGGTGAGCTCCACTTCGAGGGCCTTACGCTCGGTGACGTCGGTGAAGGCGCTCACCACGAGGTCCCCACCGCCACCGCTCTCGTCGATCACGGGTTGGGCGTTGACTGAGAACCAGCGCACGGGCCCCCCCGTCGCCGGTTGGATGCCGACGACCTGCCCAGCGCTGGGCACGCCGGTCACGAGCACCCGGGCCGCCGGGCTGCGGTTGCCGTCGATGGGGCGGTAGTCCTCGTCCACTCCCCGATGGGTCGGGTCGTCGGCGCCGACCACGCTGGTGCCGGAGGTGGCGAAGAGTGCCTCGGCAGCCTGGTTGGCCTCGACCACCCGGAGCTCGGCGTCCTGGACCAGGACGGCCTGCTCCAACACGGCGAGCAGGCCGGCGTAGCGCCGGTCCACCTCCCCGTTCCCCCTTGTGGCCGGGGTGAGGGGCTGGTCGTCCACCTGCAGGCTCCTTCCAGCGCCGCGGCTCGATCGCCGGGCTCCTCGAGAGGTTGTCGGCACCCCGGCGGCCCTCCTGAAGCCGGGCCCGCTCGGGGCATGATCTCGGGCCGTGGCCCGGTCCCCGTCGACCCGCCGACGTCGTCCCAGCGCCGCCGGTGTGCTGCTCACGCCGGGGGCGGGTGCCGATCGGGACCACGCCACCCTGGTGGCCCTCGATCGAGCGCTGAGCGACGCCGGCTTCGGCGTCGAGCGTATGGACTTCCCCTACCGGGTTGCCGGCCGCAAAGCCCCCGACCGGCCGGAAGTCCTGGTCAAGGCCATAGAGGAGGGCGCACGGGCGTTGGCCGACCGGTTGGGCGTCCCCACCCGAAGCCTCGCACTGGGCGGGCGCTCCATGGGCGGGCGGATGTGCTCGATGGCGGTGGCCGGGGGTCTGCCGTGCGCGGCGTTGCTCCTCGTGAGCTACCCCCTCCACCCTCCAGGGAGACCTGAGCGCATGCGAACCGACCACTTCCCGATGCTCGAGGTCCCGTGCCTCTTTCTGTCCGGGACCCGGGACGCATTCGGCACCTCAGAGGAGTTGGAAGCGGCCACGGCCACCATCCCAGGACCGGTGACTCACACCTGGATCGAGGGCGGTGACCACGGCCTCCGAGGAAAAGACACCCAGGTCACAGGGGAAATTCTCGACTGGTTGGCGCCGGCCGGATCCTGAGGCGACGAAGAGCGGGGGTTTGGCTGCCCCCCTTTGTGGCAAGCGCTCCAGCCTGGGACAGTTGATGTCGATGTTGCTTGCGTGGCGGAAGTGACTCGGACCCGTCGGTTGGCAACGTTCGCCGCAGCCGTGGTGTGCACGACAACCGCCTGGGCCGCGGCCTCGAGAACCGACGCCTGGGCGGCCACCGTGACGGTTCAGGCCGGGCAGACCCTGAGCCAGTTGGCCGCCGAGCTGCACACGACGGTGGCAGCCATCGTCGAAGCCAACCACCTCGCCGACCCCAACCGGGTGTTGGCCGGGCAAGTGCTGATCGTCCCCGGCACCGGCGCGAC
>JASHUM010000126.1 GCA_030040015.1 Acidimicrobiales bacterium
CGCAGCTTCTCGGCGCCCCGGCAGTTGCGCCCGTCGTACCCCCCGGTGAGCCGCCCGTCGGTGTCGACGGCCAGACGAGTGGCGATCACGGCGTCTGCGCCCAGCTTGGAACCGACGGCGCCCACGTAGAGCTCGGGCGACGCCGAGACGAGCACGACCCGGTGCCCGTCTCGCCGGTGCTGCTCGAGGCGGGCCCCCACGTCGGCGCGGCGCCTGCGGGCGTAGTGGCGCAGCCCGAACGCCGATGCCTCCTCGGCCAGGGACCCGGCATCGTGGCCGGCCAGGGTGCGGCGCAGAACCGCCTCCTTGGCGACGTCCGCCGCCCTGCCGCCCACCAGCACCGCCAGGGCGAGTCGAGGGAGGGTGGCCAATCCGGCCCGGGTGGTCCGCCCCACGCCGGCCACCTCGGCCAGGAACGGCCACATGCTCCCGCCCCGGGTGATGGTGCCGTCGAAGTCGAAGGCGGCCACCACCGGACCGGGGTGAGGCACGGAGCCGGGCGGCGACTCCCCGTCGAGGTCGGGCACCCCCGAGAGCGTCACGGAGCGCCGAGGGTGGTGCCGTGACGGCCGGCCCCCGCCGCGAACCGCAGGGCACCTTCCACCGTCTCGCCGCTCTCGATGGTGTCGCGCCCCAGGCGGGCCTCGAGGACCATGGCCTGCTCCTCGTCGAGCCCCCACTGGGCGAGGACCGAGCGCCGGTCGTTGCGCATGCAGGTCTGGGGGAGAGCGGCCAGCTCGGCGGCGAGCGAGATCGCTGCGCTCAGCGCCTGGCCCGGTGGCACCACCCGGTTGACCAGGCCCATGGCCAGGGCCTCAGGTCCGTCCACCCCCCGGCCGGTGAGGATCAGGTCCATGGCCCGGCTCTGTCCGATCAGCCTGGGGAGCCGCACCGTCCCCCCGTCGACGAGGGGCACGCCGAAGCGCCGGCAGTACACGCCGAGCACGGCGTCAGTGGCGGCGACCCGCAGGTCGCACCACAGCGCCAGCTCCAGCCCGCCGGCAACGGCGTGGCCCTCGATGGCGGCCACGACCGGTTTGGACAAGGTGAGGCGGGTGGGACCCATGGGCCCCGGACCCTCGTCCCGAACCGCCCGGCGGTCTCCCTCGGCCAGCGCCTTGAGGTCGGCTCCGGCACAGAACGTTCCCCCGGCGCCGGTCAGCACGGCCACGGCCGCGCCGGGGTCCTCGTCGAAGCCCACGAAGGCGTCGAGGAGGGCGGCGGCGGCGGCCGAGTCGACGGCGTTTCGCCGCTCGGGCCGGGAGATCGTCACCACCCGGACGGAGCCCTCGTTGGTGATCTCGACGCCGGCACCGGACACGGGCCCAATCTTCCCAGAGCGGCCCCTGCCCACAGGCGCTCAAAAGTTGACCGGCGGAGTCGACAATTGCCACGCGGCCCGGTACAGTCACGAATCGTCCGCGAGAGACAGAACCCCGAAGGCCCCGAGTGGGGCCGCCAGCCAGGAGGAAACCATGGCAGTTCGTCTGGGTGACATCGCCCCCGACTTCACCGCCGACACCACCGACGGAACCATCAACTTCCACGAGTGGCTGGGCGACTCGTGGGGGATCCTCTTCTCCCACCCGAAGGACTTCACCCCGGTGTGCACGACCGAGCTGGGTGCCTTCGCCAAGCGCAAGGGCGAGTTCGACAAGCGGGACACCAAGATCATCGGCCTGTCGGTCGACCCGATCGAGTCGCATCAGGGGTGGAAGAAGGACATCGAGGAGACCCAGGGGGCGGCCCTCAACTTCCCGCTCATCGGGGACCCGGACCGCAAGGTGGCCGACCTCTACGACATGATCCACCCCAACGCCAACGACACCCTGACCGTCCGCTCGGTGTTCATCATCGGGCCGGACAAGAAGGTGAAGCTGACCCTCACCTACCCGGCGTCCACGGGCCGGAACGTGGACGAGATCCTGCGGGTGCTCGACTCGCTCCAGCTCACCGCCGACTACTCGGTGGCCACGCCCGTGAACTGGACCGACGGTGAGGACGTGATCATCGTTCCCGCCGTGTCGGACGAGGACGCCAAGCAGCGCTTCCCCAAGGGATGGAAGGCGCTCAAGCCGTACCTCCGGGTGACGCCTCAGCCCAATCGCTGAGCGCGCTCTCGCGGCGGCGGGCGGCCGCCGGCTCGAGCTGCCGGCGACCGCTCACATCCACCAGCGGCGTCGGCTGTAGGCCCACCAAGGCCCGCCCGGCCCGGAACCCTCGGTTTCGGTGACCGCCGGCGGGCCTTGCCACGTCCGGTGCGAGTGGTGGTGGTGGTGCCAGCCGCCACGAGCCCGGAACCAGACGAAGAAGAAGATCAGGGCGAAGAGCAACCACGGGAAGTGCCACGCCCACGCCGCCGACGAGAAGGCGGCCAGGAAGATCAGCGCGATCACCATGGCCAGGACGAGACCTCCCCGGCGCCTCCGCCCGGTCTCGGCCCTCGTGCCGCTCTCGGGCACCACCGGGGGCAGGTCGTCGAAGAGGCCGGCGAGGTCGCCCCGGGTCTTGGCCGCCATGGCCCGCTGGGAGCGCTCGTCGAACTCGGCCTGATCGAGGCGGCCCTCGGCGAAGTGCTTGGACAGGGCCTCGACCACCTGGGAGCGCTCGGTGTCGGAGATCCGGAGCCAGGGATCGGGGATCGGAGCGCCGCGGGAGGATCCACTTCTGGGGGGAAGGGGTCCAGGCTGTCACGGGTGCGACCCCTCGAAGTGGGCCACCAGGTGCTCGAGCACCGAGAGCTCCTGGCCGTCGGCCGGGATGAGCAGCCAGCCCGCCGCGTAGGCCAGCGGCCCGGCGCCGCCCAGGAAGGTGAGCACCACCAGGGCGATGCGCACCACCACGACGTCGACGTCCAGGTAGTCGGCGACGGCGGCGGCCACCCCCGCCACCATGCGCCCGTGCCACGGGCGCCGCAGCGAGGTCTCCGGGTGTCCCCAGGAAGTGGCCGGCTCGTCGACGGTCTCGGCGGTCTCGGCGGTCTTCTGATCGGTCATGTCGACATCGTCTGCGCCGGCGGGCCCACCCACCATCGGGGAAGACCCGCATCGTGCCCTGAGGGCCGGCTCCCGGAGTGAGAGACCGCCCTGATGGCCTGGTCAGGGGAGGGGTGCGAACATGGGTTGATCGACCCGACGACCGAGACGCCGATCCCGCCGCCGGACCCGGGCGCCCGGGAGGACGAGCTGGCGCCCATCGAGGCCGCCGTGCGCGCCTTCATCGGCCAGTGGCGGCGCCATCGCCGGCGGGTGTGGGGCCAGGACACGGGTGACGAGCTCCCCCAGACCGGGCTGGCCGGGGAATTCGCCGGGTGGGGGGGACCCCCCGGGGGGAGAGCCCGGCACTGGCAGCGCCGCTACGAGGCGATCCACGGGTCCTCCCCGGACATGCCGGCGTGGCTGGTCGCCCGCCGGCACGGTCACCGGCACTGGTGGCACGGCCCCCGCCGAGTGGGGCCGCTTCGTCGTAGCCACGAGGACCGGCTGCTGGGCGGTGTCGCCGGTGGGGTGGCCGGGCGCGTCGGGCTCGACCCCACCGTGGTGCGGATCGCCTTCGTGCTCGCCGCCTTGGCCAGCGGTTTCGGCGTCACGTGCTACGTGCTCGCCTGGCTGCTCCTGCCCACAGAAGGGGAGCACTCGAGCATCGCCAGCAGGGCCTTGCACGACTGGCGGGGGATCGCTCTGGCCCTGGCCGTGATCCCCGTCGTGGTCGTGGTGCTCGTCCTGGCCTCGGCTCTCGGCGCCGGCTGGGTGGGGTCGTTCATGACGGCGTTCGGCATCGGCGCTGCCGGGCTCGTGCTCATCTGGCGCAACGTCGGCGAGCAGGAGCGCGACATGGTGGCCCGGCTCACCCGCCCCTTGTCCCGGCTCGGCTTCACCGGCGGTGGGTCGTGGCGCGGGGTGGTCGTGCGGGCCATGCTCGGCCTGTGCGTGGCCGCCGGCGGCGCTGTGGTCCTCCTTCTCGGTTCCAACCGAGCCGTGGTTCGCCCCCTCGGAGGCGTGTTGCTCGTGGTGGCGGGGGCGGTGGTGATCTTCGGGCCGTGGTGGCTGCACATCGTGCGGGACCTCTTCGAGGAGCGCCAGGCGCGCGCCCTGGCCGAGGAGCGGGCCGAGGTGGCGTCGCGGGTCCACGACTCGGTGCTCCAGACGCTGGCCCTCATCCAGCGCCGCTCCGACGACCCCCAGCAGGTGGTGAAGCTGGCCCGGTCCCAGGAACGCGAGCTGCGGTCGTGGTTGTTCGAGGGCCAGGTCCCCGGGGCGGGCGATCTGGCCGACACCACCATGGCCGGGGCCGTGTCCCGGCTCGAACGGGACGTCGAGGACCGCTACGACCTCGCCGTCGAGGCGGTGGTGGTCGGGGACTGCGAGCTCGACGACCACCTTTGCGCGCTCGTGGACGCCGGCCGGGAGGCGACCGTCAACGCGGCGAAGTGGTCCGGGAGCCCCACCGTCTCGGTGTTCGCGGAGGTGGAGCTCGACGAGGTGTCGATGTTCGTGCGCGATCGGGGGGTGGGCTTCGATCCCGGCCAGGTGGCCTCCGACCGCCGGGGCCTGGCCGAGTCCGTGTACGGCCGCATGACCAGGCACGGAGGCACGGCCGAGGTCCGCAGCTCGCCCGGAGGAGGCACCGAGGTCGTCTTGCGCATGCCCCGGCACCGGGCGGAGCGTGACCAGGCTCCGGCCCGGTGAGCCGGCCCAGGGTCTTCCTCGTCGACGACCACGCCCTGTTCCGCGCCGGGGTGCGCGCCGAGCTGGGAGACGACCTCGAGGTGGTGGGCGAAGCCGACGACGTCGAGCCCGCCGTGGAGCTGATCGGTGAGCGTGAGCCCGACGTGGTCCTCCTCGACGTCCACCTGCCCGGCGGTGGGGGTGGTCGCGTGGTGGAGGCGGTCAAGGCCGACCACCCCTCCGTCCGCTTCCTGGCCCTGTCCGTCTCCGACGCCCCCGAGGACGTCATCGCCGTCATCAGGGCCGGTGCCCGGGGCTATGTCACCAAGACCATCTCGGGACCCGAGCTCGTCGACGCCGTGCACCGGGTGGCCGCCGGCGACGCCGTGTTCTCACCCCGTCTGGCCGGCTTCGTCCTCGACGCCTTCGCCGCCGATCCCACCGTGACCGGAGGCGCGACCCCGAGCTTCGACCCTGAGCTCGACCAGCTCACCCAGCGCGAGCGCGAGGTGCTCCGGCTCATCGCCCGTGGCTACGCCTACAAGGAGGTCGCTGCCGAGCTGTCCATCTCGGTGAAGACGGTCGAGACCCACGTCTCGGCCGTCTTGCGCAAGCTCCAGCTCTCGAGCCGCCACCAGCTCACCCGCTGGGCTTCGGAGCGCCGCCTGCTCTGACGGCGTCCACCAGGTGGCGTCGTTGCCTGGTGAGCAGGGCGAGATGGCCTCCCTCGACCGTCACCAACTGCGCACCCGGGATGCCCTCCTGGAGCTCGAGCGCCAGGGAGAGCGGTGTCATGTGGTCGTGTCGGGCGTGGACCACGGTCGTGGGCACCCGGAGCCGGCCGAGCTGATCGGTGCAGTCGAAGGCACGGGACGCCTCACGCTGCCGTGCCTGAGCGGAGCGAGGCTGGGGATCGAGCCATCTCGGCAAGGGCACCTGGCCGAGCACGTCGATGACGAACCAGCGACGGGTGAATGGTCGGACCGCCGGGGTACGGGCCGAGGTGGCCGCCAGCACCAAGCGGTCGACTCGTTGCGGGTGGCGCAGGGCCAGCGCCAGCGCGATGCGCCCTCCCATCGAGTATCCCGCGACGGTGGCGGGTCCGATGCCGAGGGTGCCGAGCAGTCCGGCCGCGTCGTCGGCCATCTGCTCGATGGAGTAGGGACCGTCGGGCTTGCCGCTCCGCCCGGATCCCCGGGGATCGAAGACCAGGACGAGGAAGTGGCCGGAGAGCTCTTCGGCCAAAGGCGAGAACATGCGGACGTCGCTGCCCATCCCTGGGATCACCAAGACCGGGGGCCCAGCACCAAGGAGCTCGTAATAGAGCTCGACCCCGTTCACCGTCGCCGTCGGCACCCGAGCAGTCTGCTCTCGGGCGCCGGCGTGACCGCACCCGGTGGGGGCGACCCGGGTCCGAGCCGGCTCCGGTCAGGGATGATTCGGGGGCAACCCCGATGGTGCCCGGGAGCTCCGACCTCGATGATCGAGGCATGGTCCCCACCGCCAACCACAAGTCCGATGCCAAGCTGGCCCTGCTGGCCTCGCTGGCCATGTTCCGCAAATGGAGCAAGGACGAGCTCGTCGCCCTCGGCCGCCAGGTGGAGCTGTGCGAGGTGCCCGTCGGCACCGTCCTCCAGCGTCAGGGCGAGCCCGTGAGCCAGTGGCTCCACGTCGTCGAGGGGGCCGTCCTGCGCCTCCGCCACCAGGTCCCGGTCGCTCTCCTCCCGGCCGGATCTTCGTGGGGCGGCCCCCTCGTCGCTCCCGGCGGGCCCGGCCGTCCGCCCTCGCCCGAGACCCTGGTCGCCCTGGAGCCGGCCACCGTCCTCGTCGCCGACTCACGGCGGTGGCGGGTCCTGGTCGCCGACCACCCGTCGCTCTCGTCGCCCGCCGACGCGCCCACGCACGACTACAAGGACGACCTCACCCCCGTCGTGCCGGCCACGGTCGTCTCGCGCTGAGGCCCGCTGCGGTCAGGAGCCTTCGCCGCCCGAAGCCGTACAGGCGCGGGGGTCGAAGGGTTCCAGCTGCGGGTTGGCCGAGGTCGGGGCGCTCAGCTCGTTGGCCGCGGACGGGGTCGTGGTCGTGGGCGACGAAGCGGCGCTCGGCGC
>JASHUM010000127.1 GCA_030040015.1 Acidimicrobiales bacterium
AAGACCAAGCAGCCCATCGCCGTTGCAACGCTACTCGCCCGGTCGTGACGGACCCTGTGGAGCCCCTCGGGCGGCGTTTTGTTGAGGCGTTGGGCGGGTTGGGCCCTCGACCGTGCCTGGACCACGTGACACGCCGCTGACCAGGCCTCAGGCATTGGCGCGCTGGTGCCGATAGGCCTGAAGCGGGGCGGCACACCAGGAGGGAGGGCGGGGGTGCTCACACGACGGCGTGGTTCTGATTCCTCGGCCACCGGCGTCGGCAACCGCCGTGACGTCGGTCTGGCGCGGCAGTTCGCCGTGCTGAGCCTGGTGCCCATGTTGGTGCTCGGGATCGCCCTCGGCTTCACCGTGCGCCACATCATCACAGCGCGGTTCCTCGACAGCTACGGCCGCACGGACGAACTGACCGTCGACGCCATGGCCAGCACGTTGCTGGCGGGAGTGGACCTCAACCAGGGCACCACCTCGGCTCAGGCCCGGCACATCGACTCGGTGGTGGCGAACTTCTACCGGATCGATTTCGGCACGGGATCCACCCAGGCGCTCGTGACAGCGTGGTCGCCCAACGGCAACGTCCTCTACTCCACCGACACCGCCCTCATCGGCAAGACCGAGTCGCTGCCGCCTACAGCTCGCGTTGCGCTGACAGGGACGGTGACCTCCACCATCGTCTCCTCGGTCCCCGGAGCCCATGGGTGGAAGGGCGCGTCGATACAGAGCACCATCCCCTTGTCCCTGGGCGGTCACGTCATCGGTGCCGTGGAGTCCTACTCACCGCTCGGCACCCTGGGCGCCGCCATCTCCCACGGCGTCTTCCAAGTGGAGCTCGTCCTCGTGCTCGGGCTCCTGCTCCTCTGGGCCGTGTTGTTCCCTATCGTCATCCGGGCCTCGCAGCGCCTGCGTCGTCAAGCCGAAGAGAACGAGCGGCTGGCATTGAGCGACGCCCTCACCGGCCTGGCCAACCGCACCTTGTTCCACGACCGCCTCCAGTTGGCACTGTCCGAGGCCAACAAGCTCGACGAGCGGGTCGGCCTGCTCGTGCTCGACCTGGACCGGTTCAAGGAGGTCAACGACACGCTGGGCCACGCCCAAGGCGACCGCCTGCTGTGTGAGATCGGTGAGCGCCTGCGCGGAGCCCTGCGGGACACCGACACCCTGGCTCGCCTGGGTGGCGACGAGTTCGCCGTCGTCCTGCCCAACGTGCACGACGCCGAGTCGGCCGCCGACGTGGCCAGGCGCATGCTCGCCGCCTTGGAACAGCCCTTCGCCTTCGACGAGCTGAGCGTCACCCCCCAGGCCAGCGTGGGCGTGGCCGTCTGCCCCGACGACGGCCGGGACCTCGACCAGCTGCTGAGCCGCGCCGACCAAGCCATGTACGAGGCCAAGCACACCCGGGGGCGGGTGTCGATCTACGACTCCCACAAGGACACGGCCAGCATCGGCCGTCTGGCCCTCGTCACCGAGCTGCGCCGGGGCCTGAACCGCGGTGAGATCCTGTGCCACTTCCAGCCCATCGCCAGGCTTCCCGAGGGTGAGGTCCAGGGGGCCGAGGCGCTGGTGCGCTGGCAGCACCCCAGCCGCGGGCTGCTGGCGCCAGGGGAGTTCCTCGACGTGGCCGAGCAAGCCGGGCTGATGCGCGCCATCACCGACCGGGTCCTCGAGCTGGCGCTGACCCACTGCCGTACCTGGCGGGAGTGCAAGCCCGACTTCTTCGTCTCGGTCAACCTGTCGGGCGAGAGCCTGCGTGACGCCACCCTCCCCGACGTCGTAGCCAGGGCGCTGCAGCGCCACGAGGTCCCGGCATCGGCGCTGGAGTTGGAGATCACCGAGGGGGCCATCCTCTCGGACCCGCTCCAGGCCAAGTCGCTCCTCGCCCGGCTCCAGCTGCTCGGGGTGAGCGTCGCCCTCGACGACTTCGGAACCGGCTACTCGTCGCTGTCGTACCTGGCCCAGCTCCCCGTGCACAAGATCAAGATCGACCGCAGCTTCGTGGCCGACATCCTGTCCAACCCGGTGGACGAGACCATCGTCGCCGCCGTCATCGATCTGGGACGGCGCCTCGACATGGCCGTGCTGGCCGAGGGGGTGGAGAGCCAGCAGGTGTGGGAACGCCTGGCCCGCCTGGGCTGTGTCCAGGCCCAGGGCTTCTACCTGAGCCGCCCGGTGCGTCCCGAGGAGATCGGCGCCATGCTCGAGGCGACGGCGCTCTTCCCGCTGCCCTAGCCCTTCGGCCTCACCTGTCGGCACCCGCCGCGTCGCCACAGGGGACGGCGCCCGGAGCCACCAACCCTAGGGTGGACGAGGTGGCCGCCCTCGACGACCGTGGCATCGAGGACGGGGACGGCGGGACGGTCACGTATCGCTCCCCTGGAGGCCGGTGGGTACTCGCCGCCACGGTGCTCGGCTCGGCCATGGCCGCCATCGACTCCACCGTCGTGGGCATCGCCCTTCCCTCGATGGGCCGGGAGTTCCACGCCTCGATCGTCTCCATGCAGTGGGTGGTGACCGGCTACCTGCTGTCGCTGGCCGCTCTCCTTCTCG
>JASHUM010000128.1 GCA_030040015.1 Acidimicrobiales bacterium
GAGTTCAACGAGGTCTTCTTCTCCGACGTCAGGGTCCCCGACCGCAACCGGGTGGGGGCGGTGGGAGACGGGTGGCGCTGTGCCCGTACCACCCTCATGAACGAGCGGGTGGCGCTGGCGGGGATCTCCCTCGATCCGGTGTCCTTCACCGGCGGAGTGCGGCGGGATCCCTGGACCAGTTACCTCGAAGGGATCCCGGATCGCTCCGACCCGGTGGTGCGCCAGCGCCTGGCGCAGTTCTACATCGAGTCCGAGGTGAAGGAGATCACCGCCTTCCGCGCCAACTCGGTACGGTTGCGCGGCCAGCAACCGGGACCGGAAGGCGCCGTCAACAAGGTGTTCAACGCCGAGTTCAACCAGCGCCGCTCCTCCTTCGCCGTCGACGCCAACGGCATGGGATCCGTGGCCTGGGTCCCCGGGGACGGCCCCGCCGAAGGCCGGGCCCAGACCTTCCTGCGGGCCCGGGCCAACACCATCGAAGGCGGGACGTCCGAGGTGCTGCGCAACCAGATGGCCGAGCGCATCCTCGGCCTGCCCCGAGACATCGAGGTCGACAAGGGCGTGGCGTGGGCGGAGGTCAAGCGCAACTGAGCAGCTGGCCCTTGTCCGGGCTGTGCGCCACCGTCCTTCCCGAAGAGGAGGGCGGGCCCGACCACGAACGGCTGTCCCGGGCACTCGGCGAGTTCCTGCGCCGACAGCCGCCGCCGGTGTCGTTGGCGACGCGTGCCGGTGCCCTCGGGCTCGAAACGGTGTCGCTCGTCTGTGCAGGACGGCGCCTGACCCGACGTCGCGCCGAGGACCGAGCGGCCTTGTGGAACGGGCTGCGCCGGGTCGGCCCGGTCGGCCTCGGCCTCGACGGGCTCAAGGCCCTCGTGCTCCTCGTCCACGGCGCCGGCGATGCCGCCCCGCTCGTCTCCGCCTCGGCCAACGCCTCTCCCCCGGCCCGCCCCGACGGCGAGATGGACGTCACGCCGTCGCACGAATGGTCCGGTTCCAGCCGCGCCGACGTGGTGGTGGTGGGATCCGGCGCCGGCGGCGCCATGGCGGCGCGCACCTTGGCCGAGGCCGGCCTGTCGGTGGTCGTGATGGAAGAAGGACGGCGGCACCGGGTGGCCGAGTTCCGCGCCGGCCATCCCCTCGAGCGCTTCGCCGAGCTCTATCGCGACGGCGGCGCCACGGCCGCCCTGGGCCGTCCGCCGGTGATGCTCCCCGTCGGGCGGGGAGTGGGCGGGACCACCCTCGTCAATTCCGGCACGTGCTATCGCACCCCGGACACCGTGCTCCGGCGATGGCGTGACGCGGCCGGGTTGTCCTGGGCCGACCCCGACGACTTCGCCTGGGCACTCGACGAGGTGTGGCGGACCTTGCAGGTGGGTCCGGTGCCCGTGGAGGTGATGGGGAGAAACGGCACCCTCGCCATGGCCGGGGCAGAGGCGCTCGGCTGGCGGACCGGGCCCTTGCAGCGCAATGCCCCCGGTTGTGGAGGATGCTGCCAGTGCGCCATCGGGTGCCCCCGCAACGCCAAGTTCGGCGTCCACCTGAACGCCCTCCCCCAGGCCTGCGCGGCTGGAGCCCGCATCGTGAGCGAGGCACGGGTCGAGCGCGTCCTCGTCGAGAACGGGCGGGCGATCGGGGTGGAGGCGCGGCGTCGAGACGGGAGCGCCTTCGTGATCGGCGCCGACGCCGGCGTGGTGGTGAGCGCCGGGACGACCGAGACACCGCCGCTTCTCCGCCGCAGCGCCCTCGGCCGCCACCGGTGGATCGGGAGGAACATGGCCGTGCACCCGGCGATGGGGGTGTCGGGCCGGTTCTCCGAGCCCGTGGTCGCCTGGCGCGGCGTCCTCCAGAGCGCAGCCGTCGAGGAGTTCCACGAATCGGAGGGCATCCTGGTCGAGGCGACCGCCACGCCGCCGGGGATGGGGACCATGGAGCTGCCCGGCATCGGGCGGGAGCTCCTCGAGGAGCTGGCCGGCGCCGACCATCTCGCCTCGTTGGGCGCCATGGTCGGCGACCGGGGCCGCGGCCACGTCCACGGACGCCGCCGCGCCTTCTTGCGGTACTCGCTCCATCCCGTCGACGCCCGGCGCCTCGTCCGGGCCGTCGAGATCATGGGCCGGGTGCTCTTCGCCGCCGGGGCGACGGAGGTGCTCACCGGCATCGACGCCGCGCCTCGGGTACGCGACACCGCCGAGCTGGCCGACGCCGTCCGACGAGCCGACGTTCGGCGCATGCACGTGGCCGCCTTCCATCCCTGCGGCACCGCTGCCGCCGGAGCCGACCCCGAGCGCTTTCCGGTGGGTGTGGACGGCGCCCTGCGCGGCGTGGAGCACTTGTGGGTGATGGACGGCTCGGTGCTCCCCGGGTGTGCCGAGGTCAACCCCCAGGTCACCATCATGGGCATCGCCTTGGCCCTGTCACGCGGGGTCGCCGCCCGCCTCGGGGCGACGACGGTGGCGGCATGACCGACCAGGAGCGGGTGAGCGACGCCGAGGAGCTGCTCACGGCGCGCTGGCGAGGACAGGCCGGCCGGCTCGAGGTCGTCTACGCCACCGTCTCCGACCCCGTCACCGGCACGGGCGTCTGGGTCCACCACGAACTGCTCGCTCCGCTTGAGGGCCAGCCTGAGGTGCACGGGTTCGCCGCCGTCTTCCGGGCGTCGCACCCGCCCGTCGTGGAGCGTTTCGGGCCGCAGCCCGCCTGCTCCAATCGTGACGGCAGTTGGGCATCCACGGCTGATGCCGTGTTGGAGGCGCCCACCGTGCACGGTCGCTCGGGGCGGCTCGCCTGGGACCTGCGCTGGGACGACGCGGCGCCGAGCGCCCCGCTCTTCACCTTCCCCGTTTGGGCCTGGGAGCGCGAAGTGCTCCCGGGCGCCCAGATCGTGCCCGTGGCCAGCGCCTCGTTCTCCGGAGCCGTGGTGGTCGACGGCGAGAAGCGTGAGCTCTCGGCGGAGGCGAGAGGCGGCGTGGCCCACATCTACGGGCACGGCAACGCCGCTCGTTGGGCGTGGCTGCACGCCGAGCTCGGAGGTGGTGACGTCCTCGAGGTCGTCGCCGCCGTGAGCCGCCAACCCGGGCTCGAGCGGCTCCCTCCCCTGTCCTTCCTCCAGCTGCGCACCGGGGGCAGGGACTGGCCCCGTGACCCGGTGGCGGCAGCACCGCTCTTCCGGGCACGGCTGGGACTGCCCACGTGGGGGCTCAAGGGCACGGTGGGCAGATGGCGGCTGCGGGCCGAAGTCGAGTTGCCCGAGGAGCAGTCGGTGTCGGTTGCCTACCGCGATCCGGACGGGACGAGCGCGACGTGCACGAACAGCGAGCTGGCCGACGCCGAGATCGTCCTCGAGCACCGCCGGTCGAGATGGGAGACGGCAGCCAGCTGGCGCCTGCGGGGGACGGCGCACAGCGAGATCGGGGCCCGGCCGTGAGCTTCCTCGTGGACCCCCCCATGCTCTTGGCCTCGGGAGCGGTCATCGAGGTCGTCGCCCCAGACGAGCGCACGGCGCGGCGTGCCGAGGCGGGAGTGCTCACCCTCTTCCTCGTCGTGTCCGTCGGGCTCTACCTGAACCGCAGGTGGATCCACTGGTTGGCGCGCCTGTGCCGGGCGGACTCGGGGCGTGACTGGATGCTCAACTCCGGCGTGTTCCACTTCGACCACGAAGACGCCGGTCTCCCCACCCACGTCGTGTCGGCGGCCATCTTCTCCACCTATCCGCTGTGGATCCGCCTCGGGCGGCGCCTGGGCGGCCTGTTCCGGCCCGCACCGGCCCGGGAGCTCCCTGACTGATCGGTCAGTCTGTGTTGCTAACCTGACCGGCCGTGGCACGCGCCCCTGCGTCTCCCGCCTCGGTGGAGGAGCCACGCTCGCGTCCCGGCCGCGGCGTGCGGCGGGCCCTGAGCGAGCAGGACAAGGAGGAGCGGCGGGCCGAGATCTTGGCCGCGGCCAAGAAGGTGTTCGCCCGCAAGGGCTATCACGCCACCACGATCGCCGAGATCGCCAAGACGGCGAAGCTGTCCTACGGATCGATCTACTGGTATTTCGACTCCAAGGACGCGCTGTTCCACGAGCTCATGGAGTCCGAGGGCCAGGCCCTGCGTCGCCACGTGACCGAGGCGCTCACCACGACACCGACCGACGGCGCACCCGATGCACCCTTCCGGGCCGCGGTTCGGACGACGTTCGAATTCTTCGAGTCCGACCGGGCCCTGGTGAAGCTCCTCTTCCGCGACTCCTACTCCCTCGGGGACCGGTTCGAGAAGCACCTCTTCGGCATCTACGAGGGCTTCATCGGCGACATCGAGCAGATCGTGGCCGACGCGGCCGAGCGCGGCATCGTGGCCGACTACCCGCCCCGCATGGTCGCCTTCTCGGTGGCGGCGCTCGTGGGCCAGATCGCCCACCGCCGGGTGGTGACCGACGACGGCCTGCCCGCCGCCGTGGTGGCCGACTTCGTGGTGTCGCTCCTGCTGAACGGCCTCCTGCCCCGCTGACGGCCGGCGCCGGCGAACGACGAACGACGTGGTGGACGACGAGCGCCTCCCGGTCCTGGTGTCGACCGGACAGAGCCTCGAGCGAAGCGAGCCGGTCTCGGCCCTCGACCTGATGACCAGGGCGGCCCGGCAGTGCCTCGACCGGGCTCCAGGCCTGTCGGGGCGCGTCGACCGGGTGTCGGTCGTGAACGTGATGTCGCCCGTACCCCGGGCCCCGGCCACCGCCCTGGCGCGGCGCCTGGGCCTGTCACCTGGTCGCGCCGAAGTGACCACCATCGGGGGCAACACCCCCCAGTGGCTGGTGAACCGCGCTGCCGACGACGTCGCCGGCGGGCGGGTGCGCGCCGTGCTCGTGGCGGGAGCCGAAGCCCAGCGCACGGTGAAGGCCATGGCCAGCCCGCCACCGGATCCCGAAGAAGAGGGCCTCGCCCCTGACCCGGTCATCGGTGACGACCGGTCGGGTGTGGGACGGGCCGAGCTCGACGCCGGGCTCATCGCCCCCGTCCACGTCTACGCCCTGTTCGAGAGCGTGCTGGCGCATCGGGCCGGGCGCGATTTCGCCGAGCACCGACGCGCCCTCGGCGTGCTCATGGCGCCGTTCACCGATGTGGCCGCCGACCACCCGGTGGCGTGGTTCCCCGAGCGGCGCACGCCCGACGAGCTGGCCGAGGTCTCCCCCGACAACCGCCTGGTGGCCGAGCCGTACCCCAAGCGGATGTGCGCCGTCATCAACGTCGACCAGGCCGCCGCCGTGCTCGTCACCTCGCTGGCCGAGGCCCGCCGAGCCGGTGTCGCCGGCGACGCGGTGTTCTGCGTGTCGGGAGCCGAGGCCAACGACGTGTGGTTCCCGGCGGCCAGGCCCGACCCGGGCTCCTCGCCGGCCATCGCCGCCGCGGCGAGCGCCGCGCTGGACGCCGCCGGCACCGGGACCGACGACATCGGCGCCTTCGACCTCTACTCCTGCTTCCCGTGCGCGGTGCAGATGGCGTCAGCGGCCATGGGCCTCGCCCTCGACGACTCCCGGGGCTTCACCGTCACCGGCGGGCTCCCGTACTTCGGCGGGCCCGGCAACGACTACACGCTGCACGCCATCGCCACCATGGCCGACCGCCTGCGACGCAGCGGAGGCACGGGTCTGGTCACCGGTCTGGGGTGGTACGCCACCAAGCACGCCGTCGGGCTGTACTCCTCGGCGCCACCGGCGGCCGGATGGCGCCGGGGCGAGACCTCGGCCGCCCAGGCCGCCATCGACGCCAGCGCCGTCGAGGTGTGCGCAGACGTGGTCGGGCCGGCAGTCGTCGTCGCCTCCACCGTGGTGGCCGGGCGCAGCGGGGCGCCGGCGGCTGCGCCCGTCGTGGCCAAGCTCGACGACGGGCGGCACGTGGCCGCCGCCGCCGAGGACGAGGAACTCCCCGCCCTGGCCGGGCGCAACCTGGTGGGCGAGCGCATCGTCGTGTCCGGCCCATTGCCGCGATTTCGTCTGGCCGGTTGAGGCGCCGTCGGGCAAGACTCTGGACCACCATCGGGCGGGCCCGGGAGCAGAGAGACAGACGGAGGAACCAACCATGCCGGCAGTGGAACGAGAGCGCCGAGGCAGGGTCGAGGTCCTGACCATCAACCGCCCCGAGGCCCGCAACGCCATCAACGGCGACGTCACCGCCGCCATGGGGGCGGCCCTCGACGACCTCGAGCACGACGACGAGTGCTGGGTGGTCGTCCTGACCGGCTCGGGCGACAAGTCCTTCTCGGCGGGGATGGACCTGAAGGCCTTCGCCTCCGGGCAAGGCGCCGGCATCATCGACGCCAACGGGTTCGCCAGCATCACCCGGAGGTGGTTCCCCAAACCGATCATCGCCGCCGTGAACGGGGCGTGCCTGGCGGGAGGCTGCGAGATCATGCTGTCGTGCGATCTGGTGGTGGCGGCCGACCACGCCACCTTCGGGATCCCCGAGGCCAAGCGAGGGCTCATCGCCGGCGCCGGCGGGCTCATTCGCCTGCCCCGGCGCATCCCGCGCGCCGTCGCGCTCGAGTTCGCACTCACCGGTGAGGCCATCGACGCAGCCCGCGCCCAGGCCGTGGGACTGGTGAACAAGGTGGTGGCCGCCGATCGCTTGATGGACGAGGCGCTGGCGCTGGCCGAGCTGATCGCCTCCAACGCTCCTCTGGCTGTGCGCGCCTCCAAGCGCGTCATGCTCCAGAGCGCCGATCTGCCCGAGGCCGAAGCCTGGAAGCTGAACGACGGCACCTTCTCCGAGATCTTCACCTCGGCCGACGCCATGGAGGGGGCGGTGGCCTTCGCCGAGAAGCGCACTCCCAACTGGCAGGGGAAGTAAGGCGTGGCGCACGGTGCCGGCGAGTTGGTGGCGGCCTCCGCCCGGCTGGCACCAGCGGTCGACGGCATCCGGATCAGCCTCCACGTGGTGGCCGCCGGGGTTTGGGTGGGCGGCCAGTTCACCTTGGCGAGCCTGGTCCCCACCGCCCGCCGGCTGGGCGAAGGCGCGCCCGCCGCCCTGGCCCGGGCCTTCGCCCGGGTGCAGTGGCCGGCCTACGTCGTGCTGCTCGGCACCGGGATCTGGAACGTCGCCGCTGTCGGCTCGCACGCGTCGGGACCGTGGAAGGCGGTGCTGACGGCGAAGATCCTTGTCGTGCTGCTCGCCGGGGCGGCGGCGCTGGCGCACAGCCGGTCCCGTAGCCGCACCGGTGTGGCGGCCTGGGGAGCGGTGACCTCCCTGTCGTCAGTGGCGGCCCTGGTGATGGGGGTGTTCCTGGCTCGATGAGCGGGGCCGCCACGGCGCTGGACCGCTCGCGTCTCGGACAGGTCTAGGCTGTGAGGGCGCAGGTGCAGGTCCCCGCCGGCGGGCGGGAGAAGGGATGAATGCCGTGCACCCAGTTCTCGCAGAGATCTTCGGTCCCGACCTCATCATCGTCATCATCGTCGCCGCCATCGTCCTCTTCGGCGGCAGCCGCATCCCCAAGCTGGCCCGGTCACTGGGCTCGGCACAGGCCGAGTTCAAGAAGGGCTTGTCCGAGGGTGCGGCCGCCTCGGAGGACAAGCCGGCCGACACGGCGTCGACGACCGAGACGGTCAAGGACACTCCTCCCGCCACTCCCCCGCAGTAGCCCCCGAGCGCCGCGGCTCGGCGGGGACGGGCGCTCCATGGCCGACGACGTCCTCACCACCGCCGACAAGCTCTGGCGCGGCGAGATCGACATCGCCTCGCTCCACCCCGTGGGCGGGTACCTGGGCGGCCTGGCGGAACCCACGCCCGACGTGGCCTTCGTGCCGTCGTTCGCCAACGTGTCCGCCTTCTCGACCGAGGACGGCTTGGTCCTGGTCGACACCGGATCCACGTTCGTGGCCTCGGCCGTGCACCGGCAGCTGCGCCAGTGGTCGGCCGGGCGTCTCAACACCGCCGTGTACTCCCACGGCCACGTCGACCACGTCTTCGGTGTGCCGGTGTGGGAGGCCGAAGCCGCCGAGCAGGGCTGGCCGGCGCCCGTCGTCGTGGCCCACGAGGCGCTCCCGGCCCGCTTCGACCGCTACGTGGCCACGGCGGGCTACAACGAGATCATCAACCAGCGCCAGTTCGGCGCACCCGGGTTCCGCTGGCCAACCGACTACCGCTACCCGGACACCACCTACCGCTTGCGCTTGGACCTGGAGGTGGGGGGGACCACCTTCGAGCTCCACCACGCCCGGGGCGAGACGGACGACCACACTTGGACGTGGGTCCCCGATCACCGGGCGCTGTGTTGCGGCGACCTCTTCATCTGGGCGTCGCCCAACGCCGGGAACCCCCAAAAGGTGCAGCGCTACCCGAAGGAATGGGCCGCTGCCCTGCGGGAGATGCTCGCCCTCGGTCCCGAGATGCTCCTGCCCGGTCACGGCTTCCCGGTCATGGGCGCCGAGCGGGTACGCCAGGCCCTCACCGAGACGGCCGAGCTCCTCGAATCGCTCGTGGACCAGACCTTGGCCCTCATGAACGCCGGCGCCCGGCTCGACGAGGTGATCCACGGCGTGCAGGCTCCCTCGCACCTGCTCGAGCGGCCCTACCTGCAGCCGGTGTACGACGAGCCGGAGTTCGTCGTCCGCAACATCTGGCGCCTGTACGGCGGCTGGTGGGACGGCAACCCGGCCTCGCTCAAGCCCGCCCCGGAGTCGGCGCTGGCCTTGGAGCTGGCCGAGCTGTGCGGAGGTCCCGGAGCCCTGGCCGACAGGGCGCTGGCTCTGCTGTCGGTGGCGAACTCCGCCGCCGGCGGCGCCGAGGGCATCGACGAGGACACGGCCCTGCGTCTCGCCGGCCACCTCGCCGAGCTGGCCGTGCTGGCCGCCCCCCACGACGCGTCGGTGGCGCAGGTGCGGGCGTCGGTGTGCGCGGCCCGCGCCGAGCACGCCACGTCGACCATGGCAAAAGGTGTATTCAGCTGGGCCTCCCGGGAGTCGTCCGCCCGAGCGGACCGCGCCGGCTGACGAGCGCCGGGGCCAACTACAACCTGGCGGGGTGCCTTCGCTAAGGTCCGTGCCCGTGACCGACGAGCCCCTCCGTCCGGCCCTGACCGGACGCCGCCGGCGTGGGGCCCTGGTCCTTGTCGGTGTCGCGCTGTCCCTCCTCCTCGGCGGCTGCCAGGTACCCGATTTCTTCGGGTTCCGGGGGGCCACCAAGCAGGGGCACGACGAGTTCCTCCTCTACGTCGGGACGTTCATCGCCGCCCTCGTGGTGGGCGGCTTCGTGGGGCTCCTCATCCTCTTCGCCGTCGTCCGTTACCGGCGGCGCAACGAGGAGATGCCCAAGCAGTTCCAGTACCACATCGCCCTGGAGCTCACCTACACGGTGGTGCCCATCATCATCGTCCTCATCCTGTTCGGCTTCACCGTCATCACCGAGAACCGCGTCGACGCCGTGACGCCCAAGCCCAACCTCACCGTCGACGTCTACGCCTTCCAGTGGGGATGGGAGTTCGACTACCCCAACCACGTGGTGGTACGGGCCGAGACCACGACCGACCCCGACCCGGTCGGGCCCGAGGGCCTCTCCGGACCCCAGTGCTCCCCGGCGGCTTGGTGCCTGGGTCCGGGCCTCATCCTCCCGTCGGGCGAGACGACCCAGATCAACCTGCGCTCACGTGACGTGGTGCACGGCTTCTTCGTGCCGGAGTTCAACTTCTCCCGCTACGCCCAGCCCGGGGTGCTCAACCAGTTCGACTTCACGGTCATCAAGCCCGGGGTCTTCCGCGCCCAGTGCACCCAGTTCTGCGGGCTCTACCATTCCCTGATGCTGTTCCACGTGGTGGCCATGCCCCCCACGCAGTTCCAGACCTGGTTGACTGCACAGGAGCCCACCACCTCGCTGAACACGAAAGCAGCGCCATGACGACTCTGGTCGAACGTCCCGTCGTTCACGCCGAGCACCCCGAGCACCACGAGGGGCCGACCGGGCTGCTCAAGTGGATGACGAGCACCGATCACAAGGTGATCGGCATGAACTACATCGTCACGTCGCTGGTCATGTTCTTCTTCGCCGGGATCATGGCGCTCGTGATCCGGACCCAACTGACGGTGCCCAGTGGCGCCGTCGTCAGCAACCAGCAGTTCAACGAGCTGTTCACCATGCACGGCAGCTTGATGCTGTACCTGTTCGCCGGGCCGTTCGCCTTCGGCGGCTTGGCGAACTACATCGTGCCCCTGCAGGTGGGCGCCCCCGACATGGCCTTCCCCCGCCTCAATGCCCTCAGCTATTGGCTGTACCTGAGCGGGTCGATCACCATGATGCTCGGCTTCATGGTGGCCGGTGGGGCCGCCGCCTTCGGATGGGTGGCCTACGCCCCGCTCTCCGAGGCCACCTTCTCCCCCGGGTCGGGCCCCGACCTGTGGATCCTCGCCCTGGCGCTCACCGGATTCTCGGCCATCTTCACCGGCGTCAACTTGGTGACCACCATCTTCTACCTGCGCGCCCCGGGCATGACCATGTTCCGCATGCCCATCTTCACGTGGAACATGCTGGTCACGGCGATCCTCATCCTCATCGCCTTTCCGGTGCTCACGGCGGCAGTGGTCATGCTCTTCTGCGACCGCCACTTCGGCACCCACATCTACACGGTGCAGGGTGGAGGGGTGCCGGTGCTGTACCAGAACCTCTTCTGGTTCTTCGGGCATCCGGAGGTCTACATCCTGGCCTTGCCCTACTTCGGCATCGCCACCGAGGTCATCCCCGTCTTCTCCCGAAAACCGTTGTTCGGCTACAAGGGAATGGCCTTCGCCACCATGTCCATCGCAGCCCTGTCGACAGGCGTGTGGGCCCACCACATGTTCACGACGGGAACGGTGCTCCTGCCCTTCTTCTCGCTCCTGTCACTGCTCATCGCCGTGCCGACCGGCATCAAGTTCTTCAACTGGATCGGCACCATGTGGAGAGGATCGATCGTCTTCGGCACGCCGATGCTGTTCAGCATCGGCTTCCTGTTCGCCTTCCTCATGGGCGGCCTGACCGGGGTCATGCTGGCGTCGCCACCCATCGACTTCGTCACCCACGACACGTACTTCGTCGTGGCCCACTTCCACCAGGTCCTGTTCGGCAGCGCCGTGTTCGCCGGGTTCTCCGGGCTCTACTTCTGGTATCCGAAGTTCTTCGGGCGCATGTACAACGAGACGCTCGGAAAGCTGCACTTCTGGTTCCTCTTCATCGGATTCTGGGTCACCTTCATGCCTCAGTACGAGCTCGGGCTGAAGGGGATGCCGAGACGGGTGGCCACCTACCCGGCGGGGCTCGGGTGGCAGAACCTGAACATCGTCTCCACCGTGGGAGCCTTCATCATCGGGTTCTCCTTCGTCTTCTTCCTGGTCAACTTGTGGGTGTCATGGCGCAAGCCGGTACCGGCCGGTGACAACCCGTGGGACGCCCACGCGCTCGAGTGGTTCGCCACCTCTCCGCCGGTCCACCACAACTTCACCAAGCTGCCCCCGGTCCGCTCCGAGCGCCCGGTGTGGGACTTCCACCACCCCGACGCCAGGACGATCGAGCACGGGCACAACGGGCACGGCCAGCTGGTGGGCACGGGCGCCGGGCCCAGGCAGGACTGAGGCAAGGAAGGCCAGCCATGCGTATCGAAGCCCTGTTCCTCATCGGAGTCGCCGCCTTCTTCGGCTTGGTCGGGCTCATCTACTGGTTCTGGGGCTACGAGCAGAGCGGCACGGCCATGCTGCTCGGCACCACCCTGCTGGGCCTGCTGCCCGGCACCTACTACTTCTGGTGGTCCCGGCGCATGAAGCCGAGGCCCGAGGACCGCAGCGACGCCTCGATCGAGGACGGGGCGGGCGTGATCGGCTCCTTCCCCGACTCGAGCGTTTGGCCCTTCGTCCTGGGCATGGGCCTCTTCCTCGTGGTCCTCTCCATCGTCTTCGGGTTGTGGCTGCTGGCCCCGGGCTTCGCCCTCGTCATCTCGGCAGCGGTGGGCGTCACCGTGGAGAGCCGCCGCGGCGGCACCGTCTGACCCACCCGTTCAGCGCTTGCGGCGAAGCGCCGCCGCCCTGCGCTTGATCTCGACCTCGAAGTCGACCATCTCCTTGCGGTGCCGGTCGGCCAGGGCGCGCGCTTCCATCTTCACCTGATGTTTGAAGGACGCCACGTCGTCGTGGAAGCGCTCCCAGGCCGCCTGGCGGGTGACTCCCACCGAGCTGCCCACCGCCTCCCACGTGGCACCCTCCGACACCGCCTCGGCGGCGAGCTTGGCCTCCCAGGTGGAGAGCAGCCCGATGAGGGCACGGGTGGCGCCGAGCGCAGCGAGCGGATCGGGATCGGTGGTGGCGCTCTCCCACGTTGCCGCCATGAGGGGCGGGACACGGCGGGGTTCTGCCTCCTCGGCTTTGGCCACGTGTCAAGTTTGCCTTGACGACCGTTTCTCGTCAAGTTACCCTTGACAGGCGCCGATCCGATGAGTTCACCTCGAGGGCGTCGTCAACCGGGGTGCGGACCGAAGAACCGTCGTGCGAACGTGAGGAGAGGACCGTGACGACCGCTCAAAGGTGGGAGGGTCCGGCCATCTTCGTGGAGGACGTCTACAAGTCCTTCGGAGACGTCCGGGCGCTGTGCGGCATCGACCTGGTGGTGGAGCGGGGGAAGGTGCTCGGGCTCCTCGGGCCCAACGGAGCCGGCAAGACCACGGCGGTGAAGATCCTCACCACGTTGTTGCAGCCCGACCGGGGACGTGCCCTCGTCGAGGGTCGCGACGTGGTGCGCTCTCCCGCTGCGGTCCGCGAGATCATCGGCCTGGCCGGCCAGTCGGCAGCGATCCAGGAGGAGCTCACCGGCCGGGAGAACCTCGAGATCATGGGCCGCCTCTATCACCTCGACCCCGACACGCGGCACCGCCGCGCCGCTGAGCTGCTCGAGCGCTTCGACCTCCTCGACGCCGCCGACCGGCCCACCAAGGGCTACTCGGGCGGCATGCAGCGCCGCCTCGACCTGGCGCTCAGCTTGGTGTCCCACCCAGAGGTGCTGTTCCTCGACGAGCCGACCACCGGGCTCGATCCCCGCAGCCGCCTGGGCATGTGGGAGGTGATCCGCGAGCTGGTCGCGAGGGGGGCCACGCTCCTGCTCACCACTCAGTACCTCGAGGAAGCCGACGAGCTGGCCGACGAGATCGTCGTGATCGACCATGGCAAGGTCATCGCCGCCGGCACCTCCGAAGAGCTCAAGAACCGCATCGGTGGAGACGTGCTCGAGTTCACCGTGGACGAACGCGACCGCCTGGGCGAAGTGGCGGAGACGCTGCGGGCCCTGTCGGAGGCCGAGCCCACGATCGACGCCGAGACGGGAACGCTCACGCTTCGGGTCGGCGAGGGGGGGTCGAGGGCCCTGGTGGAGACGGTCCGGCGCCTCGACGCCCTCGGCGTCCACACCGAGGGGCTCGGTGTGCGGCGCCCGTCTCTCGACGACGTGTTCCTGGCCCTCACCGGCCACGGCGCTGAGGAGCCCGCCGATTCGCCCCACGGGCGTCGCCGGGCCGGGCGCCGAGCCTGATCGGAGCTCCCATGACCACCGCCACCCTCTCTCCCCTGGTCCCCCTGGACATCCCGGGCCCGGCCGTGAGCCAGCGCCTCCGTCACGGCGTGGCGGACGTCGTCAGCCTGACGCTCCGGGAGTTGCTCATCTGGTTCCGCAACCCCTTCTTCATCTTCTTCAGCATCGTCCAGCCAGTGATGTTCACGCTGTTGTTCCGCTACGTGTTCGGTGGCGCCATCCCCGTCTCCGTGCACGGCGGCTACGTGGCCTACCTGATGCCCGGGGTCATCGCCCAGTCGGCCGCCTTCGGTTCGTTCGGAACGGCCATCGCCTTGGCCAGGCAGCTCCAGAAAGGGGTGATCGACCGGTTCCGCGCCATGCCCATGGCCCGCTCGGCGGTGCTGCTCGGGCGCCTCGTGGCCGACACGCTGCGGATCACCGTGACCGTGCTGGTGATCCTCGGAGTGGGCTACGGCGTCGGGTTCCGGTTCCAGAACGGTGTCGTCCCCGGTGTTGTCATGCTCGTCCTCGGGGTCGTCCTCGGGATCACCATCTCCACGGTGAGCGCCTTCGTCGGCCTGGCCGTCAAGGACGAGGAGGCGGTCAGCTCCTTCGGCCTGGTGTGGATCTTCCCGCTCACCTTCGTGAGCGCGGCATTCGTCCCCGTGTCGTCCATGCCCGGATGGCTCCAGGCCTTCGCTGCCAATCAACCGGTCACCATCGTCATCGAAGAGATGCGCGCCCTGGCCCTGGGCGGGCCCCTGGTCCTTCATGCCTGGCAGAGCGCGTTGTGGCTGGCCGGGATCGTGGCCGTGTTCGTCCCGTTGGCCGTGCGCGCCTATCGAAGAGCGAGTTGAGACCCGTGACGCCAGGAGAGGCGGGAGCACCGACCGACCGGACCCGGGTGCGCCGCCTGTCCGAACGAGGTCGCTACGACCGCGCCACCGTCGATGCCATCCTCGACGAAGGCTTCGTCTGCCACCTCGGGTTCACCGCTGCCCACGGCCCGGTGGTGCTCCCCACCGCCTACGCACGCGTCGGGGACCAGCTCTACCTGCACGGGGCCCGGGCGAATGCCGCGCTCGGCACCCTGTCGTCCGGGTCGGCGGTGTGCGTCACCGTCACCCTGGTCGACGGCTTGGTGCTGGCCCGCTCGGCCTTTCACCACTCGATCAACTACCGCTCGGTGGTGGTCTTCGGCACGGCGCGCGAGGTCACTGATGCCGACGAGAAGCTGGCAGCTTTGCTCGCCGTCGTCGACCACGTGGTCCCGGGCCGGAGCGTGGACGCCCGTCCACCGACGGACGCGGAGCTCCGGGCCACCCGGGTCGTGGCCGTCCCCCTCGACGAGGCCTCGGCCAAGGTTCGCACCGGCGGGCCAAAGGAGGAACCGGAGGACCTGAGCCTGGACGTCTGGGCGGGCGAGGTCCCGGTGCGGCTCGTGGCGGGCTCTCCGGTGGCCGACTCGGGTCTGTCCGCTACCGTCTCGGTTCCGAGCTACGCCGTCCAGTACCGAAGGCGACCAGACGACGCCTGAGCCACAATGGCTCGATGGTCGATCTTTCCAGCGCCGTGGCAACCGCCACCGCCATTCGGGCCAAGGAGCTGAGCCCGGTGGAGGTCCTCGAGTCCTGCCTGTCGCGCGTCGACGAGGTGAACGACCGGCTCAACGCCGTGATCTGGCGCAACGACGACGAGGCGATGGAGGCGGCCAGGGCGGCGGCTGACATGGTCACCCGGGGCGACCCTCTTCCACCCTTCCACGGAGTCCCCGTCCCCATCAAGGACCTGACGCCTGTGGCGGGATGGCCGGTGACCTACGGATCGTGGGGCGCTCCCGAGGGGCTCTCGACCGAGAGCGAGATCGTGGTCGACGCCCTGCGCAACGCGGGGTTCATCCTGACGGCGCGCACCAACACTCCGGAGTTCGGCCCGATCACCGTCGCCGAGAACGTCCGCTACGGCGTGACGCGCAACCCGTGGGACACCGAGCGGACTCCGGGCGGGTCGAGTGGCGGAGCGGCGGCGGCCGTCGCGGCGGGGATGTTCCCGGTCGCCCACGCCAACGACGGGGGCGGATCGATTCGTATCCCCGCTTCGTGCTGCGGACTGGTGGGGCTCAAGGTCAGCCGTGGTCGCGTCCCTGCCCGGTACACGCCGTGGGAAGGAGGAGCGGTGGAAGGGGTTGTCACCCGGGACGTGGCCGACACGGCGGCCATCCTCGACGTGATCAGCGGCCCCGATGCCGGGCAGTGGTACAACGCTCCGGCGCCCGAGCGCCCGTTCCTCGACGAAGTGGGCACGGACCCGGGCCACCTGCGGGTGGGGATGGCCGAGGAGGCGCCCTTCGACCTGCCCATCGACGAGGAGTGCACGGTGGCCACCCGGGAAGCAGCGGCCAGCTTGGAGAAGCTCGGACATCACGTGGAACCGGTGCGCTTGGACTTCCCCGACGACTTCGTCCCGTCGTTCTTGAACATCGTCAACTCGGGCCTGGCCGACTACCCGGGCGTGGACTGGGAGAGGACAGAGCCCCACATCCGCGCCAACCGGTTGTCGGCCCAGGCGGTTGACAGCCTCGCCTACGTCGATTCGGTGCACCAGCTGCAACGCCTGAGCCGACAGATCGTGGCCCGCTGGGGCCGGGACTTCGACGTTCTGCTCACCCCGACCATGACCATCGAGCCACCAGCTGCGGGCGAGGTGCTCCGGTCGGTCCACGAGGGCGGAGGAGGCCCGTCCTTCGAGGTCCTCCAGATGGCCGTCCTCACATCGATGTTCAACCTGACCGGCCTCCCAGCCATCTCGCTTCCCGTGCACGTGGCACCGACAGGCGTCCCGATCGGCGTGCAGCTGGTGAGCGGACCCTGGGAGGAAGCCAGGCTGCTCGCCCTGTCGGCTCAGCTCGAGCAGGAAGTGCAGTGGACAACGAGGACACCGTCAATCTGAGTACCCGGTGGCTTTCCTGCTGGGCCCTCGGATCGATATCGGACGGTTTAGCGGACCTACGGGCGGGTCCCAGGGGGTGCGAGATCCGGCAATATGCGCTACGGCTGTCTACTTAGTGGGCGTCGTTCGATTTGCCACTGAATGTGGGATCAGGGATACCTGAGAGAGTGTGCGATAGCGAGACTCATCCGGGGCTTCGATGCGAGGTTCGGAGCGGTATCGGGTGGTCTGAGGCCCACCCAGACGGCACGACCGGGAGTAGGCATTTTTGCGCTCCCCGGAGCCTCGTCGTCGTTGTCACCCGTCTCTGGGCGAATGACCCGGCCAGTGGACCATGATTGTGATCAATGGATCAAAGCCTCTCGGCAACGCAGTGACCCGGTTCCGCAAGCTCGAGCGTCGCTTTACCAACCGTGTAATCAACCCCGTTGTTCTCGCCCTTCTTCGTTGGGGCGTCGGTCCACCGACCTACGCGATGCTAGAGACCATCGGTCGGCGAACCGGTCGACCGAGACTGGTTCCGGTCGCGAATGGGCTTCAGGGTGACACTTTCTGGTTGATCGCTGGCTTGGGACGGCGTTCGTGTTACGTCAAGAACATCGAGGCGAGTCCGCATGTCCGGGTCAGAGCGCGACCCGGGCGCATCCGAGACGGTGTCCGCATGCAATGGCACACGGGCGTTGCACATCCCTTGCCCGAGGACGACGCCCAGGATCGCCATCGGCAACTTGGCCGAGGTCGACCGGGATACAGGCTCGATGGTCTCCTTCTGCGACGACTGGCCGCTGGCGGAGCCATGCTCACGATCCGCATCGATCTCGACTGATCCCTCCGCCGCCCCACCACCATCCCTAGCCAAATGGCACGCGTGCTCGTGACTGGCGGACACCGGCATACTCGCGTGCGTCGCTAAGGCCCAGGCGCGATAATGGAGTTGTACAGGGGTGTCATGGACCTGACCTTCTCGATTGAACAGGACTCGAAACCTCAGTGGCGGACGAACCGAGCGGTATTCCGGTGGGTTCGCGGCTTCGCGCTGCACTCTGCGAACATCGCCCTCAAGCCAGCGCCCTTCGCTGTGGAGATCCGAACCGACAAGCGCGAGTTCGTTAAAGGCTTCCCAGCCGACAGCCGCGAGCAAGCCGAGGAGCTGCTTGAGCGGCTCCGGTCCGAGCGCGCTTCATTGGGTCTCTACGCATTCCTGGTCAAGCACGATGCGCCGAGCCATTTTCTTACGCGAGCCATCCATTCGGCGTAAGCACATCAGACGACCATCCGGAAAGTGCCGGTTGCGAGCACCCCGGCAGCCAGCCCACCTGACCAGGATCGCCCTCGCCTTGGGTTATCCGGTCGGGCCGAACGCTGAGGACGCCCAACGAGAGCTTGGCTGGGACGATCTGCTGGCCCTCGTAGCCCCTGATCGCCGTCGTTTGCGAGCGCGTTAGTCCTTTGTTATCTGCCTCGGCCTCCGCTTGGGGTTATACAGGGGCCAGGACGCCAAGAGCCCGAACAAGCTTCCACGGCCGGCGACCCCAGGCCATGGCCCTTCCCGTGAGAAGCGGCTTCCACATCCCCTGGCGGCCCATGAACACCAACAAGAGGGCACCGGGATCAGCAGAGACGTGGACATCGACGTTAGATACCACACCGGGGTCCCACGTTAACGAGCCATTGGTGATCACAACATGGTTTCGGTTTCCGCCTCGCAGACGCAGATCGATTCGCACGCGGAAGGATTGAGCTCGCTCCTGGTTTACGAAGGCGGTGGGCGGTAGAGCATTAGCGATCGGCAGTACTGCACCCTCGATGACAAGCAGAGCGTGATCACGTTTGATGGACCACGGCTTGTTCGTGGCAGTGGCCATGTCATGACCATGGACCAGGCACTCTTCCAGTAGATGACAAGCCACCGCCGAAGGCGGGATACGAGCACCTTGGAGCCACGTCACGAGAGTCGCCCGCGACTGGGAAGCGATCTTGTCGAACTCCTGGAACAGCGCATCGATTCTCTCTGCGAGTACCGCCGGAATCCTCTGGCTGTCTTCTGCCAACAATCGCTCAGTCAGCTCGTCCGCACCTGCCTTGGTGATTGTGGCTGACGGAAGGGGCCGTTCCGCGATGGCATCGGTATCAACTCTAAGAACATGGGACAGGTGAGCGGCGACATCACCGGCACGCCAGGAGCCGATGCAGGGGACACCAGGATCGGGGATAGTCCGCACCAGTTGGACAATCCCTGAGACCACGTCACGCAAGGCCGCACGAGCCTCGGTCATGGGAATCGAGTGGGCGTCGGACGCTGAGCCGGTCACCTCAGCCCACTTCTAACGCCACCGTCGCCATGCCGAAATCGTTGTCCTCACCGACCGAGAGCCGCCAATCGACCGGCATCCACAATTCCCGCCCCCGCACTTAACGTGCCGTGGGTGCGCACCTCGCCGGACCCACCACCCGACCTGTAACGATGGCCAGGAGCGATCCCGACTGCCCTCGGCCTGACTGACCTGGTCGAAGGCCCCGCCCTGGCCGACCTCCACCCGGCAATGTCGAGCGGTCAGAGATCTCCGTCAGGCGCTCCGATAGCAGGTGATCTCCACTGGCGACGGCGACCAAGGGAGCCAACCTGCCACCCTCACCGGTTCGGCCGGTTTGAGGTTTGCGCGGCGAGGATTGCGGGTGCCCACAGCCACTGAGTGAGGTATGAACGGAGATCAGGGCCACTCTTCGGCGGATGGCCGGGATCTAGCAGCAGTGACTGAATGATGCGTAAGACCTGTTCGAGGAAGTCGTCGTAGTGCGACCCGGTTAGTCCCAACGACTCCCAGTCGATTGCCAACCGATCGAACATGCTTCGACCCACGGTCATGCCCGTCTCTGATGTCACCCCTTTGACGAACATTCCCACTCGGCTCGAACTGAACAACAAGCCGAGATAGGCATTCTGCGGCAGCAATTCCAGTGCCAGCGCGATCGTCTCGACGACGGCTTCGCCGGGGTCATCGATATGAGTGATCTGCTCCGCAATGCCGTCCATGAACTCGTCAGTGACCGCGAAGGCGACCGCCTGGAAGAGAGCCTGGGTTGTCGCGAAGTAGCGATAAACCGTCTGGCGAGTGATTGAAAGTACGGTCGCGACATCCGAGATCGACGTCGACGATCCGGATCGGTTGATGCATGCCCGTGTGGCCTCAAGAATGCGCGCGACCGCCTCGTCGTCGCTCCTGGGAGGATCTCCGCCCCAGCCATGTGTTCGCACCGGCAGTGTCCTTTCGGCAAGAAGTCCAGCCGCAGGGCTTGACCATACACTTGTCAAATCACGTATGGTGTCGGCCAGGACCATCCGAGCGGAAGAAGGCGGCGATGGCGACGGTAAGGGCTGGCGTGTCGTATGTTGACCTGACAGACAGCTCCCTGTACCGGGAGGGTTTCCCGCATGACGTGTTCACGTCGCTGCGCCGCGACGCTCCCGTGCACTGGCAGTCGTTTCCGGCCGAGTTCCCGGGCGACCACGACACCGGCTTTTGGGTGTTGGCCAAACATGCCGACATCGAGGCGGTGAGTCGCAACCCTGCCTTTTTCTCCGCCTTCGACGGACCTCAGCTCAACCTGCGAGCGGAGATCTCAGGAATGACCATGGTCAGCATGGACGGGGCGCCCCACCGCCGACAACGAAGGCTGGTTAGCGCGGGCTTTACCCCACGTATGGTGCGCCGACTCGATGACCAGATCCGTGCTTGGGCCGATCAGCTTGTGAGTCGCGCGCTACAGGAGGGGGAGTGCAACTTCGTCTCGGCTGTGGCCTACCAACTGCCGATGCACACGATCGCCGACATCGTTGGGATCCCCCTCGAAGACCGTGACTGGCTGTTCGGGATGGTCAACGACCTACTCCTCGGCAACACGATCGAGCACGCCCGACCAGCCGAGGAAGTCCTGGCAACACAGGTGGCTCTCTTCGAGTACGCCTCGAAACTGGGCCTGGAGAAGCAAATCAATCCACAAGACGACATCTGGACCATCTTGTCGACCGTCACGATCGAGACCGACGATGGCGAGCTCAGCAAGCTAGATAAGTTCGAGCTAGACCTGTTCTTCATCCTGCTCACGGTGGCGGGAAGCGAAACAACCCGGAACGCGATCTCCCAAGGACTGCTCGCCCTGCTCGAGCATCCCGACGACATGAGTCGGCTGCGTTCCAACCCAGACGCCATCGCAACGGCGGTCGAGGAGGTTCTGCGTTGGTCCTCTCCCTTGTGTGCTTTCGCGAGACGCGCCACGGAAGATACGGAGATCCATGGCACGAAGATCGCCAAAGGTGACCGGCTCACTATGTGGTATCCATCGGGCAACCGAGACGAGGATGTGTTTATCGACCCGTTTCGGTTCGATATCGACCGGGCACCCAACCCGCACATGGCCTTTGGCGGGGGTGGCAGTCACTTCTGCCTCGGCGCCAACCTGGCGAGACGCGAGCTGACGATCCTCTTCGAAGTGCTCTTCGAACGAACCGAGCGCATCGCTCTCGCGGGGCCGCCCAGCTACACCACGCTGGGAATCTTCAACCCCATCCTCTCGTTCATGGACACCCTGCCGGTTAGTGTCGCGTGACATAGGGCCATCAGATCCGCTCGCAAACAGTCCGACCGACCGATAAGTGCCGGAGTAGGTCACCCTGGCTTGGAGAAGCAGCCGCTGGAGATCATCCACCGCGGCGAGCGATCTCGGGCGCTCTCGCCCAGACCTGCGCTGAATGGTCCCGGGTCGTTCCGAGCTGAACAGGCAGATCCCGTCGAACGGACGAGTGATCTCACTCTGGGGGCCAGGTGTCGTAGCGACTTTGCAGTTCCCGAATCCGCTCAACCACGAAGCCTTCGTCCCGAAGGAGTACGGACAGCTCCCGAAAGTAGGCGTCGAAGCGACCCGGAGAGTCGAACTCGACGAACGACGCTTCCGTCCTGTCGGAGGCGTTCTCGAAGGTATGAGGAACTCCTCTGGGCACAAATACAGCCCCGCCAGCGCCGACCTCGACCGAGTTCGGACCTGCAGTGAACCTTACGGTGCCTGCCGTTACGTAGAAGGCGTGGTCCATGCCACGGTGAACATGGAGAGGCGGGCTCCCTGAGTCGGGCTGAAGATGCTCCTCGACCAATGCGAGCTGCTCAGAAGTTTCGTCGCCTCCGATGAGCACGGCAATGTGGCTTGGGCCGAGCGGCAAACGATCGCCCGCCCCTGGCAGGACAACTTTCACCCGTGATGTCACGAGTCAACTCTGCCTCAGCAGTGCTCGATCGGAAAGTGCCGTCCCGCGCTGCAGGGCCGCCAGGCAGGGCCGCCCATATTGCTCAGCCCGGAGTGATCCCGACCGGCCTCGGCCCGGCTGACCTGGCCAGAGGCACGGGCCGGGTCGTCCTGCACCCGGCAATCCCGGATAGGGGTTCCAGAACGCTAGGCCAGTCGACTACGCAAGCGCCCGGAGAGCACGCCCGTTTCAGACGAAATTACGCAACTGTCACACAGGGTTCGTTTGTCGCCAGGTCATGGGCCTTTTACCGTCTGCGACGTACCGCTCCAACGAGAGTCGACACGTGCTCGGATGAGCCAGTGCAGGGATTTGCAGATGTTACGTGCACGTAATCAGGGTGGATCAGTGCGGAGGAGGATCCGGCTCTGCTCGCTGATCTTTGGCGCGCTCATAGTTGCAAACAGTTTCGCGGTGATAGTCGGGGAGGCACCTGCGACAGCCAATGTTCCCCCCGGTGGGACCCTCTACGCCTGGGGCTACAACTACTACGGCGAGCTGGGCAACGGCACAACGACCACTTCCGGCTGCGGTTGCGTCGACACCCCACAGGCGATCACCCTCGCCGCCGGGGTGACCCCGACCGCCATCTCTGCCGGCGGCGCCCACAGCCTGGCCATCGGGGCGGCTGGAGGTGGAAGTGGACTACCCGAAACCCCGTTGGCTTTGGCAATTCCGATTACCGGCGGGTTCCTGCTTGCAGCGACCTGGTGGCGGAAGCGTCGAGCTTCTCTAAACATGAGATGAACCCATCACAACATCCCCTGCATTAGTGCGCCAAATCCACTAGCGATTCATCGACGAGGGATCAATCGAGTCCGATCTGACCGCACTGAGTGTGCCGGTACCTCGCACCCTGGCCAGGCTGAGAGGTACCCGGGATCGCTCCGCTTCGGGTTACCAGTGCAGTCGGCTGCTCATGCGGCGATGAGCACATAAAACCGGCCGGCGAAGAGCACTTCGCCGCCCACCTCGGCGGCCAGGTCTGGCCCCTCGAAATGGCGGCGGTGGATCCGCCAGGAGCTGCCGTCAGGGAGGGTGCGGTCTTGCCAGTGCTCGGCCGGTACTCCGGCAGGCCGACCGGCGTCAACGATCACGAGTTGACGAGCCACCCGCTTGGCCTCCGACACCAGGACTCTCCGGTCTTTCTCGCCAAGGATTCCGTAGATGTGGGTGGCGTAGACCCGCTCGACAACTTGGTCGCGGATTGGCAGGGACAGGGCGTCAGCTCGCACAACCGGTACTTGGGCCGGCCCCGCGAGGAGGATGCGGAGGCTGGCGTCGCTCTGGTCGAGGGCCATACCCCGTCCCGGCAGGATGGTGGTGAAAGTTCCAGGGCCAGCGCCGACCTCAACGAACCTGGCCGGCGTTAGGCCACGCAGATGGCGGACGAGCTGGTCCGACTCCGCTTCGATGTCGGCGACGGTGACCTCGACACCGAGTCCGGTCCAGTACTCCAGCGCGTGATTCACACCGCGTATGCCCTGAGCCGCCCGACGGTCGTAGTAGTCCCACATCGACACGGGTTTCCGGCCCACGACTCCAGCTTGCCAGCACGCCGGCATCAGCAGTGTGCGCCCGGGCGCGAGAAGTGCCGCTTGTTCGCGCCCTGGTCCGCGGCAACCCGACCGCAACACCGGCACTGAGCCATCTGGGAGGGACGCACGAAGCGGGGCCGACCCGGAGCTGCGAGACCTCAGCTACCTTTTCGCCCGTGGCGTGGCTCTCGTTGGGATTGACGGCTCTATTCGCCATTCTCGATGGCGTGCTGCCCAACGTCACCTATCGTCGGCGGACTGGGCGGCTCCTAATCCGTCACGGCTCAGGCGCGAGTGGATGGTTGGCCATGGTCTGGGTCGCTACGGTGTTCCTGGCAGGCCCGCTGGCAGACATCGCAGGGCTGCCCCGCCTGGCGTCGAGTCCAGTACTTGTGGCAGTGGGTTTGGCTCTGGCTCTTGCCGGAGTGGGCATTGTCTTCGTGGCTCAGCGGTCCATGGGCGACAGCCTGCGGATCGGTGTTGACCCCTCGGAGCGGACGACGCTTGTGGACCGAGGTATCTTCGGGTTGGTCCGGAATCCGATCTACACGGCGATGATCGTCTACGCCGCCGGGACCACTGGGCTTGTGCCGAACGTGGTCAGCATCACTGCATTGGCATTCTTCGTTGTGACCATGGAGTTCCAGGTCCGCCGGGTCGAAGAGCCGTACCTCAGGGGTGTGCACGGTGAGCAGTACGCCGCGTACCTGTCACGAGTAGGAAGGTTCATGCCCGGAGTGGGCCGAGCCTGACCGCCCGGAAACATTCACCCGATATCGAAGTGGCCTGGGGAGCGAGATGTGCCGTCAGCGCGCACCCCAGGTCGGGGCGAGGGTGCTCGGGATCGCTCCCGGCCGGTTGATCTCGGGCACCCTCGGCGGTCCTGCCCTATGGCGGTAGCTTTCTCTGAGCGCTTCGGAGCGAGTCCGTGGAGGAAGGCCGTGGGTGAGTCGTACGAGAGTTATCTGAACCGGCATCTCGGTCGCCATACCGAGAGCCTTACGAGCTTGCTGTCCAGTATCGGCGACTTGCTCATGGCGGGCGGTCTGGCTGCTGGTGTTCTAAGTCGTCGGCAGCGCGTCGCAGCCCTCGGCCTATCGCTGGGCTTCGGAGTAGCGGCGGTCGCTCACCTCTTTCAGCCGGGGACCCTAGGCGACGAGCTATCGGCGATTTTCCTTCACCCCGTTTGGGCGCTTAAGGCAGAACGTGAACGTATCGCAAGAACTCTCGTGTAGCGCCTGCTTGCAGTCCTGCGCTACCTGAAGTCCAGGGGCCAACCGCTCATAACGTCCTTGCCGGGCTGATGCCGATCGGCCTGGCAATCTCTGGCCTGGTCCGATGCCCCAGCCTGGCCGCCCCCTCCCGGCATTCCCGGGCGGTGCCCCCGATCCCTTTGCGGATACCAATGGTCGGGTCACCGGACGCAGCCTCTGCGAGGCAATCGTGGTCACTTTCGGAGGGCGCTCGCTCTAGGGGCCGTGTCCTTGGGAAATCCCGCCACCGAGCGATCTCGACCGCCCTGGACCTGACTGACCTGGCCGGACGCTCCTGGCAAGGCCGAGCGACCACCGGCAGTGTCTGATCACGCCGACAGGGGAACCCGACCGCACATTCCGTTCCATCGCTCCTAGCAACACCGCCGACCTACTCGCAAACGACGCCAGTGAGTCACCCATTGCCGGGGACAACTACCTCACCTAACCTGAGCTCGTGGCCGAATTTCCGGGAATCATCCACGTGGCCCTGACGGTCTCGGACCTCGATCGGAGCGCAGATTGGTACGAGAGGCTCTTCGGAGCCGCGCCGGACAAACTTGACGAAGGTCGCGATTTCCGCGCAGCGGTATGGATCCTGCGTGGAGGCACGGTAGTCGCTCTTCACCAGTTCAAGCGCCCAAGAGTCGAGCCCTTCGACGAGTTTCGGCCGG
>JASHUM010000129.1 GCA_030040015.1 Acidimicrobiales bacterium
TGCGGGCATGTCACTCGTCGAGGGGGTGGTGCTCTACGAGGAGCTCGGACGCGCCCTGGTGCCTGTCCCCCATCTGGTGAGCGCCGTGCTGTGCGGCAAGGCGCTGGCCCTGGCCGGCTCCCGCCAGCAGAAGGAGCGGTGGTTGGCGGCGACGGCGACGGGGCAGACGATCCTCACCCCGGCGTGGCTGGAGCCCGAGGGCGGCTTCGGCCCCGAGGGGGTGAGCGCGCTGGCGGTGCCCGACGGCGAGGGGTTCCGCCTGCGCGGCACCAAGCGCCACGTGGCCTACGCCGCCGCCGCCTCGGCGTTCGTGGTCCTGGCCCGCACCGGCGACGGCCCCGAGGGGGTCGACCTGTTCCTGGTCGAACGGGAGGCGCCGGGGGTGCAGCTCACCCAGCAGTTCTCGGTCGCCTCGGACACCCAGTACGAGCTCGTCCTCGACGAGGTCCCGGTCGGGCCCGGTTCGCGCATCGGGGGAGCGGGATCGGGATGGTCGACGTGGGACTGCGTCATGCACGAGGCCGTCGTGCTGGTGGCCGCCCAGGCCATGGGCGGGGCGAGCCGGGCTCTCGACATCACCGTGCAGTACGCCAAGGACCGTCACCAGTTCGACAAGCCGCTCGGGGCCTTCCAGGCCATCGCCCACTACCTGGCCGACGCCGTGACCGCTGTCGACGGCGGCACCTCCCTGGTGCACGAGGCGGCCTGGGCCCACGCGGCCGGGCGGCCGGAAGCCCGCAAGCTGGCTGCCATGTCCAAGCTCTTCGCCTGCCAGACGTACCGCGATGTCACCGCCATGGCCCAGCAGGTGTTCGGAGGCATCGGGTTCACCGTCGAGTTCGACATCCAGATGTACTTCCGCCGGGCCAAGGCGCTGCAGCTGTCGTGGTGGGACGGCCGGTACCTGGAGGAGCTGGTGGCGCAGTCCGTTCTCGAGGGCGCCCCGGCCTGAGGCCACGGGCGGTCAGCCCACGACGAAGTTGGAGCTCTCCTGCTCCTCGTAGGGGCGAACCCCGCTTCCGGCGTACCACGACCACACGGCGACGGCTTCGTACTCACCCGCTGCGGCCTGCACGGTCTTGCCGCCGGGGCCAGCCACGGCCTGGTTCCACTCCACCCGCACCACCTCCTGCTGGCTGGGAGAGAGCGTGCCTTCGGAGGGTGGCGTGCAGTCCTCGGACTGGCCGGCGAGCGGCCACACCTGGCTCCCGGAGCTGTTGTCCACGTAGAGATAGACGGGGCAGCTGACGTTGGAGGCGGACTCGGGGCTGTAGACGCACGGGGCCACGTCGGTGAAGGCGGTGGTCACCGTGACGTAGGTGCCGGGGGAGTACGTGCTCTGGTTGGTGGACACGCTCAGCTGGACCTCACTCGGCGCGCATGGTCCCAGCCCGCTGGCCACGGCGGCAGCGGTAGTGGTGGTGGTCGGAGGCGGAGCCGTCGTCGACGTCGTGGTGGTGCTGGGGACCGTGGCAGGCGGAGCCGTCGACGTGGTGGTGGTGCTGGCGAAGGCCCCGTTGACGGCGTGGTTCCCCCTGGTCGCCACGAAACCGAGGACGACACCGATGGCCAGCAGCGCGGCGAGGACCGAGGCGGTCCACCCTGGCCGGTGGGGGACGGAGGACTTGCGCCCCAACGAGGACCACAGGCGCTTGAGCCGTGCGAACCGCTCGGACAAGAAGCGTGCCCTCCCCTGGATCAGGCGGCGCACCGGGCGATGCCCCCCGGGGCGCACAGGAAAGCGAGCCTAGGCGGACCAGGCCTTGGCAGCGAAGCTCGAACCGTGCTCCAGCCCGAGGCTGAAGCCCTGGAGGAAGGTGTCGGCCTCTGCCATACGGGGGTAGCGGGCGGCGAGATCGTGGAACCGCGGGGAGTGCGACGGCTCGTCGAGGTGGGCGAGCTCGTGCACGAGCACGGCATCGAGGACCCAGTCCGGCACCGTCCGCAACCGGTCAGAGACACGGATGTCCCGACTGGCGAGCGAGCATGAGCCCCATCGCTGCCTCTGGTTCGCGACCCAGCGGATCGAACGTGGGAGGGTGCCGCTCAGGTACGTCTCGGCCAGCAGCGCGGCTCGCTCGGCCAGGTCGTCGTCAGAGGCATGACGGTTGGGCCGCTGGGCCAGCACCCGGCGCACCAGGTTCTCGACCATGGCGTCACTCTGGGGCGGGCGCATCCACGAGGGGAGCACCACCACGACCCGGTCGTCCTGCCAGAAGGCGGTCGCCGTCTTGCGGCGGCGGGTGCTGGTGCGAACCTCGATCGGCGTCGCCGGCTCCACCAACATGGCCGACATGATGGCGTGGAGGTGTTACGGCGAGGGTGATCCTCCTTCACCTGGGCCGACGACTTGGCCGGCACTCACCAGTGCTTGCGCCGGCCGCTCTCCTGCAGGGCCGCCAGATACTCGTTGTAGGCGGCGAGCTCCTCGTCCTCTTCCCCGTCTCCCGCCTCCTGTCGAGACGGTGCAGCCCGGCCAGCTCCTTCAGCGGCGTCGGACGTCGTCAGCTCGTCAGGGCGATGTTCGTCGCGCAGCAGCCGGCGCCACACGTAGACGAGGTACACGGCGAACAGCGGCCATTCGAAGGTGTAGACCCAGCTGAGGGTGTTCCCCGACAGGGCCCGGTCGAGCTGCCACCAGCCCAGGACGAGGAAGCCCGGGAAGAGCACCGCCACGGTGGCGGCGAGGGCGATCTTCCGGCGTCTGCTCACCGACCCCGGGCCGCGGCGAAGGGCACGCTGGCGAAGCCGTGCACGTTGCTCTGGTGGACCCGGCGAGCCTTCGACTCGTCGACCTCGTACTCGGGAAAGAGCGAGGAGAACTCCTCCAGCCCCACCTTGCCCTCGAGCCGGGCCAGCGCCGCGCCCAGGCAGAAATGGAGCCCGTGGCCGAAGCCGGTGGCCAGGTGCGCGGCCCGGCCGATGTCGAAGTCGTCGGCGTCCTCGTACTCCCGCTCGTCACGGTTGGCCGACCCGGTGACGAGAAGGACGCGGGACCCGGCGGGTATCACGGTGCCGTGGCGCTCGACGTCCTCGGTGAGCACCCGCGCCTGGTACTGCGAGGGCGCCCAGTAGCGCAGCGTCTCCTCGACTGCCGCCGGCGCCAGAGCTCGGTCGTCGAGGAGCTTGCGCCACTGGTCGGGCCGGCGACAGAATAGCACGGCGGCGTTGGCGAGCAACTTGGTGAGCGTCTCCGTACCCGCCGACCCGATCAACGAGCAGAAGCCGATGACCTCCTCGTCGGTGAGCCGTGACGTCTCCCCTCCATCGGTCACCTCGGCCTGGCGCAGGTTGCTCATGAGCGAGTCGTCGGGCCGGGCTCGCTTGTCCTCGAGCAGGTCCTTCCAGTACGCCTGCATCTCGATCATGGCCTCGACGGCGTCGTGGGGGATGTAGGGCGGCTCCTCGGTGCGCTCCAGGCTGGCGTCCATATTGCGGCGCATCTCGTTGCGGTCGGGGGAGGGGACACCGAGGAGCTCCATGATGACGTCCATGGGCAGCAAGGCGGAGAACTCCTCGACGAAGTCTCCGCCCCCCTTCTCCTGCAACGGCTCGAGATATCCCCTGGCCGTGGTGCGGACGAAGGGCTCCAGGGCGGCCACCGACCGGGGGGTGAAGGCGCGGCTCACCAGCCGCCGCTGCACGTCGTGCTCGGGCGGGTCCATGAAGATCATCATGGGGAGCAGGGCCTTGGTGTCGATCCGCTCCAGCGTGGTCCCCTCGGCCGAGCTGAACAGCGTCGGCTGCTGCGATGCGTCGACCACGTCGGCGTAGCGGGTGAGGGCGTAGAAGTCGAGCTCGTCGTTGTGGTAGCACGGTGCTTCGTCCCGCAACCCGCGGTACACGGGGTACGGGTCCTCGTGGAACTCGTGGGAGAACGGGTTCAGCTCCAAGGTCCGATTCTCCCATGTGCGCCGGCGCCGCACAGCGCCGGGAGCGCGCTCAGACGGGCGCCTCCAGCCGAAGCGGCGTGCTCCGGACGGGTGGCTGGTGGTCCCGGAGGTCGCCGAGCAGGTCGTCGCGCAACGAGCGCCGGGCCGGGTCGTCCCACAGGTTGTCCCGCTGGAGCGGGTTCTCCGAGGTGTCGTAGAGCTCGCCCTCGGTCCCGTCGTGGACGTATCCGTGCCGGTAGGCCGTGCACACGACGTCGTCACGGGTGATGGTGCGCAGATGGACGTCCACACCGAACAGTGCACTGTCCCACTCGGTCAGGACCCGTTCGAAGCCTCGGGCGTCGGCATCGGCGTCGTCGGCCGGCAGGGCCTCGCCCTGCATCCACTCGGCAGCATCGAGGCCGGCGATGGTGCAGAAGGTCGGAGCCAGGTCCACCAGGCCCACCGGGCGGTTCACGACCGCCGGCGGCACTCCCGTTCTCGGCGCCGGGCGCCAGACGAGCGGGAGCCGCATCAGGCCGTCGACGTGGTACGGGCCCTTGAACAGCAACCCGAAGTCACCCTGGAGCTCACCGTGGTCGGTGGTGAAGATGACGTC
>JASHUM010000130.1 GCA_030040015.1 Acidimicrobiales bacterium
GGGTGGTAGGCGATGCGTACAATTTCTTCACCTCCGACCAGTTTGCGGTCTTCCAGGACGTTGAGACTTGCCTTGCGCATGGTGCCTTCTGGGGGGGAACCCTTGGCGGCGCTGCCGGGGCGTATGGCGACTGGCTTCTAGCGGCATTCGGAGGCGTTGTCGGCTTCGTTGGTGGGTGTGCGGAAGGTCTGTACGAGTCGAAATCAGGTTCTCCGACGTGGCCCTAGGAGATGAGGTCAATGCTACCCTTGAAATCAGGCGCACTCGTATGCTTTGGCGCGATCGCTTTGCGAAATACGTCGTTGAATTGGATGGCGAAACGGTTGGAAGTGTTGAAAACGGGGTGAGTGTTAGACTGGCGATTGCACCAGGCCCCCATCGAGTGCAATTGCGCTCGGGCTCGGGCAAACGACACAACGCCAGCAAGCCGGCCAAGTTTGAGGCGAAGCCTTCCGCAACCATTGCGTTTATAGCTCGACCAAGTGGATACGCGCTAACCAGCGCCATAGATGGAATTCTGGCGATGGTGGGCAAGAAACCATGGGTGGTTCTTGAGCGTGCGGACGAATGGCCGTCGCCTGCTTGATCCTCGGTATCGAGTCCGATCAGAGTGATCCCCCGATCATGATTGACTAGGCTGGGAGTCGTGTCGGTGGAAATTGAAGTCGCACCGGTAAGAGCATCGTTTTAGATTGGGCGCACAGCTCCGATGAAGCGGAATCGAGAGCGTCGCAACTAAAGAATGAGCTCCAATCGGAAGGATTGTCTACCTGGTGCCAGCGTCACGGAGTACGAGAAGCCTGGCTTTCGGAGTGAGATCAGGCTCTTCACAGCAACTTGTGGATCGACCCCTTCCATTGGTTCCATGCCTACATGGAAACCGCCAGCTCGCCGCGTGAGAAGACTTTCCGTTTCTAGTCGACAACTGCTGCGCCGAAGTGATCGGGGTCGTAGTAGCCGCCGGTTACGACCACTTCAACGCCTGTTAACAGATGCTCCGTTATCGGCCATTGATCAATGCCCGACCAAGCAGGATCGTGAGCCTCATTGTGAATCGGCCACGGCTGCTGGTACCCCCACTGCTTCGTGACAGACCTGGCCTGTTTCAAGAAATGCGTTCTATGAGTCAGCGATAGCTCCCCTGACCTACCGTGAGCCACTGCCGTCTGAGGCCGCTGGTAGGGTCGCTATCGCTTCGAGGTCTAGCCGTAGCTTCCTCATTGAGGTCAACCTCGCACTCGGAGAGTGGTTGCCCTTATGCTCACCATCCTATTTCGCAACCACGTGCTGCTGCCGTTCAGAACGTTCCAAAGACGCCACCTGACTAACAGACCTCGGGACTTATCAGCTCGTGTCAATCGTCGCATTGACACGTAAGAGCCGGAGGGTCTTCTGGGGAGCATGAGGTCAGGTTTGTGGGCGCTAATGCGATCGTGGGTCGCCCTCATGTGCCAGGTGCCCAAAGGAGCGAACTCCTCCCTATGGAGTGAGGAAATGACGGAAACTCCGTCATCGGCGGTTTCAGCAGTAAGGACACTTCCAGCCCTTGCCGTCAGGGCATGCAGGATGAACACTATTTCCCGGAGGATTGAAGTCGTGGTAGTTCCGACACTCTTCCTCAAAGGCGGCCTTGACTGAAGACGCATAGCTGAACATGAACTTCTCGTAGGTGTCGACATGGTCCTTGAGTCGTTCCGCGACATCCGTGTCCGACCGGCCGACGTACCCAACCAGAAAGGTGTTGGCTTTTTGCCCCGAGCCCATCGTGCCAAGGGCGTAGTTGCCGGCCTGGGTCTTCGAGATCTTGGAATCGATCGTCTTGCTGGTCAGGTCGTAAGGACCTGACATGTTCAGTGATGCCACTTGTTCACTCGTCACTTTCTTTTGGTTGACCTAGTCGAGGACCGCTTCTTGCCAGCGTCGCCCCTCTTCCTTCGCCAACTGCCGTCCTGGTTTCGGGAGCGGGGCTCCTTTGCCACGTAGGGCCCCTGACGTGGCCCGGCTCGTCGATCTGTCACCACCCACCTCCACTGTATGGAGCTTTAAACTAGAACAAGGATATCGGCACGCACGGGTCCACCACAAGCCCCTTCGAATTGGCGAAAATCGACGCCTGGAATGAGTGATCAGCCCGAATCCGCCCACGTGGCACCCAGTTTCGAACCAGATCGACTCAGGCTGGCCCGGGAGCTTCGGGGCCTCAACCAGGGCGAACTGGCTGTCCAAAGCCAGGTGACCTCGGCAGCAATCTCTCAGTTCGAGGCCGGGTCAACGTCTCCAAGCCAGAAGACGCTCGAGCGGATGGCGGCGGTGCTGAAGATCCCGCCGACCTTCTTCGGCCTGGGGCTTCTCGAGACACACGAAGGCTTCTTCAGGTCGCTCCGTCGAACCTCGATCCGCCAGCGTCGGCAAGCCCGAGCTATCGCTTATATCGCGCACGACGTCGCAATCCTTCAAGCTACAGAGAAGAGCCAGCTATGGGCCACGATCCCGAGGATTCGCATTGACTCACTCGACGCGAATCAGAAAGCCGTCGAAGCTGTGGCCGAGCAGGTTCGAAGCGAATGGAAAATGCCAAGAGGCCCAATCGGCAACGTGGTCCAGGAGCTTGAGGACCACGGTGTTGTCGTCATCCGGATGCCAATGGCCAGCGAGGACGTCGACGCATTTTCCTTGCCCTTCCCCGATCGACCAGTAGTGGTGCTCGCCGCTGACAAGAATGATCGAGCGCGTTCCAGGTTTGATGGGGCTCACGAACTCGGTCATCTGGTGATGCATGGCGACCAGATGTGGGGTATCAAGGAGGTTGAGCGCCAGGCCCACGAGTTCGCGGCGGCATTTCTGATGCCAGAGTCAGATATCGCTAGTGAGTTACCAGCACGAGCTGATTGGCCCGTTCTATTTGAACTCAAACGCAAATGGCAAGTATCACTGGCAGCACTACTCATGCGTGCTCGCAAACTTGGCAAAATGTCAGAGACGGCGTATCTAGCTGCCGTGAAAGAAACGTCGGCCCGAGGCTGGCGACGAGTGGAGCCCATCCCTTTGGGTCAGTGCGAGGCTCCTACGAAGCTCATGCGGTCGATCCGCGGTACCCGCGACGCTGACCGTCTTCCAGAGGATGTGTTGGAGTTCCTATAGGAGCTTCCAACCTTGCGGACAAAGGGTTTGAATGAGGCGCATCCTCTGGTCGAACGAAGCGACGCCCAACTGGGCGATTTACCAGGGGTGACGCGGTGGAATCCGGGTCGGGGCGGAGGGAGTGGGATTCGAACCCACGGGCCTTGTGGGCCAAGGCTTTTCAAGAGCCTCGCATTCGTCCGCTCTGCCATCCCTCCAAGCGGACCAGGGTAGCGCTCAGCCTCTTCGAATCTGTGACCGCAACGACGCCATCCACTGCCCGGCTTGCTTCCACGCTGCGTCGGCCTGACGCCGGACGTGCTCCCCATGAGTGCCGGCGGCCGGGTAGGAGCCGAGGAACTTCACGCCCGCCTGCTCGGCGTGGAGCACCTGGAGGCAGTCGGCGACGACCTCGTCGGCGATGTGGCCCTGGAGGTCGATGAGAAAGCAGTAGTCGCCGAGCCCGCGCTTGGTGGGCCTGGACTCGAGCTTCGTCAGGTTGATGCTGCGCGCCGAGAACTCGCTCAGGATGGCGTGCAGGCTCCCAGGATGGTCCTCTCGTTGGAAGCAGACGATGGAGGTCTTGTCGTGTCCGGTCGGGCCCGGGATCCCCGAGCGGGCCAAGGCGACGAAGCGAGTCTGGTTGTCAGGATGGTCCTCCACGGACGACGCCAGCACTTCGAGGCCGTACAGCTTGGCGGCCAGCCTCGGGGCGAGTGCGGCGCTGTCCCCCCGGCGCTCGTCGCCGACCAACCGGGCCGCCTCGGCAGTGGAGTTGGTGGGGACGATCTCCACGCCCGGGAGGTGCTCGGCGAGATACCGCCGGCACTGCGCCGAGGCGTGCGGAAAGGAGAGCACCCGCCTCACGTCTCCCAAGCCGGTGCCGGGCGGCGCCATCAGGTGCATGTGGACGTCGAGGACGACCTCCCGCTGGATGAGCAGGTCCGCCTCGAACACCAGGCTGTCGACCGTGGCGTTGACCGTCCCCTCGATGGAGTTCTCGATGGGCACGAATCCCACGTCGACCTGGCCGGCGCACACCGAGTCGAGGACCTCGGCCAGGGTGGGCAGAGGCAGGACGTCAGCCTCGGCGAAATCGGGCTGGGTGAACAGGGCCTCTTCGGTGAAGGTGCCGGCCGGCCCGAAGAAGGCGATGGTCCGGCCTGAGCTCGCAGCCGGGGACATGGCGGGGGAGGATACTTGCCGCCATGGACGAGCCGGCGCTGCGCCAACTCCTCGACGACGTGCAAAGCGGGGTGCTGCACCCCGACGACGCCGTGGCCCGCCTGCGGCGCCTGCCGTTCGCCGACCTCGGCTTCGCCCGTGTCGACCACCACCGGGCCCTGCGCCAGCGCACCGGCGAAGCCGTCTATGCCCCGGGCAAGTCGCCCGAGCACTGCGCCGCCATCGTGGCCGAGCTCATGGCGGACCCCGGAGGGCCCGTCCTGCTCACCCGGGCCGAGCCCGACCAGGTGGCCGTCGCCCTCGACGCCGCGCCGGGCGGGATCGTCACCGACACCGGGCCGCATCAGCTGGTGGCGTGGCGGACCGCAGACGAGCGCCCGTGCCGGGTGCTCGTCCTCACCGCCGGTACCGCCGATCTGGGCGTGGCCCGGGAATGCTGCGCCACCCTGCGGGCCTACGGCGTGTCGCCGTCGCTCGTGGCCGACTGTGGTGTCGCCGGGGTGCACCGGCTCCTGGCCTCGCTCGACGAGCTCCTCGCCGCCGACGCCGTGGTGGTGGCGGCGGGTATGGAGGGGGCGTTGCCCAGCCTGGTGGCCGGCATCACCGCCGCCCCGGTGGTCGCCGTACCCACCTCGGCCGGGTACGGCGCCGGCCTCCACGGGGTCACGGCGCTCCTGGCCATGCACGCCTCGTGCGCGGCGGGGCTGACCGTGGTCGGCATCGACAACGGCTTCGGCGCCGCCTGCGCCGTGGCGCGGCTGCTTCCGTGAGCGAGCAAGGGCTCCGGACCACTGCGTGGTTCCACTGTTTCGCCGGCATCGCCGGCGACATGGCGCTCGGCAGCCTGCTCGACGCCGGTGCCGAGCTCGGGGAGGTGCAGGCCCTGCTCGGCCGCTTGCCGCTGCGGGGATGGCGACTGGAAGTCGAGACGGTGATGCGAGCGGGCATCGGTGCCACGCGTGCTGTCGTGCACGTGCCCGACGACGTGGTGGTGCGCACCTACATGCACATCGTCGGCATGGTGCAGGAGGCCCGGCTCCCTCCCCGCGTCGCCAGCAGGGCGCTGGGTGTGTTCGGCGCCCTGGCTCAAGCCGAAGGCGAGATCCATCGCCGGCCCCCCGAGCGTGTCCACTTCCACGAAGTGGGCGGGCACGACACGGTCATCGACGTCGTCGGCACGGTGGCGGCGCTCGAAGTCCTGGGCGTGGACGAGGTGCGCGCCTCCCCGGTGGCGACCGGATCAGGCGCGGTGCGCACCGCCCACGGACTGCTGCCCAATCCGTCTCCCGCCGTCGTTCGCCTGCTTCGAGGCGCGCCTACCTACGGTCGCGACCTTCCAGTCGAGCTGACCACCCCGACCGGCGCCGCGCTCCTGGCGGCAACGGCGTCGGGGTTCGGGCCCCTGCCTGCCATGCGGATCGAGGCCACGGGCTTCGGCGCCGGGGAGCGCGACCTCGACGGACTTCCCAACTGCACGCAAGTCGTCGTGGGCCTCACCGATGTCCACGAGGTCACCGAGGGGCAACCCCTCGTCATGCTCGAGACGAATGTCGACGATGCCACCGGGGAGACCCTGGCCCACACGCTGGAGATGCTGCTCGGCGCCGGCGCGCTCGACGCGTGGATCGCGCCGGTGGTCATGAAGAAGGGCCGGCCCGGTCACATCGTGAACGCCTTGGCAGACCTCGCCCTGGTCGACGACGTGCGCCGGGTGCTGCAGGCCGAGACGGGCTCGCTCGGGGTGCGCACCACCGAGGTGGAGCGCTGGGCGAGCCGGCGCCACGTGTCGGCCGTCGAGGTGGAAGGGATGCTCATCCGGGTCAAGGTGGGTCCCGGCCGCGTGAAGGTCGAGCACGACGATGCCGCCCGGGTGGCGGCTCGCACCGGCCGACCACTGCGCGACGTGGTCTCCGAGGCCGAGACCCGGTGGCGCCGGAGCGCTTCTGAGGGAGCACCGGAGCGAACCCTCCCCCCCGACCAACCCGAGCCGGCGTAGGCACACACGGCGCCGACCGGTACGGTGGCAGCGATGGCGCACGGTGGGCTGGGGGAGCCTCCCGACGACCCGGAGGCGTGGACTGACGAGCAGTGGCTGGCGTGGCTGGCCCAAGAGGACGCGCCAGCCGGAGAGGAGGATCGCCCTCCGCGCTTGGCGCGGTGGCGCCAGCGCCCGTCCACACACGCGCTCGGCGCCGCCATGCTCGGTCTGCGCGACGCCATCTACGGCCACCCCGATGACGAAGTGGTGATCGTGCGCGACGCGTCGGGTGACCCGCCCGACGACGACGTGCCCGTCGTCCACCTCGACCCGGACCATCCCGAGCGATCGGAGGTGCACGTGCGCCGGCAACGCCGGCGACGGGAGCCTGATGGTCGGTCCTGAGCCGGGCCCGTGGGACGACCCGGGCGCAGGGTTCGTCCCCAACCCCATGTTCCTCTACTCCGACTCGCTCACCGAGCTCGTCCTCGACTACTGCCGGGAGCGGCTCGCTCTCGACCCCGTCCCGCTCGACTTCGGTGGGGCGACCTCGGAGTCGCTCGACCAGGCCCTGCAAGGCTTGATCACCGCCGAGGGACGTCCGCCGGGTGACGTGCTGGAGCTGTTCGCCACCCACCTCGCCACCGGGGTCATCTCCTGTGACAGCCCCCGCTTCCTGTCCTTCATCCCCGCCGCCCCCACCAAGGCGGCGCTGCTGTTCGACATGGTGGTCTCGTGCTCCTCGCTGCAGGGGACGTCATGGCTGGAAGCGGCCGGCGCGGTGGCAGCGGAGAACCAGGCCCTGGGCGTCCTGGCCCAGTTGGCCGGGCTCCCGCCCGAGTCGGGCGGCTGCTTCGTGTCGGGTGGCACGATCGCCAACCTCTCCGCTCTGGTGGTGGCCCGGGACACGAGCGCGTGGTGGCGAGGACGGCACACGGGCACGCCCCTGGTGGCGGTCAGCACCGAGTCGCACTCCTCTGTGGCGCGCTCCCTGTCCATCATGGGGGCGCAGCCCTTGCTCGTGCAGACCGACGACCACCGATTGACCGGGCCCGGGCTGCGTGCCGCTCTCGACGCCGAGACGGACAGTGCCGGCGTGGTGGCCGTGGTGGCGACGGCAGGCACCACCAACGCCGGGATCGTGGACGACCTCGCCGGTGTGGCCGGGGTGGCTCGAGAGCGGGGACTGTGGTTCCACGTGGACGCCGCCTACGGCGGGGCGGCACTGTTCGCACCCGGCGCCCGCCCCCGCTTCAAAGGGATCGAAGCGGCCGACTCGATCGTGATCGACCCCCACAAGTGGCTGTTCGCCCCGTTCGACTGCGCCGGACTGCTGTACCGCGACCCGGCGGCCGCCAAAGCCGTGCACGCCCAGAAGGCCGCCTACCTCGAGGTGATCCACGAGAGCGACGGCGCCTCCGAGGCTTGGAACCCGAGCGACTACGCCATCCACCTGACTCGTCGGGCCCGAGGTCTGCCGTTGTGGTTCTCCTTGGCCGTCCACGGCACCGAGGCGTATCGCCGCGCCGTCGAGGCCGTCCTCGACATCACCCAGCGGGCCGCCGACGTGGTGGCTCGGGCGCCCCACCTGGAGCTGGTCCGGCCCCCTGAGCTGTCGATCCTCCTCGTCCGGCGTCCCGGGTGGGAAGCCGAGGACTACGCCGAATGGTCCCGGCGCCTGCTCGAGGAACAGACCGCTTTCGTGACCCCGACCACGTGGGAGGGCGACACGGTGGCGCGATTGGCCTTCCTCCATCCCCATACCAGCTTGGCCATGGTGGAGGACATCGTCGGTTCCATGGCCTGAGGGCCGAGCGTCTCAGCCCCGGCGGCGGTGGCGCAGCAGCGGGTCGGACGCCTTGCGCCGTTCGCTCTCCGAACGACGGCGCCACGCCATGCCTGACAGGACCTCGAGCACGACGCGATTGGCGAGGTAGGCGGTGATCTCGGCCTGGTCGTAGGGGGGGCACACCTCGACCACGTCCACCCCGGCCAGGGGCAGCTCCATGGCGACACGGCGCACGGCGTCGAGCAGCTGGCGGGGCGTGAGCCCTCCGGGCTCCGGAGTCCCGGTCCCCGGAGCCTGTCCGGGATCCACCACGTCGACGTCGACGGACAGGAACACGCCGTCGCAGTCGTCGAGGGCGATGGCGAACGCCTCGTCGAGGCAGGGATCGAGGCCGCGCTCGACGACCTCGGCCATCTCGTAGCTACGCATGTGGCGCCCGGCCATCCAGTCGAGGGTCTCGGGATCGGGCCAGTAGCCGCGCAGGCCGATCTGCACGAAGCGCTCGCCGCGTACCGCCCCCGATTCGATGAGGCGCCGCATAGGGGTGCCGTGCCCGTAGAGCGAGCCGAATTGCTGGTCGGCGGTGTCGGCGTGGGCGTCGAAGTGGAGGAGGGAGACCCGTCCCCACCCGATGTGGGCGGCGACCCCGCTGGCGTCGGAGAGCGCAATGGAGTGGTCGCCGCCGAGTACCACCGGGACGGCGCCGGTCCTGGCCACGTGCTCGACCACCTGGCGAAGGCGCTCCAGGGATCCCTCGATGTCGCCGGGTGGCATGGTCACGTCCCCGACGTCGACGACGGCGAGCTCACCGAGCGGCTCCACGCCCAGAGCCAAATGGGGTCGGCGCCCGTCATGGGGCAGGTAGTCGGTGGTACGGATGGCGGCAGGCCCGAAGCGGCACCCCGGACGGTGTGAGGTGCCCCCGTCGAAGGGGGCGCCGACGATCACGGCACCGGCTGCCGCCAGCTTGGCCGTGTCGTCCAGCCCGGCAGCGGGGACTCCCAGGAAGGTGGCCTTCGGCCCGTACATGGACTCGGCGGCCATCAGCTCATTCTCCCCCCGGTCCGTCGCCTGGGGGAGGACCGGGGCAGCTCCCCGATGCCGGTGAGATGATCTCGAGGTGGACGGCCCGGGGGCGCAGGCCCCGGTCTGGGCGGAGGCGCTGGCGGCCCCTGCTCCCGCGCCCGAGGACCACGCCATGGCTGCCCTGGCCCCCCGCATGCTGCTGTGGCAGATGGTCTCGGGCGGGGTGGCGCCCCTGGTCGCCTACGAGCTGGCCCGCACCGCCGGATTGGCCGACGCCACCTCGTTGGCACTGTCGGCGGCGCCGCCGGCGATCGCCATCGTGGGCGAGTGGGCGTGGCGCCGTCGGCTCAACGTCATCGGCGTCATCGTGCTCATCGGGATCGTGCTCGGGCTCGGGGCCCTCGCCTTCCTCCACGGCGACGAGCTCGTGCTCAAGATGCGCGACTCCGTCGTGACCGGGGCCTTCGGGGCGATCTGCCTCGTGACGCTGGTGCTGCCCGTGCGGCCCGCCATGTTCTACGTGGGGCGGGCGCTCGCCTCAGCCGGCGACCGATCCCGGCGCCAGGAGTTCGACGGGTTGTGGGAGTTCCCACGCGCCCGACGGACGTTCACCCTCCTCACACTGGGATGGGGCGCGGGACTGGTGCTCGAGGCCGGCCTTCGGGCCCTGTTGGCCTTCGAGCTGTCCACAGGTCGATTCCTGGCCGTCACTCCGGTCGTGAACTGGATCGTGATAGGCGCGCTCCTGTACTGGACGATCACCTACACCCGCTCCTCTCGCCGCCGAGGTGAAGCCGAGGCCGAGGCGGAGGCTCGAGCCCTCTCTGACCAGGAACAAGGGGACGAAAGGCCCTATTTGCTTCCTCCGCGGTAGCCGACGCTCCTCTCGTCTGGAGTTCTGTCATCGTGCCCGGCCGGCCTCCACCGGCTGGGGAGCGGGGGGAGTCGGAAGGTGAGAGCTCGGTTGAAGCTGCGGCTGCAGCGGATGACCATCGTCGTGCTGGCCGGAGCCGTGGCCACGAGCTGCCTCGTGTTCTTCCTGGCCCGGGCTTCGGTTGAGCACAGCAACGGCCTGCTGCTCAAGGAGGACGCCGCCCAGGGCACCTTGTTGCTGAACCAGTACATCGCCCAGACCCAGCCCACCTCCCTGGAGGCGATGACGGGACCCTCGGTCGGGTCCCAGGCGTGGCGCGCTGCCGCCGTCGCCGACGAAGCCCACACCGGGGCCAGCGCGTTCGCCCTCCTCAGCGTGGTCGGTGACCGGCTGGTGGTTCAGGACAGCGTGGGTACGTTGCACGTGTCCTTCGGCTCGGCCAGCCCCTCGGTGGTGGCAGCCATAGACCGTCACATGACGCCGTACAACCTCGTCGTCGGCTCCGGGGCCAGCCGCCTGCTCGTCCAGGTCTTCGGCCCCCCGGCAGTCGCCCAGGGCTATGCCTTGGCGTCCGTGACGCCTATGCCCACGACGACGGTCTCCCTCAACTCTCTGCCCGGCCACCCCTTCGCCAACATCGAAGCCGCCCTCTACGCCGGCCACGAGGCGCGACAAGACCTCATTTTCTCGACCACCACCAAACTTCCCATCACCGGACAGCGCGCCGTCGCCTTGATGTCGGAGTCCGGATCCGTTGGCGGTTCTGCCGGTTCCTCCCCCGCCGTCCTGAGCGACCGGGCCGGGTCGGTGTCCGCACCGGGGCGGATCCTCGTGGTGCTCGCCGCCACCGCCAGTCTGTCGGGCGCGGCCTCGGCCATGATGCCTTGGGTCCTCTTGGTCGGGCTGCTGGTGGCGGCGGGCATCGTGGCGGTCCTCTTCGAGACCTCCGCCCGGCGCCGGCTCCAGGCGGTGCGAACGGCCCGTGAGCTCGCCGAGCGAAACACCATGCTCGACGAAGCGATGATGGAACAGCGTCGTACCGACGCCCGGTTCGCCGCCATGGTGCGGTCGTCGTCCGACCTCACCACCGTGATCGCCGCCGACGGGACCATCCTGTACCAGAGCCCATCGTCGGATCGGTTGCTCGGATACCCCGCCGAAGAGCTGGTCGGCACGAACTTCGGTGACATGGTCGACGCCGAGGACGGCAACATCTGGCAGCTGGCCGTCGCCTACGTGGTCCAGGAACCCGGGGCCGAGCGCTCGGTCGAGTGGCGGCTGCGGACCGCACGCGGCCAGGACATCCCGGTCGAGTCCCGGCTCACCAACCTGCTCACCGACTCTGCTGTCAGGGGAATCGTCCTCAACAGCAGGGATGTGAGCGAGCGGACCCGTCTCGAAGCCGAGCTCCGGCACCAGGCCTTCCACGACTCGCTCACCGGATTGGCCAACCGGGCGCTGTTCCAGGACCGCCTGGAACATGCCGTCAGCCGCATGGCTCGAACCGGCGGTGCCGTCAGCGTGTTGTTCCTCGACCTCGACGACTTCAAATCCATCAACGACGGCCGCGGGCACGTCGCCGGGGACGAGATGCTCAAAGCGGTCGCTACTCGCCTCCACGAGACCGTCCGCGCCGGGGACACCTTGGCCCGGCTCGGCGGGGACGAGTTCGCCGTTCTCTTGGATAACGGCGACTCCGAAGCAGCGGAGCTCACCGCCGAACGGATTCTCGACGTCCTGCGACTACCGTTCGCCGTCTATGGCGGAGAGCACGGGGTTCGGGCCAGCATCGGCATCGTCACCGGCATGGAGGAGTGGGAGAATGCCGACGAGCTGCTCCGCAACGCCGACGTCGCAATGTACGCCGCCAAGAGTGCCGGTAAGGGACGTAGCCAGACCTTCCACCCCGGATTGCACCGAAGCGTGATCAACCGTCTCCAACTGGAGACCGACCTCGGGCGGGCTCTGGACAACGAGGAATTGTCGGTCGTGTACCAGCCGATCATGGACCTGGCCAACGGGACGGTCACGGGAGTCGAGGCCTTGATGCGGTGGAGCCATCCCCATCGCGGGCTTGTCATGCCCGGGGAGTTCATCCCCATCGCCGAGAGCACCGGGCTCATCGTCCCCATGGGGAAGTGGTTGCTGCGCCAAGCCTGCTTCGACGCCCGCCGGCTTCAGGAGCGCACCGAACGCTTCGACCTGCACCTGGCCGTGAACGTCTCGGCCCGCCAGCTCGAGGACCCCGGGTTGGTGGCCGACGTGGCCGCCGCCTTGGCCAGCTCCCGACTGGCGCCCAACCTGCTCACGCTCGAGATCACCGAGTCGGTCTTCATGACCAACACCCCCCAATCGGTCGACGTCATCCAGCGACTGAAGGGTTTGGGGGTGAAGTTGTCGATCGACGACTTCGGCACGGGGTACTCGTCGCTTGCCTATCTCCAGCAGCTCCCGGTCGACGAGTTGAAGATCGACAGGACCTTCGTAGGCGACGAGGGCAAGGCATCGGATTCGGTGAAGCTGGTGGAGACGATCGTGCGTCTGGCCAGCGACCTCGGGCTCGACACGGTGGCGGAAGGAATAGAGACGACCGAGCAGTTCGAGCGCTTGCGCAGCACCGGCTGCCACCTCGCCCAGGGGTATCTGTTCGCCCGGCCCACCGACATTCGCTACGTCCAACAGCTGTTGATGTCGATCGAGCGCCGGCCCGGACAGTGGACGGAGGCCAGCGCGCCAGGCGCGGGGATCCTCAGCCAGTCCGCCTGACGCCGTCGCTATGGCGCCTCTTCGTCCGGCTCGAGGCTGATGCGATAGACGTTGGTCTCCCGGGTCACGAAGCCCAGGCGCTGGTACAAGCGGTTTGCGTCGTGGCGCGACGGTCGCGACGTGAGGTCGACGGTGCGGCACCCGAGCTCCGCCGCCCGCACCAGGGCACCCTCCACCAGGGCTGATCCGACCCCCCTTCCACGCGCCGCACTGTCCACCACGACGTCCTCGATCCACGCCCGCTGGGCGGTCGGGATCCGGAAGACGACGAGGGCGAGCGAACCCACGATCGGGCCCTCCGTCCCCAGGCGGGCCACCAGCAGCACCGTGCCCGGGGCCCCCACCATCTCGTCCACCTGTTCCGGGCTGGGGAGAGGCGAGGTCGAGGACAGCTGAGGGACGAGGGCGACCAGCGCCTCGACGACGTCGGGCGAAGCCGACGTGACCTCCTCGACCACGACCGGCTGGTCGTCGCCTCTTTGATCCACGGTCACGGCGGGAGTGTAGCGACGCACCTTCGGGTCCAACGGCCCCGATCGCCGAGCGTAGGGTGGCTCCCGTCATGAGCGAAGCCTTCACCCCGAGCTCCGAGGCTGGTCGCCGGCCCAACATCCTTCTCGTCGTGTCAGACCAAGAGCGACAGCGATCCTGGTTGCCGAGCTCGGTCTCGCTCCCTTGGCGCCAGCGCATGCTGGAGGGGGGACTCGAGTTCACCCGTTACTACACCCATTCCTCGCCGTGCTCCCCGAGCCGAGCGAGCCTCGTCACCGGCCGGTACCTTCCCGGACACGGCGTGCTCGACAACGTGATCATGCCCGAGCACACCGAGCTCGACCCCGCCACACCCACTGTCGGCTCGATCCTGCGAGACGCCGGCTATCGGTCGTCCTACATCGGCAAGTGGCACCTCTCTCAGTCCGAGCACCCGGACATGGAGGCGTACGGCTTCTCGGACTGGGACGGCAACGACCGCCACTTCATGGGGTGGGCGGGCACGGGAGTGCACTTCGACCCCCTGATCGCCACCAACGCCGCCCGTTGGATCGAGCGCAACGCCGGTGCCGAGGCCGGCCGCCCCTGGTTCCTCACCGTGGCACTGGTCAACCCCCACGACGTCATGTGGTTCCCCATCGACCAGCCCGGCTACTCGCAGCGCCATCCCGAGGAGGTGGCGCGGGTGCGACAGGTGCTCGAGCTCGCCGCCTGGAAGGAGGACGACCCGCTTCCCGTCTACGACACCGACTACGAGGCCGTGTTCGAGACGCTGCCGGCCAACTTCGACGACGACCTGCACGCCAAACCCGAGGCCCATCGGCAGTGGCGCTGGGACCAGCAGCACGGGATGTGGGGCTACATCGATCCCGGCGACACGGCGAGCTGGCTCCGCCACCTCGACTACTACGTGGAACTGCACCGTCTGGCCGACCGCAGCCTGGGAATCGTCCTCTCTGCCCTCGAAGCAGCGGGCGTATGGGACGACACCGTGGTGATCTTCACATCGGACCACGGCGACATGTGCGGGTCACACGGACTTCGCTCCAAGGGCCCCTTCGTGTACGAGGAGATCATGAGGGTGCCCCTCTACGTGCGGGTACCCGGGCGCACCACGCCGGGATCGGTGACCGACGCCCTGGCCACGCACGTCGACCTGGCTGCAACCGTCCTCTCACTGGCCGGTGTCGATCCTCGCCGGACATCGGACGGGGCCGGGCGCCCCTCCGTGCAGGGCGTCGACCTTTCGCCGCTGTTCGAGAACCCGGGCCGCGCCGTGCGCGACCATGTGCTCTTCGCCCAGGACTCGGCCCACACCGAGCGGCTCAACCAGACCCGATATGCCCTGCGGGGGTTCTTCGACGGCCGCACCAAGTACGCCAGGTACTACGGCGTGGGCGGGGGGAAACCGGCCACCGGTCTGTGGGGCAGGGATCCCGGTACCAAGCTCTTCGATGTCGACGCCGCCTTCGACGACCAGGACCACGAGTGGTACGACCACGACGCCGACCCACTCGAGCTCGTCAACCTGGCCAACGACCGCGCCCGGCGCAAGGAGTTGCGGGAGGTCTTCGAGCGGCTGCGCGCCTACGAGGCCGAGGAGCTCGACGCGCTCGCTCCCCGCTGAACGGCGTCACTGTCGTCAGGGAAACGGACCTTCGGCACGGATTGCCCGCGCCTGGCCGCCTCGGCCAGGAGCCGGCGACGCAGTGTCGGGCCCTTGGAGAGAAAGCCGAGCGACATCCGCAACGTTCCGCCCGCCAGGCTCCAGTCTCCGAGCGCCCGGTCCACGCGCAGGCGCAGGCCGGCCTCGCCGGTCACGAGGGTCCCCACGAGCGTGTGGTTCTCCTGGCCGGTGAACCGCTCGGCGTGGTCGTGCACGGTGAGACAGGCCGGGCCTGGTTCGAGGGCGGGCGCTCCGGGACCCACCGTCAGCGACACGCCGTCCTCGACGAGCTCGGCTCGGCGCACGGGAACGCACAGTGGGAACCCGTTGGCGCCCACCACGGTGAGGTCGCACAACGGGAGCCGGCCCAGGGCGCCAGCGGCCAGCGGCTCCCAGCGCCGAGGTGGGCGCATCCAGGGTCCCGGAGCACCTCCCGGGGGTGCGGGATCGGAGAGCCCGGCAGCCGTGCCGTCGGGGGCGTCCCATTGCCGGGGCGGCTCGTCGAGGTCGCGTCCGGGCCACCACCACAGGTGCAGCGGGGTCACCTCGATCCAGATCCGGGCGTAGTACCAGGCCATACGGCGCAGAGCGGTGCGGGGCTTGCCCTTGACGGTGTCGGGCAGCTTTCTGGCGCTGAGGGCTACGTACCGATCGGTGTTGGCCTGAAGGTCGCTGTCGCGCACCGTGGCCAGTCCCTGGACGAGGACGACCGGAGCGCGCTGCATCCCGGGCCCGACGGGGTCGGCGAAGAGCAGCGCCACCCTGGGGTCTCGCCGGGCGCGCTCGGCCTTGGCGGGGTAGGTGAGGCCGGTGGAGACGTCGATGGTGTCGCCACCGGCACCGAGGTACGGCGTCGTGGGTGTCGTGATCGGGCGGCCCGAGGTGGTGAGCGTCGAGAGCTCCGCCGTCACGGACTGCTCGAACACGGCGACCAGCTCGTGCGGCCAAGCCGCCCGGCTCACAGGGCGGCCACGAAGAGCTGCTGGCAGATGGCCGGCCCGAGCTCGACTTCGCGCCCGTCCACCTCGACCGTGGTGGTCCCGTCGGCTCGGCGGTTCCGGACCAGCGCCTGGCGCCCCGGGATGCACCCGTTGCGGTCGAGGTACTCGAGCGAGGCCATGTCCAGCTCGACCTCCTCGGTGATGCGTTCGAGGCGCACCCGGTCACCGGGCGTGACCTCGGCCAGGCTGACCTGGGGCAGGAGCCCCGGCTCCGGCTCGCCCGCCCCGGGGATGGGGTTGCCATGGGGGCACGTCGACGGGTTGCCGAGCAGCTCCACCAGGCGTCCCTCGACCTCGTCGGAGATCACGTGCTCCCAGCGCCCTGCCTCGAGGTGGGCCTTGTGCCAGGGCAGGCCGATCACGTCGACCAGGAGACGCTCGGCCAGCCGGTGCTTGCGGATGACGCTCTCGGCCAGGCGCTGCCCCTGTCCGGTGAGCTCGATCACCCGGCCACTTCGCACGACGTACCCGTCGGCCGCCAGCCGTTCCAGCATCTCCGACACCGACGGGGCCGAGCGGCCCAGACGCTCGGCGATGCGGGCCTGGATGACTGGGGTGCCCTCCTCGGTCAAGGACTGGATGGTCTCCAGGTACTCCTCGACCGGCGGGTGATATCCGTCGGTCACCGCCCGGATGCTACCCGGGACCAGGTGTACCTCGACCTGTGGCGCCAGGTCGGCCGGCGCTGACGACGGGCTTCACGCCCCCCTTCGTCCGGGCGCCACACCTGGGGAGGGCGGCGGCACCCGGACGGGGGGCGCGGCTCAGGCGGCGCGTCGAGGAGGAGGGTCGAGGAGCCGTCCGAGTTGGGCGTCGAGCTCGAACACCGTGCGGTTGGCGCACTCGACCTCGTGGGCGGCATTGCCAAGGGCGCCCTGGCCCGCCAGCCGACGAGCCGCATCGAATAGGACCTGCAGGAGCGTTCGCATGGCACCTCCCACGACTGTCCGGTTCCGAGGGCAAGGTACGACGCGCACATGTCCTGGCCGTCGCGGCCGTGTGAACGGCGTACGAACTCTTCAGGCCCTCTTCGTTCACCGACAATTCACCCGCGCATCCCCGAGCCATCGCGCCGGGTTCACCTCACCCACTTATGGTCTGTCGAGACGAGCCCTCTCGGGCGGTGAGCGGCGGCCGGGAGGGGACGCGTGTGGTGCGCTCCGCCGACCTCCCCCCTCAGGACGCGCTCTCCGTCCCCCCGTGCCCGGTCGCCGCCGACCGCCCGGGCACGGTCAGGGGCTCGCCCCCTCGTCACCGCCGGTGGGTGGCTCGGCCTGATGCCCGTTGGATCGATGTGGCTCGGGCCGTGCCGCGGGCGGCACCGCCTCGGTGGCGGCGGCCGGCCCTGCCGGCATCGCAGCGGTGGGTGAAGGAGCGAGAGTCACGGCGGAGACGGGGGCCGGCGGCGGCACGGGGGCCATGAGGGCTCCGGTCGTGGTCCACCCGAACCGCGGCGTCGCCTCGAGCCGCCGGCGTTCGAGGAAGCCGGCCAGCTGATCCCAACGCCGGCCCGACACCGCCTTGACGCGCCTGGGCACCTTGCGGGCCAGGCGGGCAGCCTCCTGGCGGTAGCGCTCTGCCACGCCGCCCATCACGAAGATGGTGAGACGGGAGAGGACGTCGCCGCGTTCGACCACCAGCCCGTGGAGCCGGTCGGCGGCGACGCGGGCGTCCTGCATCAGCCCCAGGGTGTCCTGCGTGCGCACCAGGGAGCGAACGTATTTCGAGGTGTGGGTGCCGTAGATCTCCGAGACGAACTCCAAGGCGTAGCGCAGCCGCTTGCAGCGGATGCGCAGCTTGTGGAAGTCCTCGGGCGCACCGCTGCGGCTCGCCTTCTTCGCCGCCTTGGTCACCGCCTGGTGACGGTCGCGCAACAGGTCGGGCACGACGACCACGGCCGGCGCCCGGGCCGGGACCGAACGCCGGGACGGACCCTGGCGGAGCATCCCGGCGAATCCCGACACCAGGCGGTCGTAGCGCGTCGACTCGAGGCATGCGAGAAGGCGTCGCTGGGCGTCGTGACGCTGTTGGGAGAGGAGGCGGGCGAGGTCGTCGAGCGCGGCGCGGTCCTCGGTTGCCACGGCGGAGGTCCATTCGTCCACCCGCTCGAGCTGCACGTCGAGATCGCGCACCGCGCCCAGCACGTCGGCCACCCAACCCAGCTCGTCCCTGAAGTGCTGGGCGCGCACGGGCAATACGTCGGCGAACATGGCCAGCGCGGCGCGCATGCGACGAGTGGCCACCCGCATGTCGTGCAGTTGCTCGGGGTCCTCACCCAGCCGGGTCCCCGCCTCGTGCGCCAGCATGGCGCCCAGGTTGCGTCGCAGGACGACGAACGCCAGCTCGCCCACCGACGGCATGGGGGAGAGCTCGGTCACTCCGAGATCGGGCTCGCCGGGGATCTCCATCCCCGACGCCAGGAGACCGGCTTCGAACTTCGACAACGCCGCTGGTTGCAGCCCGCAGTCGCTTCGCAGCTTGTCGACGAGGGGGCGCACCCGCTCGATGGCGTTCGGGTTCACCTCGACCTCGACCCGGCGCATGCGCACCGGAGGCGTCCCCGCCGCCACCTCGATGAGGGTGTCGTCGAGCGCCACCTCCGCCACCTCTTCGCCTTCGAGACGCACGGCGTAGGGGCGGCGGCGAGTGCGGACCTCGAGCACCTTGCCGAGCGGACGCGTCCCCACCAAGGCGTCGAGACGCCGGCCCACCGGGCCGTCGCGGCCGAGCGCACCGAGCCCGCCGTCGGGAAGCTCCTCGGTCGCCTCGAGCCGGCGGCGCAAGCCGTCCTCCTTCTTCCCGCCGTCCTTCAACGTGACCTCGGCGCCGCCCGCTTTCCTCCTGATGCGCAGGACGAAGCCCGACTGGCCGATCCGCCAGTCAGCGGTGTCGAGATAGGCGTCCACCAGCCGCCTGGTGGCCTGGGGCTCGACCGCCACGTGAGCGCCGGCGCCCGTCACCTCGGCGAGGGCACCGCCGGGGGGATGCAGTCGCGGCGCTGCCAGCCATCGTTCCACCGGGCGCAGGTCGAGGGCGTCGAACTGCCACTCGACTTCGGTCTCACTGGCGTTGGGCCCGTGCGAAGACACGGCCGTCAGGCTACCGGCCCACTTTCGCGCCGTCCCGGGGCCGACCATCCCCGCCCCCGGGCTCATCGCCGCATAGCTTCCGCCCGTATGACAGCCAGGGTGCGGTCGCTCGCACAACGACGGGGCACGTCGGGCCCGGCCACGTTCCGGGCGGCCGGTGGGGTCCTGCTCCGCCCGGGGCGACACGGGTCCTTTGAAGTCGCCCTCGTGCACCGGCCCGGGCGGGACGACTGGTCGCTGCCCAAGGGCAAGCTCGAGCCGGGCGAGTCCTTCGAGCACTGCGCGTTGCGGGAGGTGTGGGAGGAGACCGGGTGCCGGTGCGTGCTGGGCGCCTTCGCAGGTTGCACCGCCTACACCGATCGCCGTGGTCGTCCCAAGGTGGTCGCCTACTGGCACATGGACCCGGCGCCCGGGCTGAGCTTCCACCGCCCTGGGCCGGTGGGCGTGGAAGAGATCGACGAGGTCCGCTGGGTGTCCGTCTCGGAGGCCGGCGCCGTGCTCAGCTACGCCCACGACGAGGAGCTCATCGCCAGCCTGGACGTCGAGCCCGTCGCCCTGTTCGGCTGACAGCCCCGGCCCAGCGCGAGGCCGGGTAACCACTCTTCGCGCGCATCTGGCCGACCCAAGTGGTCACCGTTGGCCGCGCTCAGTGCAATTTTTGGCCACGCATTGCCAAAGTAGAGGGCCGTCGTTATGGTGCTGTCACGGAGCGAGATAGGGGTATCGCTCTAAGTGATCGAGGGGGGCTCATGGGCGAAGCGCCGGTCGGGGGGACCGCATCCGGGATCGAGGATCCCGGATGCGGGGGTGGGGGATCGTCGACGGGATCCGGTGGAGCGCCCGCCACCGGGGTCCCGTCGGCCCCACCCGCAGCCGGGGGGTTCTCCCCCGAGGAGATCCGCACCATCCTCTCGGGGGTCTGGATGCCCTCCGACACAGCGTCGGCGAGCGCCGAGGCGTCGATGTCCCCGGTGTCGCCGGTGGAGGGTGCGTTGCAGCTCGACTCCACCGACCGGGTGCTGCCCGACCTTCTTGCCGGGGCCGCCGTGGCCGGGGCCCCGCTGTCCCTCGTCCTGGCGAGGCCGGGTGGCCCAGCTGGTGCGGCGGCCACGCCGATAGCACCGGGCGCCGTGGCCGACCTGGCCGCCGCCCTGTCGGTGTCGGTGGCGTCGGACGAGCACCTGGTCCAAGCGGGAAGCGGGCACCTGGGCGTGGTCGTGCCGGGAGGACCCGGCAAAGCCCGGCGCCGTGCCGAGCGCCTGATGCAAAGGGCGGCCGTCGCCGGCGCCCCTACGCTCACGTGGGCGCTGGCCAGCGCGCCGCGTGATGGGTTGACGTCCACCTCGCTCGTCGACAAGGCCATGGCGCGGCTGCAGATGCCAGATCGTGGCCAATCGGGCAGCGCCATCCTCCGGTCGGGTCGTGCCGCCGTTTGGGCGGGAGTCGCCGCTGCGGTCGTTGCCGGGGCCTTGGCCTTCACCTTCGGGTCGGGGGCGTCGCCGAGTGCCGCCGTCCGCCATCTCGCTTCGGGCAAGCAGCCCGACCTCCAGGCTTCGGGCGGGACCGGCAGCGTCGGTGGCAGCGGTGGCAGCGGTGGCAATGGCGGCGGTACGGGGTCCGGCTCCAGCTCCCCGAGCGCCTCCGTTCAGACGAGCGTTCCCTCCTCCTGGGTGGGAGGAGGCCAAGGCACCGGCGGGTCGACCACGGACGGCTCGCCCGGCGGGACGTCGACCGACAACACCAACGGCGCCGGGGGCAGCGACCAGGGATCGCAGGGCCAGGGATCGCAGGGCCAAGGTGGCGGCTCGTCGTCCACGGGCACAGGCAGCCAAGGCACAGGGACGAGCTCCACCGGGACCACCGACACCACGGTGCCCGGCTCGGTGACCACGACGATTCCCGTGACGACCACCACCACGACCACGACGACGGGCAGCGGTTCGTCCTCGTCGAAGGGCAAGTCGTCCTCAAGCGGCAGTCAGTGTGGCGGACTGCTCCAAGGTCTCCTCTGCACGGTGGGCGGGCTGCTCAAGTAATCGTCGAGCCGTTCCGCCCTCAGGCGGCGTGCCTGGGGCGGCGCGTCACCACCGGCCACAGACACGCCAGCCCGAGCAGCGCACTGAGCAACAACAGGGCGACGAACCATGGGCTGGCCCACGCCTCTCCGGTGTGAGCCGACGGGAGCGTTGTCGCCGGGGGCGTCGTGCTGGCGGGAGCAGCGGGGGTGGTGAGTTGCGTGGTGGCGGGCGAGGAGGCGGCGAAGGGGGCCGACGACGCGGCCAGTACCGCGGCGTGGCTGGCAGGGCCCCGGCCGGCGCCGGTCACGCCCACGGACACGAGTGCGACCACAGATGCGACGAACGCGAGCCGCAGAGCTCGCCTCCAGAGGTGCGCAGCGGGGACATGTCGTGATCGCACGATCGGCTCCTGGCGCCATGACGGTGCTGCCCGATGTGTCCCGTCAACGGTACTTGGGGCTCCGGCGCCAGTGGTCGATGGTCGCGGGCGCTAGCGCTCGTATTACCCGGCGGCGCGAGGCCCCCGTCGTAATCTGACCGTCCATGCAGACGGAGGGGGCTCCCCCGACATCGGGCGGCCCCGTTCCGGGGACGAAGGTGCGTTCGAGCGGATCGCAGCGCTGGCGACTCGGTTCACAAGTCCAGTCGTTCCTCCGCCCCTTGCGGGTGCAGGACTACCGACGATTGTGGCTGGCCCAGACCTCGAGCGAGCTCGGGGACTGGGCCACGCGTTTGGCCCTGATGCTGCTGGTCTATCGCCAGACCCATTCAGCCGCGTTGAGCGCCGCCGTGGTCACCGTGTCCCTGTTGCCCTGGGTGGGCTTCGGTCAGGTCCTCACCACGATGGTCGACCATCTTCCTCGTCGCTCGGTGATGATCGCTGCCGACCTTGGGCGCGCCGTCGTGTTCGCCGTGCTCGTCGTCCCCTTGCCGGTCGGGGCGTTGTTCATCGGGGCGTTTCTGGGAGGCCTCGGGACACCACCGTTCGAGTCCGCCCGGCACGCCATTCGGGTGGAGATCAGCCAGGACTCCGAACTGTACGGCGGTGCGCTGACGCTCTTCGCCATCACCGGGCAGCTGACCACGATGCTCGGTTTCGCTCTCGGGGGTGTCCTGGTGGCGCTGGTCGGGGCGCGCGCCGCCTTCGGAGTCAACGCGGCGAGCTTCGTCGCCTCGGCAATCTTCGTCTCCGGGATCCGCACCCGCTCGGTGGGGACGACCGAGCGCAGAGGACGTCAGGCGAATCTTCTCGATGCCGCCCGGTTCCTGTTGAACGACTCGGTGGTGCGCTGGTGCTCGTCGCTCTCGATGACGACGGCGTTCGCCGGGATGGGCGTCGAGGCCATCTCCGCCGTGTACGGACGCGGCCACCCGGGTGAGGTCGCCCTCCTCGCCGCTGCCGTTCCGGTGGGGGGCGTGCTCGCCGCCGCCTTGGTCCCCCACGCCGGGCGTGACCGGAGGTTGTTGCGCGCCGCCGGGTTCATCCCCTTGGTCGGTGGAGCCGCCGGGCTGTGTGCTTTCGTCCTCAGCCGGGGGACGATCGTCGGCGCACTCGGCTTCGCCGCAGCCGGCGCGGCGGTGGCGGTGCCGGTTCCCGCCGGGCCCGTCATGGCCATGCGCTTGCGGTCAGAGATCCGGGCACCCGCGTTCAGCCTCATCCAGGGTGGCACTCTCGGGGCCATGGCCGCGGGCGCCGCTGTGGGCGGGGTGCTGGCGGGCATCTTCGGTGCTCGGTTGACCTGCGGCGCCGCCTGTACGGCGTTGCTGCTCGTCGGTGTGGCCGCTTCGGCGCGCCTTCCTGGCCCAGCGCGCCCGGCTCACGGCCGGCACGGCCCGCAAGGCGACTTGAGCCGGGCCCAGACATGATGAAGGGGGGTAACCGCGGACCCGGTTACCCCCCTTCGTTTCAATGAGTGTGATCCGCCAAACGGATCAATCGAGTGACCCGGCTAGCGGATCAACCCCAACCAAAGCTAACCATTTGCATTCTCTCCCTGGTCAGTCGCCGGGGGGCGTCCGGCGGAATCATCCACACCCACTGGTGCGGACTGTACCGACCTGATTTGCCGAAATACAGGGGCGCGGTTCTGGCCATTGGACGCCCGTTTAGACAACTGCAGCGGCGTCTCGTGGCACATTGACCACTTTTCGCATTGTCCCAGGGCAATGTTACGAACGGGTGCCAGCGCCTTTGGTCCTCGACGTGCGATCACCGCGGTGTGTGGTTGAGTAATCCGAAATCGTGGTCGGCTGGAGTGGCCAAAAAGGAGCCGATTTTTTTTTCGGAAATAGCGACGACGGTATTTTCTCGGTCCCTGCAGCGCGACCGCCGAGTGTCAAGGTGAGCGGATGAGCCTGTTTTCGGCGGTGCCCACCACGTCCTCAGAGGTGGTGTTGGTGCTCGCCGTCTTCGGTGCGACGGCCGTGGAGATGGTGGAAGCGCTGACGATCGTCGTGGCCGTCGGGGCGACGTCGGGCTGGCGCACCGCGCTCGGAGGCGCGGCGGGCGCGCTCGTCCTCCTCGGCGCCCTGGTCGTCGTCGGGGGCGTGCCGTTGGTGCGGTGGGTCCCTCTCTCCGATCTGCGGATGGCTGTGGGTTCGGTGCTCTTGCTGCTCGGGCTGCAGTGGCTGGTCAAAGCGGTGTTGCGCGGCGCCGGCGTACTGGCCAGGCACGACGAGGACCTCGCCTACACCGAGACCGTGCGGGCCCTGTCGGCCCCGAGCGGGAACGCCCGGGCGGAGGGCTTGGCCGTTGCCTTCAAGGGCGTGTTGCTCGAGGGAGTGGAGGTCGTCGTCATCGTCGTCGGTGCCGGGGCGGCCCAGCACCGCCTCGGACCGGCGGCCGGGGCGGCCGGGGCGGCGGCACTGCTCGTGGCAGGAGCCGGGATCGTGCTCGCCCGTCGGCTGTCGCGGATCCCGGAGAACACGCTCAAGCTCGCCGTCGGGGTCATGCTCAGCTCGTTCGGCCTCTTCTGGGCCGGCGAGGGCGCCGGGGTGGACTGGCCGGGGTCGGAGGCGACTCTCCCTGTTCTGGTGGGGGTCTTCGGGGCGCTGGCCGCACTGCTCGTGCTCTGGGGCCGCCGTGCCGGTGCTGGCGGTTCGTCCCCGACGGAACGGGCGGCACCGACGTGAGGGTGGTCCGCGCCGTGTGGCGCGCCGTCGCCGGCGAGTCGCCCGAAATGGTCCTCGTCGTCGTCGCCGTGGTGGTGCTGGCCCTCGTATTCACCCATCGGGGCGTGGTGGTCGTCGTCCTCCCGTTGGTCGTCGGGCTGGCCGTCACCGCCAGCGTGACGACGCGGGTGCGCCAACTACGCCGGCGCAGCGGCGCCGGGAATCAGTGGAAGGGGAGCTGACCGTAGGTGCTGCACAGGCCGAAGGCTTCGATGAGCACGAAGGCGAACACCACGGCGATCACGACGAACCTCATGGTCCTGCCGACGCGCCGGGTCCGTACCGGGGGCATGTACCAGGCGGGGAGCGCGCCGGGAGAAAGCCCGAGGTAGACGTCGACGGGGACGGCGCCGGGGTCGAGGGGCGCGTCCGGGTCGGCGCCGAGGGCGAGCGCGGTGAGCTCGGCATCGCTGAGCGCAAGGCCGGGGTCGATCGCCATGAACAGATCATCCCATCCGTGCCCGTGCCAGAATGGTCGCTCGGGCCGGGCGCCGCCGTGAGGGGCTCTCGGCCGCTGGAGAGGTGCGAGAGCGGCCGAATCGGACTCACTGCTAATGAGTTGACCTGGGAGACCGGGTCCGAGGGTTCAAATCCCTCCCTCTCCGCTCACACCACGCGTGCGCGTTCGCCGTCCCTCGGGCAGCGAGCGCCTCGCCGGTAGATTGGCCCCGTGGCCAGCCGGTACTTCCTCGAGACCCTGGGATGTCCGAAGAACCAGGTCGACTCGGACAAGTTGGCCGGCACCCTGGCTGCCGACGGCTACGTCCCGGCTCCCTCGGCCGAGGATGCCGACCTGGTGGTGGTCAACACCTGCGCCTTCATCGAGGCGGCCCGCCAGGAGTCGATCGACACCATCCTCGCCTTGGCCGAGTCGCGTCGGCCCGGTGCCCACCTGGTGGTGACCGGCTGCCTGGCCGAGCGCTACGGCGCCGAGCTGGCAAAGGCACTTCCCGAGGTCGACCTGGTGGCCGGGTTCGGCGTGCCCGTCACCCTCGGCCCGGCCCGAGACCGAGGCGCTCGAGCCGTTCCGTCCTTCGACCTGCTCGAGTTGCCCCGGCCCCCCCACTTCTCGCCCTGGGCGTACGTCAAGGTGGCTGAGGGGTGTGACCGGCGGTGCGGCTTTTGCGCCATCCCGTCGTTTCGCGGGCCGCAGCGTTCCCGTGCGCTCGACGGCATCGTCGACGAGGTGGAGGCGCTCGGTTCCACGGTGCGCGAGGTGGTGCTGGTGGCCCAGGACCTCGCTTCCTACGGGCTCGACCGCACCGGCGGTCCCCGGGGGAAGGTGGGACCCCGCCGGCCCATCGTCGAGCTCGTGTCGCGGGTGGCGGCGATGGTGGACCGGGTGCGGCTGCTCTACCTCTACCCGTCGGCACTCGACGACGAGCTCGTGGCCGCCGTTCTCGGCACCGGCGTGGCCTACTTCGACCTGTCCCTCCAGCACGCCTCTCGACGACATCTCCGGCGAATGCGCCGGTGGGGAGACGGGGCGCGGTTCCTCGAGCGCATCGCTGCCATCCGCCGGGCGGCACCCGAGGCGGCGTTCCGGTCTTCGTTCATCCTTGGCTACCCGGGCGAGACCGAGGAGGACCACGACGAGCTGCTCGCCTTCTTGGCCGAGGCGCGCCTCGACTGGGGCGGGTTCTTCCCGTTCTCCGAGGAGCCGGGGACGCACGCCGCCGGCGCAGAGCCCAAGGTCCCCTCGGATTTGGCCATGGAGCGCCTGCGTGAGTGCGCCGAGCTGCAAGACGCCATCACCGCCGAGCGGCGCGCCGCCCTGGTCGGTAGCGACGTCGACGTGTTGGTGGACCAGGCGGGCGAGGGCCGATCGTTTCGCGAGGCCCCTGAGATCGACGGGGTGGTCCACGTCGACGAGGGTCTCCCCCCCGGGAGCGTGCACCGGCTCCGGGTGACCGACGCCTGTGGTCCCGACCTGTGGGCGCAGCCAGCGCCGTGAGTGGCTCGTCGTCCACCTTCGGGCCTTCGGCCCTGGTGACGCCGGCCAACGCCCTGACCCTGGCCCGACTGGGCGCCACCCCGGTGGTCGTGGCCATGGTGGCTGCCACCGGAGCGGGGTGGGCAGCGTTCTCCGTGGCGTTCGCCGTGGGCGCCACCGACGGAGTGGACGGGTGGCTGGCACGGCGGCAGGGAGCGACGCGCTCGGGCGCCTTCTTGGACCCCCTCGCCGACAAGGTGGCCGTGGTCGCCGTGCTGGGGGCCTTGGCCGGACGCGGGATCGTGTGGTGGCTGCCGGTGGTGCTCATCGCCGCCCGAGAGCTCTCCATGGTCGTCTACCGCATGGCGATGGGCCGCCGCGGCGTCTCCATCCCGGCTCGGCCGTCGGCCAAGGTGAAGACGCTCGTGCAGGGCGTGGCCATCCTCCTCGCCCTGGCGCCGCCGGTGTCCCCGCACCACGTCGTGGTCTCCGCCGCGCTGTGGACGGCGGTGGCCCTCACCCTCGTGACCGGCGTGCAGTACCTCCACGACGGGCGCAGGGCGGCCATGAGTACGACAGCCGAACTGGCTCACCCGTGAGAGTGGAGATCGTGGCGGTGGGGACCGAGCTCCTGCTCGGGCAGATCGCCGACACCAATTCCAAGTGGCTGGGCGAGCAACTGGCGCTGGCCGGCGTCGATTCCCACTTCCACCAGGCCGTGGGGGACAACCACCGGCGCATCGTCCTCGCCTTGCGGACGGCGCTGGCCCGAGGTGACGGCGTCATCACCTGCGGCGGACTCGGCCCGACCCACGACGACATCACCCGGCAGTCCATCGCCGAGGTGATGAACGTCCCTCTCGAGCGCGACCCCCAGATCGTGGCGCGCATCGCCGAACTGTTCGCGTCGCGGGGCCGGGCCATGCCCGAGAGCAACGAGCGTCAGGCGGACGTCCCGCACGGAGCCACGCCGATCCCCCAGCAGCTCGGCACGGCCCCCGGTCTCCTCTGTCCGGTGGGCAACAAGGTGGTCTACGCGTTGCCCGGTGTGCCGTACGAGATGCAGGAGATGTTCACCCGGGCTGTGCTCCCCGACCTCCGGCGTAGACAAGGGGAGGCCGGAGAGACCGGTGTGATCGTCAGCCGGGTGGTGAAGACGTGGGGCATGAGCGAGTCGGGCCTGGGCGAGGTGCTGGCGAAGCGCATCGCAGCGCTGGACGAGGCGGGTGGCAACCCCACGCTCGCGTTGCTGGCCAGCGGCATCGAGGGTATCAAGGTGCGCCTCACGGCCAAGGCGGCCGACGCCTCGGCCGCCGCCGCTCTGCTGCAAGCCGAGGAAGCCCACGTACGCGCTGCCGTGGGTGAGGCGGTCTTCGGTACCGACGACGAGACCATGGAGTCCGCCGTTTCCACCTTGCTCAGGGCGCAGACGAAGACGCTGGCGTTGGCCGAGTCGGTCACGGGCGGGCTGATCGCCGCCCGCCTGGTCAACGTGCCCGGCGCCAGCTCCTGGTTCAGAGGGGCGGTGGTGGCGTACGACTCGAGGATCAAGCACTCGATCCTCGCCGTACCCGAGGGGCCGGTCGTCTCAGAGGCGGCTGCCCGGGCCATGGCCGAAGGGGCCCGCAACGTGCTCGAGGCCGATGTGGGCCTGGCCATCACCGGCGTGGCCGGGCCGGAGGACCAGGACGGTCAGAGGCCGGGGACGGTGTTCGTCGGACTGGCGCTCGAAGAGGGAAGTGAGGCCGTGGAACTGCATCTGCCCGGAGATCGCGAGCGCGTCCGGCAGTACTCCGCCATCTCGGCGTTGGACATCCTGCGGCGCCGGCTCCTGGGCGTCCGGGCCTGACGCCGAGGTTCCGCTCAGGCGGGCTCCACCCCGAGCGCGACGTACAGCTCGTGGGTGGCGCGGTCGAAGGCGACGAGGCGCACCAGCTCCACGTCGGTGCCGGCGTCGCTCACGGTGCGCACCGCCACGTCGGCGGCCTGCTCGGGCGGGTACCCGTACACGCCGGTCGAGATGGCGGGAAAGGCGACCGAGGTCGCCCCGAGCTCGTCGGCCACCTCCAACGAGCGCCGATAGCACGACGTCAGCACCTCTGCCTCGCCGTGCCGTCCGCCCGACCACACCGGGCCGACGGTATGGATGATCCAGCGTGCCGGCAGACGAAATCCCGATGTGGCCTTGGCGTCCCCGGGCTCGCATCCGCCCAGCACGGCGCAGGCGGCGCGCAGATCGGCTGCGCCGGCGGCGCGGTGGATGGCTCCGTCCACGCCGCCACCACCGGCCAACCTGGCGTTGGCGGCGTTCACCACGGCGTGGACTTCCTCGGCGGTGATGTCACCCAGCACCGCCTCTACACGGGGCGCCACGGCCCCGATTCTGTCCCCGGTTACGGTGCCGCGGGTTGTGTCGAGCCGTAGGCGCAGGCGAACCCGTTGTCCGCCGGGCTCGGACCAGGAGCAGAGGGGATCGAGACCACCGATCCCGAAGACAGGAATCCGCCTCCTTGGACCATCTCGCCGCCGGTGCCGTTCTGCAGCGCGATCGACGAGCCGTTCACGGTGGCGGAGCTGAATGCGGTCGACGCGTAGTGGGCCAGGGTGGCGATACTCCCGTCGACCTCGGGCGCCTCGACGATCCACTCGGCCGAGGTGCCCGGTCCCGAGTACGTCTGGGTGGTGGAGAAGGTCTCCGGCGTGGTCAACGTGTGGTTGGGACCGCCGCTGTCCGTTACTGCGATGGACCAGGTGGAGCCCGACACGTCCTTGATCGTCACCGTGATGGAGTCACCGGGATCCACCGTGAAGTTGGGGATGGTCGTCTCGGAGGCCGGGAGGATCTCCCACCATGCCGAGTACTCCGCCGTGCCGTTGATGACGTCCTGCTCGGTACCCGCCTGGATGAGGTCGTCGTTGGTGAAGCCGTCGATGCCCGTCCACACCGCCGAGTAGGTGTTCGACGAGCCGCCGAGTCCGAACAGGCCCCTGCCCGAGCTGCCCGAGCTGGTCACGGTGGGCACCGTCCACGTGCCGCTCACGCCCGTGTAGTGCACGCCCGAGGCGGGAACGCACGAGGCCGGCGACGTGGTGGAGACGGCATAACCCGACCAGTTCTCCGACTGCCAGCAGATGCTCGAGGACGACGACGAGGAGGAGCCCTTCGACGAGCCTCGCCCGATCGTCGTGAGCCGGTTGACGAGATGTGCCGGCTGCATACTCAACGCCTGCGACAACGACGGGACAGCCGTTGCCGACATCGTGGCCGCACCCAGCACCGCCGCACCTCCGGCAATGGCCACGATTGTCAGCCGCCCGGTCATGGCACGTAGCCGACGCGATAAGAGCCGCCTCTCGAACATCGCACCCTCCTGTGAGCCCACCTGCGCCAATGTCGCGCTCCGAGACGCTAGTTGCACGCCAGGTGAGAGTCAACGGTCGCGCACGGGCAGGTCGAGGACGTCACACTGCAACGGTGCGACTCTTCGTGGCCATCGATCTGCCCGCCTGGCTGGAGGAGGCCGTGTCCCGCCTGCCCCGGCCCCACGACGAGCTGGTGCGATGGACGACGGCGGCCCAATGGCACGTCACGCTGCGCTTCCTGGGCGAGGTGGCTCCCGGTGCCCTTCCGGGTCCGGCCGGGCTCGTCGCCGCGCTCCGAACCGTGCCATCGGCAATGGCCGCCGAGGGTGGCATGCCGGTCGGGGCGGTCCTGGGGCCGACGGCAGAGTGGTTCCCGGGTCGCCACGTGCTCCAGGTCCCCGTGGCCGGTGTCGACGCCCTGGCTGCCTGCGTGGCTAGGGCCACAGCCGGCTGGGGACGCCCGTTCATGGGGTCCTTCCAGGGCCACCTGACCCTGGCCCGCTCTCGGGGACAAAAGCGAGGTCCGGCCGCCCTCGCCGGGGCCGGCGTGTCCGGGCGGTGGGAGGTGGAGGAGGTGGTCCTCTACTCCTCGACACCGGCTCCGGGCGGCCATCGCTACGAGGCGCTCGAGCGGGTGACCCTCTCGGCCTGATCCGTTGGTCCGTTGGGCCTGATCCGTTGGTCCATGACGAACAGGTGTTCGGGAACTACAGTGACGTGAGTCAGCGACCCCTGCGGGGCAGTTACACCCCCTCCGTATGGTCCGTGCCGGTCGGAGCGAACGGAACACAGCGCGTAGAGAGGCAACGAGAGAGATGGAACGAGACAAGGCCCTCGACATGGCCCTGAGCCAGATCGAGAAGCAATACGGGAAAGGCTCGGTCATGCGGATGGGGGAGAACCTCGACATGACGATCGAGACCATCTCGACCGGCGCCATGGCCCTCGACCGGGCCTTGGGCGTGGGAGGGCTCCCCAGGGGACGCATCGTGGAGATCTACGGGCCGGAGTCGAGCGGCAAGAGCACCCTGGCCATGCACGTGGTGGCCGAGGCCCAGCGAAACGGCGGCATCTGCGCCTACATCGACGCCGAGCACGCCATGGACCCGGTGTATTCCGGCGCCATCGGCGTGAACACCGACGACTTGCTCATTTCCCAGCCCGACACCGGCGAACAGGCGTTGGAGATCGCCGACATGCTCATCCGCTCCGGGGCGCTGGACGTCATCGTCATCGACTCGGTCGCTGCCCTCACCCCCCGGGCCGAGATCGAGGGAGAGATGGGTGACTCGCACGTCGGCCTGCAGGCTCGGCTCATGTCCCAGGCGTTGCGCAAGCTGACGGCGTCAGTCTCGAAGTCGAACACCATCGCCATCTTCATCAACCAGTTGCGGGAGAAGATCGGCGTCATGTACGGCTCTCCCGAGGTCACCCCGGGCGGACGGGCGCTCAAGTTCTACGCCTCGGTGCGGTTGGACATTCGCCGGGTGGAGGCCATCAAGGACGGTGCCGACGTCGTCGGGAGCCGCACCCGGGTGAAGGTCGTGAAGAACAAGTGCGCTTCGCCGTTCCGCCAGGCCGAGTTCGACATCGAATATGGCAAGGGCATCAGCCGTGAGGGGTCGCTCCTCGACGTGGGTGTGGAGCTCGGACTGATCAAGAAGTCGGGAGCCTGGTTCACCTACGAAGGCGAGCAGCTCGGCCAGGGCCGGGAGAAGGTGAAGGAGTTCCTGCGCGAGACCCCCGAGCTCATGATCGACATCAACGAGCGGGTGCGTACCCAGCTGACTGAACAAAACGCCCCGGTCGCCGCCGGTGTGACGGCCGGCAAGGACCCCGACGACGAGCCCATCTCCCTGGACTGACCCCACCTCGTCGGGCCTCACGGGGCCGGGTCACGAGCGGTGGCCCGGCCCCGACTCTTGTACGGGCCATCGAGCTCCTCCGGCCAGCCCCCTGCCCGAAGTCATAAGGTGCCGCCATGCGCGCTGCGGTGACCCTGCACATGAACGCCCCGCCGGAGCAGGTCTGGGCCCTGGTGAGCGACATCACCAAGATGGGCGAGTACAGCCCGGAAGTGGTCGAGGCCGAGTGGCTCGGCGATGCCACCGGACCGGCCGTCGGGGCCCGCTACCGCGGTCACGTGAAGCGCAACGAGAACTGGCTCGTCCTGTACTGGACGACGTGTGTCGTCACCGAGTGTGTCCCGGGTCAGGTGTTCGAGTTCACGGTGACGATCCGCGACCGGCCGGTCAACACCTGGCGCTACGAGTTCAAGGCCACGGGCGACGGTGGCACCGACGTCACCGAGTCGTTCGACCTGGGCGACAACATGTTCACCAAGATCTGGCGGCCACTGGGAGGGGTCCTGCGCGAGCGCCGCAACCGCCGTGACATGCTCACCACGCTGGAGCGCATCAAGGCGGTTGCCGAGAGCACGTAGTGGAAGGGGTTGTGGTGGCCAAGGATCCCGCCCTCCTGAGCGAATTCGAAGCCGAGCAGGACGAGTTCGTCTCCCTGGCCAACACCCTGACCGACGAGCAGTGGCACACCATGTCGTTGTGTGCGGGCTGGACGGTTCGCCAGGTCGTCGTCCACGTGGCCTGGCACATCCACCGGAGCATGGGCGAAGTGCTCGGCACCGGAGTCAGGGTGCTCGTGTCCGGACCTGCCAAGGTGGCCGCCGGGCAAGTGGCCCGTGACGAGGATCGCTCCACGCAGAGCCTGATCGATTGGTTGACCAGACCTGGGCAGCGCAACCGGGTCAATCTCGGCGAACTGGTGATCCACCAGCAGGACGTGCGCCGGCCCCTCGGGCTCACCCGTTCCATCCCGGCCGAGCGTGTGCGAGGCATCTTGGACTACTGCATGACTCGTTCCGGGAGCGCCAGCCTCGTCCCCGGTGTCCGCAAGCGGATCGACGGTCTGCGTCTGGTCGCCACCGACATGGAATGGTCTGCCGGACAAGGGCCCGAGGTCAGCGGGCCTGCCGAGGCGCTCCTCATGGCCGCGAACGGCAGAGACGCCGCCCTCGGCGACCTGCAGGGAGCAGGGGTAGCGACGCTGGCCAGCCGCATGGCCCCCGGGACGGGCTGATCAACTCCTCA
>JASHUM010000131.1 GCA_030040015.1 Acidimicrobiales bacterium
TCGACGACGAGGTCGAACGGGTTGGCGTCGGCCTGGGTGGTCCACGCCAGAAGGCTGGTATCCGCGTGAGCGGTGGGGGCGCCGATACTCACGGCCCCGGCGACGGTGGCCGAGGCCAGCGCGACGGCCCCGGTCCAACGGCTGATGCGACGCTTCATGCCGAGACCCCCAGGTAGGCACCGACCACGTTCTCGAGATCAGCCGGCTCGCAGAACACCGAGATGCGCCCGTTGATCATCACCGCCGCGTAGTCGGCGATGGACATCGCCTTGTTGGCGAACTGCTCGACGAGCAGCACGGTCATGCCCTCGGCGGTGAGGTGCTTGAGCACGTCGTAGATGGCATCCACGACGACGGGAGCCAGACCCATGGAGGGCTCGTCGATGAGGAGCAGTGCAGGGTCGGTCACGATGGCCCGGGCCATGGCCAGCATCTGCTGCTCCCCCCCCGAGAGGCTGCCGGCCAGGAGCCGGCGACGGTTGGCCAGGTTCGGGAACCTGGCGAAGGCCCGCTCGCGCACTTCCGAAGGGGCGAGGTCGTCGTGCAGCTGGGTGACCATCAAGAGGTTCTCGTCGACGCTGAGGTTGGGGAAGACGCCCCGGCCTTCGGGGATGGAGCACACCCCGGCCCGGGCCAGGCGCTGTGCCGGCGTGCCGTTGACGTGCCGCCCCCCGATGTGGACGCACCCGGCGCTGGGAAGCAGGCGGCCGTCCACCACCTGCAGGGTCGTCGTCTTGCCCGCCCCGTTGGGGCCGAGCAGGGCCACGAGGGACCCGTCCGGCACCACCAGGTCGACACCGTGCAGCACCTCGATGCCGCCGTAGCCGGCACGGACGTCCATCAGCTCGAGGGCCGGCGTTCTCATGACCCTGCCTGTGTCGAGACGGTGTCGGACTGGCCCAGATAGGCCAGCTGGACCCGGGCGTCGGCGCGCACCTCGTCGGGTGTCCCCGAGGTGACGAGCAGCCCGAAGTCGAGCACGTGGATGGTCTCGCACGCCTGCATGACCAGGTCCATGTCGTGTTCAACGAGCAGGATGGCCGTTCCTTCTGCGGCCAAGGAGGCGAGAAGACGGGCGAACTGCTCCGATTCGGCACTGTTGAGCCCCGATCCCGGCTCGTCGAGCAGGAGCAGGCGCGGCTCGGTGGCCAGGGCCCGGCCCAGCTCGGTGAGCCGGGCCAGTCCGGTGGGCAGCGTGTGAGCGGCTGCCCCGGCGTAGCGGTCCAACCCCACCCGGTCGAGGATCGAATCGGTGAGTGCGCCGACGTCGCTGCGCCGCCTGCTCCCCAGCTGGTGGATCTCGGCCGCAGTCTGGATGTTCTCGCGCACCGTGAGCGAGCCGAAGAGCTCCAGTCGCTGGAAGGTGCGGGCGATGCCCAGCCGGGCCCGGCGGTGGACGGGATAGCCGGTGACATTGGCGCCGTCGATCAGGACGTGGCCCGAGGTCGGTGCCTGCAGCCCGGTGACGACGTTGAACAGCGTGGTCTTGCCCGCCCCGTTGGGGCCGATGAGCCCGGTCACGACCCCGGCGTCGGCGGACAGGCTGACCGAGTCCAGCGCCCTCACCCCGCCGAAGCGGACGGTGACCTCACGCGTCTGCAGGAGTGGCACGGCTCACCTCCACTCTGGCGAGCAACTGCTCGTTGCCCACGCTCATGTCTCGGGTGTGGCGGGATCGGAGACCGATCAGCGGGTTGAGCCGGCGCAGCCGCTCGCTCACGAGGGGAACGATGCCTTCGGGGGTGGCGAGGATGGTGAGCGCGCCCAGCCCGGTCATGAAGTAGGTGAGGGCCTGGAAGCGCACGGGGATGTGGACCTCGACGAGCGGGGCCAGCGCCAGTGACATCCCGCCGGCCAGCGCCCCGCCTGGCGTGGAGATGCCCCACACGTAGACGATCAACACGATGAAGAGGCTCGAGACGTACTCGAAGTCGGTGTTGGTCACGATCATCTGGGTGGAGCCATAGATGGCTCCACCGAAGGTGGCGATGGCGCTGGCCAGGGCGAAGAGCGCAACCTTGGTGAGCCGGAGGTTGAGCCCCAAGGTGGCACAGGCCGTGTCGCTGTCCCTCGTGGCCACGAGGATGCGGCCGAAGCGGCTGCGCCGGATGGCGAGCACGCCGGCCGAGAGCAGGGCGAAGACGACGGCCAGGAAGACCAGGTTGACCCGGTCGTTCTGGAGCGAGAGCCCGGGGAGGTGAAGTCGGGGGATGGTCACGTCCCCACCCCCGATGATCTGGGGCTGGGACAGGAACATGTACCAGGCCAGGGTGCCGAACGCGAGGGTGGAGAGCGCCAGCTCCAGTCCTCGAAGGCGAAGGGCGGGAAGCGCCATGAGCGCTCCGATCAACGCCCCGGCCCCGGCCGCCACCAATAGAGCCCACGGGTTGCCTCCGTGGCCGAGCACCCGGAACAGCCAGGCGCCGAATCCGAAGAAGGCGTATTGGGCGAAGGAGAGCTGCCCCCCGTATCCCGAGAGGAGCACGATCGACAGCGCCCCGATCCCGAGCGCCGCCCCCTCGTTCACGTTGCCCAGGGCGATGCCGTGCATGAACGGTGCGATGAGAGCGGCCACGACCACCAGCACCACTCCGTTCCGCAGGCTGGCCCCGGCGCTCGGGACGTGAATGGCCTTGGACACCGCGGCCCGTCCCGCCCGCAGGCGCACGGCGGGCAGGGCCAAGAGCACGATGAAGAGAAACAGTGTGGGCAGCACCGGCACCAGCTCGACCAGCCAGCCGGTGAGTCGCACGTATCCCGTCACATAGGCGTCGGCCAGGCCCAAGACGACGGCACCGACGAAGGTGAGCGGCAGGTTGCGCAGCCGGCCCAACATGGCGGCGGCGAAGGCGTTCAAGATGAGCAGGGTGAGGTTGATGACGTCGAGGGAGTAGGTCGAGGCGGTGAGGATCCCGGCCAGGGCGCCGAACCCGGCGCCGATCATCCACGACAGGGCGTTCAACACCTGGGGGCTGCGCCCGTTCATGGCCATGAGCTGGCGGTCGTCGACCACGCCCCGCATGGCCACGCCGGTACGGGTGTTGTGGAAGAACAGGCGAAGGCCGAGAGCGGTGGCGATGGCCAGGCCGATGGAGATGAGCTCCTCGTAGCTCACGAGCTCCCCGTCGACCGAGACATGGCCGTTGGGCCCGAAGAACATGGGGAGGAGCCTCCCGATGGAGGGGGGCCAGATCACGTAGGCGATGCCCATGAGCGCCACCATCACGGCCACCGTCACGATGAGCATCGTGCCCGTGTCGTTGACGTTGAGCCGGCTGATGAGCCCCCGTTCCAGCACCAGCCCCAGGGCGGGGGCCGCCACGAGCAGAGTGAGGACGAGGGCGGCGGGGGCGGACCAGTGGTCCTGCACCCGCAGCTGCCAGTAGAGAAAGGCCATGAGCATCCCCACTGCGCCGTGGGCGAAGTTGAAGACGCCACTGGTGGTGTAGGTGACGACCAAGCCCGAGGCGGCGATGGCGTAGATGGCGCCCAGGGAGAGGCCGGCGATGCTGAGGCCTATGAACTCCCCCAACGTCCCCCCCTCGGCCCCTAGGACTGCTCTGTCACGCCTGGCGTGTCGTAGTAGGTGTTGGTGCTGGGGCAGATCAACCCGGTCGGCGGATCGACGGCGTCACGCACGAACTTCTGGTTGACGACGTCGATGAGGATCCAACAGAGTCCCTGCGTCTTGGCCACGGGGTTGGCAGCGCCCTGCATGCCTCCTGCCGTGAAGCTGGTGATCTTGCCCAGCCCGTTGAAAAGGTCAGCTCGAGTCAGGCCCCCGCCGTTGTTCAGGCCCTCGATGAACATCATGCCGTCCATCCAGGACCACAACCCGTACTCGTTGGGCGCCGTCCCGCCGGACACCGCCTCGAAGTATTTGTCGAAGAGGGCGATGGTCGGGTTCCAGCTGGCGTCCTCGCCTTGGTACATGGCCACCGGGCTGAGGACGGTCGTCCCGTTGGCCGCGCTGCCGGCCTGGGGGATGAATGCGGGGTCGTAGGCGTTGTCGTCGTAGGTGGGGATCTGCATGGTGAGACCGGCGTTCTGCATGGCCGTGGCCACCTCGGCGTAGTACGAGGCAGTGGCCACGAAGAGCAGGCCCTCCGCCCCGGCCGCCTTCATGGCCTGGGCGTCACTCGAGAAGTCGGTCTGGGTCAGGGCGATGTTCTCGTCGCTGTAGACGAACTTGTACCCGATCGATTCCAGTGCGCCCATTTGACACTGGGTCTCGTAGAGGTCGGTGGGCTGGTTGATGCTCAGAACCGCCATGTGGGTGTAGGCGTCGGGGAACTTCTGCTTCAGGTACTGGTAGCCGGCCAGGTTGAGGCCGCAGGGCACGGGCGTGGGGGAGAAGTTCTGGGGGATCTCCTCGGCCTGCTCGCTGATGGCCTCGGCCACGTAGGGGATGTTGTCCTGCTGGATGACGGGCGCCCCGCCCTGGTCGACGCCGGAGAACGAGCCCACGAAGGCGAACACGGAGTCGGCCAGGGACTGGGTTGCCGTCTGGTTCTGGCTGGCGTCGAGGTCGTCGTCGGCGATCTCGTAGACGAGCTTGCGCCCGCAGATGCCGCCCTCGCTGTTGATGTAGTCGGCGAAGGCGTCGTCGGCTTGGACGACGCTCTCGAAGATCCCGGGGACCGGTCCGGTCACGGTGGTCACGGCACCCAGGTCGACCTGTGACGAGCTGACTCCGGGAGCGTTCGCCGGGCCGCTGCACACCGAGGGATCGACGCTCAGCCCGGGGACGGACGCGGCGGCGGTGTTCGACGCCGCCTGGTGGGTCGAGCTCCCCCCTGACGAGCCAACCGAGCCGGACCCGGTGCTCCCGCTGGAGCCCTGCGCCGTGGCGCCCGTAGCGCTCGCCGGCGAGGTCCCGGTGGTGGCGCCCGACGCCGCCCCTTCGTTCGTCGAGCCGCTTCCGCCCGAAGCGTTCAAGGCGGCGATCTGGGCAGCCGAGAGGCGGGCACCACATGCGCTGAGCACGAGGGAGAGCACCACGAGCACCGCCACGCTGGCGTGCCTCCGCATGGATCCCCCCCCTCTCGAGTGGCTTGGCCGGCCAAGCGCAGGGCAGGGAGCCGAAGGCCAACGGGCCCGCCGACCCTGCCACCGGGAAAAACACCCTGCTCCGCCACTGCTTGCGGTTGCTCGATCCATCCTCACCGCCCCACCCCTGGCGGCAACACCATATCCCCGTAT
>JASHUM010000132.1 GCA_030040015.1 Acidimicrobiales bacterium
CATCACCGCCGCGCTGGAGGCGTCCCGGGTTCCCGGCGGGCAACTGCCGCCCGTCGTGGCGCTGCTGCTCATGACCGGCCTGTCACAGGTGCTCTCGCTCGAAGAGGCGCTCGGGATCGAGGCTGGGCACGAGGAGACCGTCGCCTTCGTCGCCGAGTTGATGGAGCGACTCGAGACAGCCGACCGTTCCACCGACAGTCAGCCCATCGGCTCGCACACGGCGCAGGGTCGGTAGTCGCCGGCCCGGGACCGGTCGACGATCCTCACGCTGCGGTCGGCCACGGCCGGGCAGGTCGGCCGGTGCACCATGCTGCCGTGTTCGGTGACGACGAGGACGCTGGAAGCCCCCGCCCCTCCGGCTGCCTCCTGGGTTCCCGGGCCGATTCTCCCCTCGAGGCGCTCGAGGGCGCGCAAGGTCTGCTGCCCGGTCGTCTCGGTGGCCCGGATCTGGCGGGTCATCCAGTAGCCGAAGTACAGGAACCCACCGATGAAGATGATGCCCAGGCCGAGCAGGCCACCGGAGATGAGGTAGTCGTTCTGCTCGTAGACGTGCCCGGTGTGGGCGGCTCCGTACCAGCCGAGGATGATCGTCACGACGCCGATGGGCAGGCACAGTGCGCCAACAGTGAGGAACAGCCCCTCCAGCGTGATCTTGAGGAGCCGGCCTCGCATGGTCGAGATGGCCTTGACGAGCGAGCGCTGACGGCTACGGGCCACGGTGGTGCGCGACGGCTCTGCGATGGCGGTCATGGTCTCTCCTCGAGTGGACAGCTGTCGGCGGGCTTGGCGAGCGCCATCCCGGACGCCAGACGTCGTAGCCCGAGCCCGAAGGCGACCGCCAGCGCCATGAGCAGGGCGAGCAACCCGGCTCCTATCGGGGAGGACAGCGCCACCGCCAGGAGGCCCGAGGACTTTCGCACCGGCGCGGCGACGGTCGTCGGGGCCGGCGTCGGGGCCGGCGAGGTCGGGGTCACCGGGGTGGTGACGATGGTGCTCGCCGTCGGGACGGACGGGCTCGTCAAACCTTGCAGCGGGCCCAGGGGCACGCCCAGCGCCAGCGGGAACGGTGGCGTGGCGTAGGCGGCGGCGGTGACACGGGCCAGGGTGAAGGTGAAGTTGAGCCCCTCGAGCTCGTCGGGGAGCTGGCACAGGATGTTGAGCGAGGCGAGCTCGGACGGCAGGGCGCTGCAGTCGAGGGTGAGGCTCAGGTCGGTCGGCAGGGAGAAGCTGACCGACAAGCCTCCCGAGGTGACCGTGTCGGCCGTCCCCTGGTTGCTCTGGGTCTCGGGGAGGAGCGCCATCTTCAGGTTGAGCGCCGAGATGAGCTCGTTCACCACCGAGGTCCCGATCCCGAGCAGGCCCGAAAGGTCCCCGGCGGCAGGGCCGACGGTCAAGCCGCCGCTTCCGACGCTGACCGGCTCACCGTCGATGGTGATGGCGCCGATGGTGGTGTTGGACGTGCCGCTCGGGGTGGTCCCGTCGCTCTGGGCCGACGCCGTGGAGGTCGTGGTGCCGATCTGGATCAGCCCACCCAAGAGGCTCAAGGAGCTGAACGTGCCGGACGCGGTCGACTGGGCCACCGAGGTGGCCGTGGCGGTCGTGCTCCCCTGCACGGACTGCAGGTCGAAGAGGCCGGGGATCGAGACGTCGGCCAGTCCCGCCTTGGCCCACGACTGGTTGGCATCGGCGTAGGACGACATCTCGACGAGGCCGGTCGACGGCGCCCCCGACGGGTAGGTGTCCGACGTGGGCCCGATGGGATAGAAGGACTCGGCCTTCAGGGGGTCGTTGGGCACCTCCGAAGAGAGCTCACTGGGCAACCCCGCCTCGCCGGAGATCGATCCCAGGTTTCCGAGCAGCGCCCCGGGCCACAGGATCGAGGCCAGGGCGTAGCCGAAGGGACCCGTCTCGTAATTCGAGGTGTCCTCGGGTATGTCGATCTCCGACAGCGGGTGTACGCCGTCGAGGCCGGCGGCGTTATCGACGACGAGGTCGAACGGGTTGGCGTCGGCCTGGGTGGTCCACGCCAGGAGGCTCGTATCGGCGTGGGCCGACGTGGCGCCGATCGTGACGGCGCCGACGACGGTCGCAGACGCCAGCGTGAGTGCACCGGCCACGTGAACGAGGCGCCGCTTCATGCGGTGACCCCCAGGTAGGCGCCGGCGACGTCCTCGAGGTCGGCCGGTTCACAGAACACCGAGATCCGGCCGTTGGACATCACGGCGGCGAAGTCGGCGATGGACAGGGCCTTGTGGGCGAACTGCTCGACGAGCAGCACGGTCATGCCCTCGGCGGTGAGCTGACCCAGGACGTCGTAGATGGCGGCCACGATCACCGGGGCCAAACCCATGGAGGGCTCGTCGACCAGCAGCAGCGCAGGATCGGTCACGATGGCCCGGGCCATGGCCAGCATCTGCTGCTCGCCGCCGGACAGGCTGCCGGCGAGCAGGTGGCGCCGTCGGGCGAGTTGGGGAAAGCGGGCGAACGTCCGCTCGCGCACCATCGACGTCGTGAGGTCGTCGTGAAGCTGCGTGACCATCAACAAGTTCTCGTCGACGGTGAGGTTCGGGAACACCCCCCGGCCTTCGGGGATGCTGCACACCCCCGCCCGGGCGACGCGCTGCGTCGGTGAGCCGTTGACGTGGCGCCCGGCGATGTGCACGCATCCGGCCGTCGGGGCCACCCGGCCGTCGATGGCGGCCAGCGTCGTCGTCTTGCCGGCGCCGTTCGGGCCGAGCAAGGTGACCAGGCTCCCCACCGGCACCACGAGGTTGACCCCGTGGAGAACCTCGATCGAGCCGTAGCCGGCGTGCACGTCGATCAGCTCGAGGGCCGGGGCGGTCACGCCCGGGCTCCTGTGGGGACTGCGTCGGCCTCGCCCAGATAGGCACGCTGGACGCGGCTGTCGGCGCGGATCTCGTCCGGGGTGCCCGAGGTGAGGTGCACCCCGAAGTCGAGCACGTGGATCTGGGAGCACGCCTGCATGACGAGGTCCATGTCGTGCTCAACGAGCAGGACGGCCGTACCTTCCGCGGCGAGCGCGCCGAGCAGCCTTCCGAACTCCTCCGATTCGGCTCCGTCGAGCCCAGAGCCGGGCTCGTCGAGCAGCAGCAGGCGTGGTGCCGTGGCGAGGGCCCGGGCGAGCTCGGTGAGGCGAGCCAGCCCGGTGGGCAACGTATGGGCGGGGGAGTGGGCGTACTGGCGCAACCCGACACGGGCGATGACGGCGTCGGTCATCCGGGCGACGTCGGCACGGTCACGGCTCCACAGTTGGCGGATGTCGGCCGCGGTCCGGACGTTCTCCTCCACGGTGAGCGAACCGAACAACTCGAGTCGCTGGAAGGTGCGGGCCATGCCCAGCCGTGCCCGGCGGTGCACGGGGAGATCGGTGACGTCCTGACCGTCCATCAGGACTCGACCGGCGGCCGGTGCCTGGAGTCCGGTGATCACGTTGAAGAGCGTCGTCTTGCCGGCCCCGTTGGGCCCGATGAGACCGGTGACGGTCCCGGGGTCGGCGGACAGGCTGACCGACTGCAGGGCCGTCACGCCACCGAAGCGGACGGTGACCTCACGCGTCTGCAGGAGTGGCACGTCTCACCTCCACGGTGGTCAGCAGCTGTTCGTTGGCGACACGGACCTGACGGGTCTGCCGTGACCGATACGCGGCCAGGGGGTTCAGCAGGCGCAGCCTCTCGGTGATCAGGGGGATGACGCCCTCGGGGTGGGTGAGGATCGTCAACGCGCCCAGTCCGGTGAAGAAGTAGGTGAGGGCCTGGAACCGCGCCGGGACGTGGGCCTCGACGAGGGGGGCCAGCGCCAGTGACATCCCACCGGCCAGCGCGCCTCCAGGTGTGGAGATTCCCCACACGTAGACGATCAGCACGATGAAGAGGCTGGACACGTACTGGAAGTCGTTGCTGGTCACGATCAGCTGGGTCGAGCCGTAGATGGCGCCGCCGAAGGTGGCGATGGCGCTGGCCAAGGCGAAGAGGAGGATCTTGGTCAGCCGGAGGTTGAGGCCCAGCGTGGCGCAGGCCGCCTCGCTGTCCCTGGCGGCGATCAGGATGCGGCCGTAGCGACTGCGGCGGATGGCGAGCACGCCGGCCGACAGGAGCGCGAAGACGACGGCCAGGAAGACCAGGTTCACGCGGTCGTTCTGCAGCGACAGGCCGGGCAGGTGGAGACGGGGGATGTTGACGTCGCCGAGCCCGATGATCTGAGGCTGCGAGAGGAACATGTACCACGCCAGCGTCCCGAAGGCGAGGGTGGACAGCGCGAACTCGAGCCGGCGCAGACGCAGAGCCGGCAGCGCCACCAGTGCCCCGAGCACCGCCCCCGCCCCTGCCGCGGCCAGCAGGCCGAGGGGATTCCCGCCGTGTCCCGTCTCGCCGAAGAGCCAGGCGCCCAAGCCGAAGAAGGCGTACTGGGCCAGTGACATCTGCCCGCCGTAGCCCGACAGCAGGACGATCGACAGCGCTCCGATGCCGAGCGCCGCCCCTTCGTTGACGTTGCCCAGGGCGATGCCGTGGATGAAGGGCGCGGCGATCGCCGCGACGGCGACGAGCACCGCCCCATTGACCAGGCTGGCCCGGGCGCCCGGGACGCGGATGGCCTTGGACACCGCCGCCGTCCCGGCCCGCAGGCGGACGGCGGGAAGTGCGACGAGGACGATGAAGAGGAACAGCGTGGGCAGCACCGGCCGCAGCTCGACCAGCCAGCCGGTGAGCCGGAGATAGCCGGTCATGTAGGCGTTGGCCAGGCCGAGGACGATGGCGCCCAGGAACGTGAGCGGCAGGTTGCGCAGGCGGCCCAGCATGGCGGCGGCGAAGCTGTTGAGGACGAGCAAGGTCAAGGTGAGGACGTCGAGCGTGTATGTGGAGGCGGTCAGGATCCCTGCCAGCGCCCCGAAGGCCGCACCGATCATCCACGACAGCGCGTTCAGGAATTGCGGGCTGCGGCCGTTCATGGCCATGAGCTGCCGGTCGTCCACCACCCCGCGCATGGCCACGCCGATGCGGGTGTTGTGGAAGAACAGCCTCAGGCCGAGTGCCGTGGCCACGGCGAGGCCGATCGAGATGAGCTCCTCGTAGCTGATGAGCTCGCCGTCGATGGACACGTGGCCGTTGGGGCCGAAGAACTGGGGGAGGAGCCGCCCGATGGTCGGGGGCCAGATGGTGAAGGCGACCCCCATGAGCGCCACCATCACGGCCACCGTCACGATGAGGGTCATGCCGGTGTCGTTCACGTTGAGCCGTCTGATGAGCACCGCCTCGAGCAGCAGGCCGATGGCGGGGGCGATGACGAGCAGCGACAGGCCGAGGGCCGCCGGGGCGGACCAGTGGTCCTGGACCCGCAACTGCCAGTAGACGAACGCCATGATCATCCCGACGGCGCCGTGGGCGAAGTTGAAGACGCCACTGGTGGTGTAGGTCACCACCAGGCCCGAGGCGGCGATGGCGTAGATGGCGCCCAGGGAGAGCCCGGCGATGGTGAGGCCGATGAACTCCCCCACGGCGGTCCCCCTGTTCCCCCCGGCTCCCTACGACTGTTCCGTCACGTTCGTCACGTAGTCGTAGGTGTTCGTGCTGGGGCAGATCAGCCCGGTCGGCGGGTCGCCGGAGTCGCGCACGAACTTCTGGTTGACGATGTCGATGACGATCCAGCACAACCCTTGGGTCTTGGCCACCGGGTTGGCCTGGCCCTGCATGCCCCCCGCCGTGAAGCTCGTGATCTTGCCGAGTCCGCTGAGAAGGTCGGCCCGAGTGAGGCCTCCGCCGTTGTTGAGCCCCTCGATGAACATCATGCCGTCCATCCATGACCACAACCCGTACTCGTTGGGGGCCGTCCCGCCGGACACGGCCTCGAAGTACTTGTCGAACAGGGCGATGGTCGGGTTCCAGCTGGCGTCCTCCCCTTGGTACATGGCCACCGGACTGACGATGGTGGCCCCGTCGGCGGCGGAGCCCGCCTGAGGGATGAAGGCCGGGTCGTAGGCGTTGTCGTCGTAGGTGGGGATCTGCATGGTGAGGCCGGCGTTCTGCATGGCCGTGGCCACCTCGGCGTAGTACGAGGCGGTGGCCACGAAGAGCAGGCCGTCGGCCCCGGCGGCCTTCATGGCCTGGGCGTCGCTCGAGAAGTCGGTCTGGGTCAAGGCGATGTTCTCGTCGCTGTAGACGAACTTGTAGCCGATGGACTCCAGCGCCTCCTCTTGGCACTGGGTCTCGTAGAGGTCGGTGGGCTGGTTGATGCTGAGCACGGCCATGTGGGTGTAGGCGTCGGGGTACTTCTGCTTCAGGTACTCGTAGCCGGCCAGGTTGAGCCCACAGGGCACCGGCGTGGGGGAGAAGTTCTGGGGGATCTCCTCGGCTTGCTCGCTGATGGCCTCGGCGACGTAGGGGATGTTGTCCTGCTGGATGACCGACGCCCCGCCTTGGTCCACTCCGGAGAACGAGCCCACGAAGGCGAACACCGAGTCGGCCAGGGACTGGGTGGCCGTCTGGTTCTGACTGGCGTCGAGGTCGTCGTCGGCGACCTCGTACACCAGCTTGCGACCGCAGATGCCGCCCTCGCTGTTGATGTAGTCGGCGAAGGCGTCGTCGGCCTGGACCACGCTCTCGAAGGCGCCGGGGATCGGGCCGGTCACCGTGGTCACGGCACCCAGGTCGACCTGTGACGAGCTGACTCCGGGCGCGTTCGCCGGGCCGCTGCACACCGAGGGATCGACGCTCAGCCCGGGGACGCCTGCTGCGGCGGTGTTCGACGTCGCCTGGTGGGTCGAGCTCCCCCCTGACGCGCCGGCCGACGCCGACCCGGTGCTCCCGCTGGAGCCCTGCGCCGTGGCGCCCGAAGCGCTCGCCGGCGAGGTCCCGGTGGTGGCGCCCGACGCCGCCCCTTCGTTCGTCGAGCCGCTTCCGCCCGACGCGTTCAAGGCGGCGATCTGGGCAGCCGAGAGGCGGGCACCACATGCGCTGAGCACGAGGGAGAGCACCACGAGGACCGCCACGCTGGCGTGCCTCCGCATGGATCCCCCCCCTCTCGAGTGGCTTGGCCGGCCAAGCGCAGGGCAGGGAGCCGAAGGCCAACGGGCCCGCCGACCCTGCCACCGGGAAAAACACCCTGCTCCGCCACTGCTTGCGGTTGCTCGATCCATCCTCACCGCCCCACCCCTGGCGGCAACACCATATCCCCGTAT
>JASHUM010000133.1 GCA_030040015.1 Acidimicrobiales bacterium
ATCGATCTGGGACGGCGCCTCGACATGGCCGTGCTGGCCGAGGGGGTGGAGAGCCAACAGGTGTGGGAGCGCCTGGCCCGCCTGGGCTGTGTCCAAGCCCAGGGCTTCTACCTGAGCCGCCCGGTGCGTCCCGAGGAGATCGGCACCATGCTCGAGGCGGCGGCACTCTTCCCGCTGGCCTAGCCCTTCGGCCTCACCGGTCGGCGCCGCCCGGTCACCACCAGGGACGACGCCCGGAGCCACCAACCCTAGGGTGGACGAGGTGGCCGCCCTCGACGACCGTGGCATCGAGGACGCTGACGGCGGGACGGTCACGTATCGCTCCCCGGGAGGCCGGTGGGTACTCGCCGCCACGGTGCTCGGCTCGGCCATGGCCGCCATCGACTCCACCGTCGTGGGCATCGCCCTTCCCTCGATGGGCCGGGAGTTCCACGCCTCGATCGTCTCCATGCAGTGGGTGGTGACCGGCTACCTGCTGTCGCTGGCCGCTCTCCTTCTCGTCGGGGGCAGCCTGGGAGACCTGTTCGGGCGCCGACGCGTCTTCGTGGTGGGGGTGACGTGGTTCACCCTGGCCTCGGCCGCCTGCGCGGCGGCCCCCGACGTCACCGTGCTCGTTGTCACCCGCGTGCTCCAAGGCATGGGGGCGGCGCTCCTGGTCCCGGGGAGCCTGGCCATCATCGAAGCGTCGTTCTCGTCCGACGACAGGTCCCGGGCCATCGGCGCCTGGTCGGGCCTGGGCGGAGTGGCCACGGCCGCCGGTCCTCTGCTCGGCGGCTACCTGATCAGCGCAGCGTCGTGGCGGTGGATCTTCCTGATCAACGCGCCCGTCGGGCTGGCCGTCCTCCTGGTGAGCGCCAAGCACGTGCCGGAGAGCAAGCAGCGTGAGCACGCTCGTCTCGACGCCGCCGGAGCCACGCTCACCGTGGTGGCGCTGGCCGGCATCACCTACGGCCTGGTCGAGGGGCCGTCGATTGGCTGGGGCTCGCCGGCCGTGCTGACCATGCTGGTGCTGGGCGCGGCGGCGGGGGCGGCGTTCCTCGGGTCCGAGCGCCGGGCCGGCCATCCCATGGTTCCCCTCGACATCTTCCGCCGGCGCCAATTCACCGTGACCAACACCCTCACCCTGCTCGTGTACGCCGGCCTGGGAGGCGCCCTCTTCCTCCTGCCCACCGAGCTCCAGGTCGCCGACGGCTACAGCCCGCTCGAGGCGGGACTGTCCCTGCTGCCGCTCACCGCCATCATGCTCGTGCTGTCACCGAGCTCGGGCCGGCTGGCGGCGCGCATCGGACCTCGTCTGCAGATGGGCGTGGGCCCCTTCGTCGTGGGGGCCGGGCTGGCCATGTTGTCTCTCACGGCGAGCGAGTCGTCGTACCCGGTGGCCGTCCTCCCGGCCGTGGTGGTGTTCGGACTGGGCCTGGCCATCACCGTCGCCCCGCTCACGGCCACGGCGCTCGGTGCCCTGCCCTCCGAGCACGCCGGCCTGGCCTCGGCGGTGAACAACGACGTGGCCCGGGTGGGCGGGCTGGTGGCCGTCGCCATCTTGCCGGCGCTGGCCGGGATCGGGGGTCACGCCTACCTCGAGCGTGCCGCCATGGCCTCGGGTTTTCGCACCGCCGTCTACCTCACGGCCGTCTGGTGCGGTGCCGGCGGTGTGCTGGCGGCGCTCGGCATCCGCAACCCGCGTCGTCCTGGCGCTCCCGGTGCCGGCGTCGAGACGGTCCACTGCGCCCACTGCGCGTTGGAGGCCACACCCTTGGCCGGCGGGCGCTGACCGATCCGCGGGTGTTGCGGTCAGGACCCGTAGGACCGGGTCAACACCTCCAGATTGTTGCCGGCCGGGTCCTCGAAGTAGAAGCCGCGTCCATTGTCGTTGAGCTCGTTGGCCCGCTGGTGCGCCGGGTCGGCCCAGTACTCGAGACCCCGTGACACGACGCGCTCGAAGATGGAGTCGAACTCCTCCTCACCGACCAGAAAGGCGTAGTGACCCGGCACCGTCCCCCACCGGTCGTCGTAGTCCAGGCTCACCCCGTTGGCCGTCTCCACGCACATGAAGGGGCCGAAGCGCACGGGCGGATCGAGGCCGAGGATCTCGGCCAGGAACCTCGATGCCTCCTCCTTGTCGGCCACGGGAACGATGATGTGGTTGAGCTGGACGGCCATGGGCCCCATGATCTCAGAAAGCGGCCGCATCACGGCGGGCGGACTCCACGGAGGTGAGGACCATGAAGGGCTTCAAGAAATTCCTGATGCAGGGCGACCTCATCGTGATCGCCGTCGGGCTGGTGGTGGCCCTGGCCTTCAGCACGCTGATCAAGGCCTTCACCGACAACGTCGTCACTCCTCTGGTGAACGCCGCCGAAGGTGGCGCTCACGCCGGGCAGTCGCTGGGGTGGACCCTCAACGGCCAACGCATCGACGTCGGAGCCTTCGTCTCCGCCATCGTCTACTTCCTCATCTTCATGGCCGTGATCTACGCCGTGCTCGTGGTCCCCTATCGCTCGTACATGGGACGCCGGGGCCAAAAGGTCTTCGGCGACCCCGACCCCACCAAGACCTGCCCCCGCTGCCTGTCGAGCGACCTTCCCGTCGCCGCCACCCGCTGCAAGCACTGCACCAGCGACCTGGCCCCGTCGAGCTGAGCGCGACGGGGCCGGCCTCAGTCCCGCAGCGAAGTCGCCTCGAACTGGACCACGGCGTCGTCCAGCGGCAGGACCACCTGCGGGGCCAGACGCCGGTGCTCGTCGGCAACCATCTTGACCGCCGTGGCCCAGGCGGTGAAGCCGATGGCATGGCGGGCGAAGGCCATGGGTCCCTCGCTCACCGTCGCGTCCACCAACCCGTGAGCCCCCAGGGACAGGCCGAAGTCCTGGAGGCGGGCCATGGCCGCTTCCCGAGCCGAGTACATGGCCTCGGTGAAGTTGGTGAGCTCGACGTTCTGCGCCTTCTGCCTGATGGTTGTGCCCACCCCCCGGCGCGGCACATAGGTGAAGCTGGCACCGAAGGCAAGGCCGAGCGGCATCCACCCCGCCTGCACGAGCAGCACGAAATCGCGTGCCGAGAGGTCCGACGAGAAGACCTGCGGCGCGTTCCCGGCTCGGACCGGTCGCACCGCGGTTCCCACCAGCTCCACGTCGATGTGGAGGCGGTGGACCTCGGCCTCGACGTGCACGCCCACCACCCCGTGCCCACCCACGCGGGTGCACTCCGAAGCCAAGCGGTTGGCGGCGGCCCGGAACGCCATGGCGTGGGACTCCGAAGCCGGGCCGATCTCTCCCTGGCCCCAGGTCCACACCCCGGCCGGTACCGAGGCCAGTCCCGAGCCGAAGACGAGGTCGACGGGCTCCCACTCGACGGAGTGCAGGAGCAGTACTTCGTCCACCGAGAGGTCCGAGGTGACGCCCCTGCCGCCCGGGTTGTGCGGCCGGCTGAGCAACTCGGCCGCCTTGCGGACCTCTTGGCGGACGTCGGGTCGCTTCGGGGCGGGCGCCGGGTGGGTCATGTGAGGCGCACCGTGGGCATCGCCTTCGCCAGAGGGTCGAAGTCCTTGAACCGGCGCACCCGGGTCCCGAGCAGCGTGCACTCGACCACCTCGTCGCCCTCGCCGATCTCCCGCCTGGCCATCTCCATGTGGGCCCCGTGGAGGACGTCACCCCCGAGCTGGCTCCGGACGCGTTCGCGGGCCAGGCCCCGGGCCGCCATGTGGGCCGACGCCACCTGGTCGATGTCGTGGGGGCCGTACCCGCCCCAGGAGTACATGCCCCCTTCCATCAGATAGGCCGTGATGCAGTACGCCCAGATGCGCACCGACGTGAGCACGGCCACGACCGAGATGGGCACGAAACCCGCCTCGAACAGCTTGGCCAGGCGCTGGCCGGCGAGATACGTCGTCCACGGACCCTCGGCCGGGGCCGGGCCGTCCTCCACCACCACGGCGGTGCCGAGCAGGTGGAACTCGGTGACGGCGGCGTCGGTGAGCTGATGCACCTGGTTGGTGACCCCGACGATGCCGTGGGCGCCGGCGTCCTGCGCCTCCTCGACCATGCGCCGGTAGGCCGTCTCGTAGCCCTGTGCCCACGCCGCCTCGATCCAGGGTTGCTCGTAGTTCTGGCCCCACATCCGATGCTCGGCGGACACGAAACCGTGTGGGCAGTTGTAGTTCTCCACGTAGCTACCCCGATTACTGGCGCCCGGGGCATAGGGGTTGAGCCCGCGCATGTACGGCGACCCCGACCCGTACCACGCCCACTGCATGGCGCAGAACCCCTGCACCAAACCCACGGGCCGCAGGCCCATGGACAGGCAGGCGGCGAAATCCGGCACGGTGAGGCCCGACGAGAACGAGCCCGACTCGAGACGCCGTTCGGCCGCCTCGGGGAGATCGGGACCGGACTGGGTCATCAATTGTCGAGCGAGATGATGGTGGTGGGCGTGGGCAGCCGCACGTCTCCGGAACGCTTGGCCACCGCCGTGCCGATGGAGAGGAACTCGATGGTGTGCGAGCCCCACTGGTGGGACTTCTCTTCGAGCCGCACGCCCACGATGCCGGTCGATCCCAGCTCGTTGGCCTCGTCCTGCATGCGGGTCATGGCCAGCTCCCTCGCCTCGTAGAGGGCCTGGGTGAAGTTGGGGAGCTCCACGTTCTGGCCCACCGAGCCCAGGGCCTGGAGCAGGCCCCGATGGGCGATGTGGTACACGCAGGTCCCCATGACCAGTGCCTGGGGCACGTACCCCGTCTGCATCAGGGTCCAGAAGTCCTGTCCCGACAGGTCCGACGTGAAGGGCTTGCCCTTGGAGTTGCGGTAGGAGCTCCCGTCCTCGGCCTTGACCGCTGTTCCCATGGCGATGAACTCGGCGGCGTCGTTGCCCCACTCGTAATAGTTGACATCCAGGCGCACGCCCACCACCCCGTCGGCACCGAGCTCTTCGGCCTCCTCCTCCATGCGGTTCATGGCCAGCTCGCGGGCGTTGTACATGGCGCCCGTCAGCTTGGACAGCTCCTGGCTCTTGCCCCAGCTGCGGGTCTGGATCCCGGTGTGGTAGATCGACGAACCCATCACGAACCCGAGCGGGTGGAACCCCACCTCCTTGATGAGCAGGAATTCGTTCACCGACAGGTCGGATGTGAACAACCCGTGCTCGAGCTGGCTCAGGCGTCGCTCGGCGTCGGCAGGCAGGTCTTGCGGTTGGGTCATCCGTCTCCTCCGATGACGATGTGCTCTAGCGCTTGCCGGGCGGCGTCGCTGTGGGCCGCTTCCTGTTGCAGCCCCTGGAGCAGGCGCTTGAGCCACTGCTCCATCCCCACCTCCGAGCTGCGGATGCGGATCCCCCCCGACGAGTGCCCGACGGTGCAGCGCACCGCCGGTCCCTCCACCTCGGCCCGGAGCTCGTCGTCCCCGAGGGTGATCGTCACCGACCGGATCCCCTCGCCCCGGCGCAGGAGACCCTTGGGACGCTCGACGACGAGGCGCCGGCCGAGCACGTCGCCGAGCTGGTCGACGAGGAGGGTCAGCAACGTTCCCACGTCCGAGCTGTTGGACCGCAGAGAGGCGGCAGCCAGGTCGAGGTCGAAGGCGTCGTCCCCGCCCGAGTTCACGGGTCGCATGGTAATCAAGGTGACGCCGTCACCCGAAATAGCGGGAGGCGAACGAGCGCAGGCCGTCGAGCACCTCCCGGGTACGCGACCACGGGCTCACGATCAACCGGTCCACCCCGGCGGCGGCGAACGCCTCGACGTCGGCCTCGCTCGACACCGAGCCGCCCACGCTCACCGTGAAGGGACGATCGGATCGCCGGTGCTCCTCCCGCAGCCTGTGCAACGTCTCGACCGGCGCTCGCACCGACTCGGGCGAATGGCTGAGGCCGATCCATCCGTCGTGGCGCGCGGCGCGGCGCAGGGCCGCTCGAGTCTCGCCGCCGATGAGCACGGGGGGGTGAGGCCGCTGGAGCGGCTTGGGCTCGAACATCACCTCGTCGAAGGAGAAGAAGGATCCTCGATGGGCGACGCACTCCTCGGTCCACAGCGCCTCGCACACCTCGAGGGCTTCGTCGAGCCTCGCTCCCCGGCTGTCGAAGTCGAGGCCCACCGCCTCCCACTCCTGGCGCAGCCATCCGGCCCCGACGCCGACCTCCAGACGTCCGCCCGACACCACGTCGACGGTCTGCACGGCCCGGGCGGCCACGAAGGGATGACGGAGGGCCAGGTTGTAGACGTGGGTGCCGACACGGACGCGCCTGGTCCGGCCGGCGATGTACGCCAGGTAGCCGAAGACGTCGTACACAGGCGTGGACGGGGGGATGGGCGGATGCTCGGCGCCCGCATAGGGCGAGCCGGCCATGTTCGCCGGGAGCACGAGGTGCTCGGGGAGCCACACCGACTCGAATCCGAGCTGGTCGGCGGCCTCGGCCGCCTCGACGAACATCGAGGGGTGCATGGTCCCGAGTGCGACCCCGAAGCGCATGAGCGACGAACCTATCCCGGCCCTACGAGCCCGAGTGGGCGGCGAAGAACGCCCACATGACGGCGTTGGCGTTGACGGCGTCACTCTGGGGGCCGAGCACCTTGGTGATGCCGGCCGGCAGGGGCGGGCCGCCCGGCCACTCGTGGCCCTCGCCGATGAGGCTGTAGAGCTCGACGCTCGCCCCCCCGGGGCACGGCGCGTACACGGTGAGCGTGAACCCGGTGCCGGAGGTGGTCTGCGGTGTCGAGGCGCATCCGTCATGGGCCGCCCAGCGCTGGGCGGCGGTGGGCACCGAGTAGGTCCAGTAGGCCTCGCCGTTGCCGTTGTAGGGGTCGATGGGGTCGGCCGTCCCGTGGAAGGCGACCACCGGGACCGAACGGGTGGTGGGACAGGGGTCGGGGAAGCGCAACCCGGCCACCGGCGCCACGGCGGCGAACGTTCCCGGCGCGTCGCAGCCGAGCTGGCTGGCCATGCGCCCGCCTCCCGAGACCCCCGTCGCGTACACCCGGCTGGTGTCGACGCAGTACCGGGAGGCGAGGTCGGGGACGAGGTCGGTGAGGAAGGTGACGTCGTTGACGGCGTTCTTGGGGGGATACGCGCCACCCACGAGGGGTTCACCAGGGACGTTCCAGTCGAACCCGTCCCCGCTCGTGATCGATCCCTGGGGGTAGGCCACGATGAACCCGTCCTCGTTCGCCGTGGCGTCCATGCCGCTGAAGGCTTCCTCCGCTGCCGCCGTGCTGCCGCTCCCGTGCAGGTTGAGCACGAGCGGGACCCGCCGCGACCCCGTGTAGCCGGTCGGCACGTGGACGATCACCAGCCGACGGTGCCCTTGGACCGTCAGGTGCACCACGACGGACCCGGACCCCGGGCTCGTCCCGCAGCCCGACTCCGTGGTGGCGTGGGCGGGCTCGGCCTGCGGAGCGGAGGAGCTGGCGCACCCGGCAGTGACGGCGCACAGGGCGAGGGCGCTCCAGCCCACCGCCACACGGCGCATCACGCCGCCGTCACTCGGTGCCACGATCTGTCCACGAGGGCATTATCGAACGGCAGGGTTCTCCAGGACGAGCGCAACCCCCTGGCCGGATCCCACGCACACCCCCAGGACGCCGAAGCGCTTGTTGCGCAGGTGGAGCTCGGTGGACAGGGTGAGGACGTAGCGGGTGCCCGAGGAACCGAAAGGATGCCCGATGGCCACCGCGCCTCCGTTGGGATTGAGGCGGTCGTCCGGCACCGTGAACCCGCCCAGCTGGTTGGGCAGCTCCCGAAGCACGCCGAGCGCCTGGGCGGCGAAGGCCTCGTGGACCTCCCAGACGTCGACGTCCTCGGGGGCGAGCTTGGCCCGTTCCATGGCCTTGGCGATGGCCCACGCAGGCGCGATCCCCATGTACTTGGGGTCGAGTGCGTATGTGGCGGATGACACCACCCGGGCCAGGGGCTCGACGCCGAGAGCTTCGGTATCGGCCCCGCTGGCCAGGACCACGGCGCTCGCCCCGTCGGAGAGAGGCGACGAGTTGCCGGCGGTCATCTGCGAGGTGTTGGGCTGAGGAGGCAACGCAGCCAGCTTCTCGGCCGTGGTGTCGCCCCGGATGAACTCGTCGTGCTCGAAGCGCGTCGCCGGCTCCTTGCGGGTGGCAGGGATCTCCACCGGATGGATCTCTTCGGCCAGACGCCCCGAGTCGCGTGCCGCCGCGGCGTGCTGGTGGGAACGCAGGGCGAACGCGTCGATCTCCTCACGGGTGAGGCCGTACTTGTCGGCCACGTTCTGCGCCGTGCGGATCATGTCGATGTACGCGTCCCGGGCCAGCAGGTTGGGGTGCGGTGGGCCGCCGGCTCCCGCCCACATGGTGTCCAGGAGGAACACCGGTCCTCGGGGGCTGAAAGGAGCGTCTCCCTTCATGATGGCCCAGCCCGATCGCGACATCGACTCCACGCCGGCGGCGAGGCCGATCCCGAGCTCGTCGTTGCGGATGGCGTGCGAGATCGAGATCGCCCCCGTCAGCGACGAAGCGCAGAAGCGGTTGACCGTGACCGCCGGCACCGAGTCGGGGAAGCCGGCCGACAGCGCCGCCCACCGGGCGATGTCCCCCATGCCCTCGTGGGCCACGTTCACGCACCCGGCGGTGATGTCCTCGATCCGATCCAGCGGCACGCCGACGCGCTCACAGGCGGCCACCATGGTCTGACCCAGGAGGTCGTCGGTGCGGAAGTGCGCCAGGGCGCCCCCGTATCGACCCACCGGGGTGCGGACTCCGCCCAGGACATAGGCGTCGGTCACGGCCATCCTCCTTCGTCGAAGGCGTACGAGAGTGGTCTACCGGCTCGCGCTTGCGTCCCGTGCCGCCTCCACGTTCTGGAGCCGCAGCTCTCCGTGGGCGACGAGCCGGCCCGACTCGTCGGTGAGGTCGACCCGCCACAGCTGCTGGCTACGGCCCTGGTGGAGGGCGGTCGCGTCCACCCGCAACCTCCCGGCACTGAGCGACCGGAGGAAGTTCGTGGTGTTGGTCAGGCCCACGGCGACCTGGCCGCGATCGGCGACCGCCGCGCTCGCCCCGATGCTCGCCGCGCTCTCGACGACGGTTGCGTACACCCCCCCGTGGACGACACCCCAGGGGGTGTGGTGGTCGGGGCCCACCTCGAGGTGGCCGGTGACCCTCGATGCGCTCACCTCGTCGACGACGAACCCGCTGTCGCGCACGAAGGCGCCCGCCGAGTCCACGGGAACCGGCTCGAGGCGGGGCGTGGCTTTCGTCGGCTCCGGCGCGGTCATCCGAGCCTGATCCCGGCGAGCTGGGTTCCCTGGGCGACGAGCCTCCCGGTGCCGTCCCAGACGAAGCACAACTCGTCGACTCGCCCGCCGTCGACCAGCTCGGCGCGCTGCAACACCATGACCGGGCCGGGCACCGGGAGGGCCCGGACGTACACGGTCAGCTCGAGCGTCGGCACCCACCCGGCGGACTCGACGTCGAGGGTGGCAGGTGGGAAGGAATCGACGGCGTACAGCAACGACATGGGGTCGAACGGCTCGTCGCCCGGGAGCGCCAACCAGCCACGAAGCTCACCCCGCCCGCTCGGCGAGCCCCTGGTGAAGCCGCTCGAGCCCGGCTCGAGGCGGACCTCGACCTGCTCCATGATGGCCACGCGCGTTCCACCGGGGAGCTCAGGGACGAGCCGGTCGCACCCGTCGTAGGGCACCGTTCCCTCGTCCGGGAGCCCTCCTCGCCAGTACGGGACGCTGGTCTCGTCCAAGTCGGCCGTGGTGAGGAGGGCCTCGACGCAGACGGAGTCCCCCTGGGACATCCGGGCCGACAGCTGGCTGGCCGTGCGTCCGGCTCGAAGCACCTCGGCCTCCACCACCACCGGCCCCGGCTCAGGAGCACGCAGGTAATGGGCGCTGGCGGCGATCACGTCGCGATGGGCGCCGACGAGGACAGCCGCCCGGCCGAGCATGGCCAGCAGATAGCCGCCGTTCGGCTTGCCGCCGATCGTCCACTGCGCGCTGAGGTCACCGTCGAACCGTCCATCCCGGCGCTCGACGAGACGGCTCACGTCGGAGAAGAGATGAACCTCGGTCCCGGTGGCCGGCTGGCTCACGGCGAGCCCCTCCTGGCACTCACGAGCGGCTCGACCGCCCCCGGTCCGGGAATTGCCCGGACGTCGCGCGGCCCGAGCGCCTCCCCACACGCCGAGCACGTCATCACCGCCTGCGACACGGCGCCGCAGCCTTTGTGCACGACCTCGACCGGGGGGCCGTCGGGAGCGGCGTGGCGGTCCCCCCACTGTCGCATGGCGGTCAGCACCGGCCACAGGTCGCGTCCCTTTTGCGTGAGGCGGTAGTCGTAACGGGGCGGATGTTGGCTGTAGGGGACCTTGGCCAGCACTCCGGCGTCCACGAGCCGATTCAGACGCTGGTTGAGGATGTTGCGTGAGATCCCGAGCCGTTCCTGGATGTCGTCGAAACGGGTCACCCCCAAGAAGGCGTCGCGCAGGACGAGCATCGACCACCACTCGCCCACCACCTCCAGGCACTGGGCCACCGAGCAGTGCATGTCGGAGAAGCTCTTCCGTTCCACCGTCGTCACCCTAGTGGGTTCCATTATAGAACGCAAACGGTCGCTCACGACTCCATGACGTCGGGATGCGCACCCTCGACGACGTCGAGGTTGCGGCCGACGAGCCTGAGACGCTCGATGAGCTCTTCACGCTCCGCCTCCGACAAGCCCCGACAGATCGTGGACTCGAGGGAGGCCGCCATGGCACCTGCCCGTTCGACGAGGTCTCGTCCGACCTCGGTGAGGTGAACGGTGCGCGACCGGCGGTCGCTCGGATGCGCCTGCCGCTCGACCAAGCCACGCTGCTCGAGCTGGTCGAGCAGCGACACCATCGAGCTGGCCGGGATGCGCAACAAGTCGACGAGGAAGTTCTGCGACCGCCCCTCGGCAGACTCGATGGCCCGGAGAAGGGCGAACTGCCGAGGCTCCAGCTCCACCTCCGCCATGGCCGCCCGGAACGTGCGCGCCACGACGTACCCGAGTTGGGAGAGCAGGAAGCCCACGGCGTGGCCGAATGGGGCTTTCGACGGCGGTCCGTCCGGCTTGGTGTCCTCGGCGGGTCTCGAGCTCGTCGAGCTTTCGCCATGTTGATTCGCCATAGCGCGCCCCCGGCAGGAATCGAACCTGCGACGCACGGTTTAGGAAACCGTCGCTCTATCCTCTGAGCTACGGGGGCAAAGCTTGAAACGGTCCTCAGTCTTGCTCGTTCGTCCGACCCAGGCTCACCGCCGCCTGGTCTTCAGGTCTTCGAGGCGTACCGGCGAGCGTGCCACCACCACGTCGGGCCTGTAACGCAACGCAGAGCTGAGCACGGCATCGATGTGGTTGTGGAGGAGCTGGTAGCGCAACTTGTCGGGAATCACCGCCGGGATGAGCACGACGACCTGCTCGTCGTGCACTCGGCACAGCTCGTCGATGAACTCGACGATCGGGTCGACCACCGAGGCGTACTCGGTCTCCAACACCTCGAGCCGGACGCCGGGATCCCAGCGCGCCCACTCTTCCTTGAGCTCCCGCACCCGGTCGGTCTGGTCGTCTGCGTCCTCGAGCACGACGCTGACGGCGATCACCTCTCGAGCCAAAGACAGAGCTTCACCGATGGCATAGCGAGTCAGGTTCGAGACCCCGATGATCGGGACCACGACGATGGCGTCACAGGGCACGGGTTTGTCCGGCGCCGTGCCCAGCCCGAGCTCGCGGTGCACCTTGTCGTAGTAGGAGTGGATGCGTACGAACAGGAATATGAAGGTGGGTACGGCCACCACGACCACCCAGGCGCCTTCCGTGAACTTGGTGAGGAGGAAGATGACCGTGGCCACGGCGGTGGTCACGGCGCCGGCGCCGTTCAACAGCGCCCGGTACTGCCAGTTCCTCGGTCTCTCCCTGCGCCAGTGGAGAACGAGTCCTGATTGGGCGAACGTGAACCCGGTGAACACCCCGATGGCGAAGAGAGGGATGAGTGTCTGGGTGTTCCCTCCCACGGCCACGAGCAATGCTCCCGACATGACGGCCAGCGCCCAGATGCCGTTGGAGAACACTTGGCGGTCGCCCCGCAGGGAGAAGAGGTGTGGGAGGTAATCGTCACGCGACAACAGGCTGGCCAGAACCGGCAAGCCTCCGAAGGAGGTGTTCGCGGCCAAGGAGAGGACGACCGTGATGGCCAACGAGACGACGAAGTACGCCCAATGGCGGCCGACGGCCGTCGCCATGATCTGGCTCAGGACCGTCTGCCCGGAGCGAGGACCGACGTGCCAGCGCCGGGCCAGCACGGCCAGCCCGAGGAGCATGGCCCCCAGGATGACCCCGAGGAGCAGCTCGGTCCGCTTGGCCCGCTGCACCCGGGGCTCCTTGAACAACGGCACCCCGTTGGCGATCGCCTCCACCCCGGTGAGGGCGCTGCAACCGGCCGAGAACGCCTTCAACACGAGCAGCACGCCCACGACCTGCAAGCTCCGAGTCGGCAGGAGCGGGCGCCCGGGCTGAGGGCTGTGCAACCCCAGAGGATGGAACAGCCCGACGGCGATGATGGCGAGCAACCCGACGATGAAGATCATGGTGGGGAGCAGGAACGCCCGCGCCGTCTCTCCCAGGCCGCGCAGGTTGAGGACGGTGATGAGGGCGAGGATCCCCAGGCAGATGGGCACGGTCGCCGAGCTGAAGCTGGGGAACGCCGACGTCAGCGCGCCGACTCCGGCGGCGATCGAGACCGCGACGGTGAGCGTGTAGTCGACCACCAGCGAGGCGGCCGCCACGAGACCGGCGTGGGGGCCGAAGTTGGCCCGGGACACGGCGTAGGCACCGCCGCCGGCCGGGTAGGCGACGATCACCTGCCGGTAGGAGAACACCAGCATGGCGAGCAGCGCCACGATGGCGATGGTGATGGGCAGCACGAGGTGCAGCGCACCGGCGCCGGCGACGGCGAGCACGACGATGATCGCCTCGGGCCCGTAGGCCACCGACGTCAGGGCGTCGAGGGACAGCGCGGACAGCCCCTCCACCGGGGTGATCTGCTCCTTTCCCAGCTCCTTGGCACGCAGAGGAGGTCCGAGAAGGAACCGCCAGACCGCTCTGGCACTGTCGCCGACGCGTCCGCCCGAGCCTGAGATCATGTCGACAGCGTGACAGTCAGGTGGCCCTCGCTTCCACCACGCCGGCGAGCACGAGCTCGGGACCGAACCGACCAGCCCAGGAGGACGCGATGAGCAGCACCACCATCTACCACTACCACCCGCATCACCGGACCCAGCAGAAGCTCGAGCACGAGACCCACCCCATAAAGGTCAGTGACCAGCTGCCGCACGGCGGCGGCCTCTCCCGGTTCAACTCGTGGTTCGCGGTCAAGGTCACGAACGGGGTCGGGACGATGTGGTGCGCCTATGCCTTCGCCATCCTGGCCTTCGTGAGCCTGCCTTCGGCCATCAAGTCCCACAGCCCCGTGGTGCTGGTGTCGTGGATATCCCAGACGTTCCTGCAGTTGGTCCTCTTGTCGGTCATCATCGTGGGACAGAACGTACTGGCGGCGGCATCGGACAAGCGGTCCGAGGCCACCTACAACGACGCCGACGCCGTGCTCCACGAGGCGGTCAAGATCCAGGAGCACCTGGCCGCCCAGGACGAGGTGCTGGGCCGGTTGATCGCCGACGCGGCCGGCCGCTGAGACCCCGGTGCGGCGTCACTCCCGGGCCATCTCCACACGGGCGGTGCTCTCCACGTCCTCGGCTGCCATCCGGCTGCGCAGCTCGACCACGAGCCGGTCGATGCGCCCGGTGAAGGGATAGGGGCCGGCGTAGTCGTCCACCACCTCGGACAGGGCGTCACGTCCGATGTCCATGCCCGTGGAGCCGAGCATGCGAACGATCCAGGGGATGTCCACCGACGCGAGGTCCCGGTCGTCGGCCCCCACGGTCAGCACACCGCCGGGGCCGGTGCGGTCGAACCGGGCCGTGAGCACGTGACGACCCGGAGCCAGCTCCAGCGGGGCGCTGGCGCGGTGGTGGGTGCCCAGCGCGTTGTAGTCGAAGTGCAGCTGCCCGCCATGGAGGAAGAAGGAGTGACCGACGTTGTGACTCCCCCGGGCGTAGATGACGCCCGCAGCAGCTCCGTCGACGACCACGTCGGCCGAGATCGTCCACGCCCGCCCGCCGAGAAGGGGTGCGGCGTCTGCCGGGATGTGCGATATGGGCGGGAGATACGTGTAGGTGGAGTCGGCGTGCGGGGTTCCCGGGCGGACCTCGGAGCCGAACAGCTCGATGGTGCGGTCGTCGAGCGGCAGCACGCCCATGGCTCCCGCCTCTGACCACCACACGTCGACCAGGTGGCGCAGCCGGTCGGGCAGCTCGGCGGCGAGGTCGTGACACTCGGAGAAGTCGGCGTCGAGGTGGAACAGCTCCCACTCGTCGAGGTCGTAGGGGTGACCTGGCTCGTGGTAGGTCGTCGCCTTCCAGCCGTCCACCCAGATCCCCCGGTGTCCCATCTGTTCGAAGTACTGCACCGCCCTGGGTGCCGGCGCGTCGGCCTCGGTGAAGGTGTTTCGCAGCGAGCGCCCGTGCAACGGGATCTGGGGGTGGCCACCGAACAGGTCGGGCATCGGGGTCCCGGTCACGTCCAAGATGGTGGCGGCGATGTCCACGGCGTGGCAGAACTGCCGGCGCACTCCGCCACCGCCGGCGACGGCCGCCGGCCAGTGGACGACGAGCGGGTCGCGCACCCCGCCCCCGTAGGTGTTCTGCTTGTACCACCGCAGCGGGGAGTTGCCGGCCTGGGCCCATCCCCATGGGTAGTTGGAATGCGAGTGCGGCCCACCGATCTCGTCGAGCCGGCGACCGGCGATCTCCTCCAAGTCCTCGGCGTGCATGTTGAAGAAGCTGAACTCGTCCATGACGCCGAAGGGCCCGCCCTCGCGACTGGCGCCGTTGTCGGAGACCACCATGAAGAGGGTGTTGTCGAGCCGCCCGATCCCGCCCAGGAAGTCGACCACCCGGCTGATCTGGGTGTCGGTGTGCTCGAGCATGGCGGCGAACGCCTCCTGGAGCCGGCACGAGAAGGCCTGCTGGGCGGCGGTGAGCTCGTCCCAGGGCGGCACGCCGGGGTTGCGCGGCGCCAGGGTGGTCCCTTCGGGGATGACGCCCAGCTCCAACTGGCGCTCGTACCAGCGGCGCCGAACGACCTCGTAGCCCTCGTCGAACCGGCCTCGCCATCGCATGCGGTACTCGAGCGGAGACTGGTGCGGGGCGTGGGTGGCGCCGAAGGCGAGGTAGAGGAAGAACGGCCGGTCGGGGCGGACCGACACCAGGTCCCGGATCCAGCCGGTGGACTGGTCGACGATGTCCTCGCTCACGTGGTAGCCGTCTTGGGGCCGACCGGGCGGGTCGACGTGGTGGTTGTCGCAGGTGAGCTCGGGGTGGAACTGGTCGGCCTCCCCCTGGAGGAAGCCGTAGTAACGGTCGAAGCCCTTCTGCAACGGCCAGTTGGTGTGGGGGCCGGCCGCCGAGGTCTCGAGCATGGGGGCCAGGTGCCACTTGCCTGCGGCGAACGTGGCGTATCCCTGCGTTCGGAGGAGCTCGGCCACCGTGGCCGCTCTGGGCGTGATCCCGCCGCGCATGTGGGGGAAGCCGGTGTTCCAGTTGGAGACTCCTCGCATGCCGACGCTGTGGTGGTTGCGCCCAGTGAGCAGGCACGCTCTCGACGGCGAGCACAGCGCGGTGGTGTGAAAGCCGGTGTACCGGAGCCCGGCCGCCGCCAGCGAGTCCACGCCGGGCGTCGACAGCGTCGACCCGTAGCACCCGAAGTGGGCGAAGCCGGTGTCGTCGAGGACGACGAGGACGACGTCAGGACCACCGACGCCGGCCGGCGGTCCGGGCCAGTCCGGCACCGACTCCTGGTAGGTACGGCCGATGCGTCCGCGGAACTCGGGCTCGCTGATCATGGCCCACCTTCCCTCGCCTCCCGGGTAGGAAATCACTTGTCATAGCTTCTGTCAAGAGTTACCCTGCCGGTTGATGGCACCGACGGCACAGCCCCGCCTCGAGCAGTGGGACGAAGAGGCCGGGCTGGACACCGACGGCCGGCGCCAGCGCCGGGAGCGCAACCGCGACGCCGTCATCGACGCGCTGGCCGCCCTCTATCGCCAGGGCAACCTGCGTCCGAGCTCGGCCGAGATCGCCGAACGGGCCGGGCTCTCTCCCCGCTCGCTGTTCCGTTACTTCGACGACGTGGACGACCTGTG
>JASHUM010000134.1 GCA_030040015.1 Acidimicrobiales bacterium
TTCCAGGACAACGGGTCGGGCATGCACACCCACCAGTCGCTGTGGAAGGGCGGCGAGCCGCTGTTCTATGGCGACGGCTACGGCGGGTTGTCCGACATCGGTCGGTGGTACATCGGCGGCCTGCTCCGCCACGCCCCGGCCGTGCTGGCCTTCGCCGCACCCACCACCAACTCCTACAAGCGGCTGGTGCCCGGCTACGAGGCGCCGGTGAACCTCGTGTACTCCCAGCGCAACCGCTCGGCGTGCTGCCGGATCCCCCTCTACAGCCAGAGCCCGAAGGCCAAGCGGGTCGAGTTCCGGTGCCCGGACCCGTCGTGCAACCCCTACCTCGCCTTCTCGGCCATGCTCATGGCCGGGCTCGACGGCGTCCAGAACCGCATCGAGCCGCCCGACCCGGTGGACAAGGACCTCTACGACCTGCCCCCCGAGGAGCTGGCCCGGGTTCCCCAGGTCCCGGGCTCGCTCGACGCCGCGCTCGACGCCCTCGAGGCCGACCACGACTTCTTGAAGGCCGGCGGCGTGTTCACCGACGACCTCATCGAGACGTGGATCGAGTACAAGCGGATCAACGAGATCGACGCCGTGCGGCTCCGGCCGCATCCCTGGGAGTTCGCGCTCTACTACGACATCTAGAGAGGTCTCTGGCTGCTCCCTCCCGCCACTGGTGAGGGAACCCCGACGGCGAGAGATCGACCGGCATCACTTCCGGACGTTCCTCTGTGGCGGTTCGGGGAGTTTCGGGGCGACGTCGGAGGCGGCCCACAGGGCATGGCCGACACTGCGCAGCGACAGGCCACTTGCATCTGCGAGGTCTCGGCACGTACGGAGATAGGGCCACCAATCGGATTCTGCGAAGCGGTCGGCCTCGAGCGGCGACCACAGGCCCAGGCCCCGCAGGGCGAGGAGGGCTCGCACGTCGGCCACGACGTAGGTCTTGGGCCGGCAGGCGGCCAAAAGCGCGCTCGCCATGGTGGTGTCCCAGCCCGGTATCCCGTCTTCACCGTCGACGAGCAGCTTGAGCGCGCCGGTGGGACTCTGCTCGTCGAGGGCGCGCTTGATGTGACGCCGCGCCTGGCCCCAGGAATTGGGGCTCTCGATCCCGGCCAGAGCGGCCATGTGGCTGTGGGGCTGCCCGGCGAAGCGCCAGGCAATCAGGGCCTTGACCTGCCTGCGCTTGAGCGCCGTGGCTCCCTCGAATTGCGAGAGCCAGCGCGCCTCGCTCCGGCGAAACTGCTTGTTGGCGCGGTCGTCGGCCCACTCGGAGGGACACGGGTAGCGGGCGCGCCACTGGCGGAGGAACTTCCGGAGCTTGCGCGCCGACGGCACCGGGCGCATGTTAAGCGTCCGAGCCGTGCTCGACACCCTGGCGGCTAGGTCATGGCGCCGGAGACCTCCGAGAGGCGCTCTGCCTCGTCGGGCTCGAGCTCCAGGGAGGACGACGGGAGGATCTGCTCGAGTTGTGCCCGGGTCCGGGCGCTGGCGATGGGCGCCACGACCGTCGGCCGCGTGCGCAGCCAGGCAAGGGAGACGGCCCCCACCGTGCTCTCGTGAGCGGCGGCGACGTCGTCGAGCACCTCGAGGACCTTTTCACCTCCTTTCTCCAAGTAGCCGGCCGCTCCCTGGGCCCGGGGAGAATCGCCGCCCTCGGCACCGGGCCGGTACTTCCCGGTGAGGAACCCGCTCGCCAAGGCGTAGTACGGCACCACCGCCAGGTCCCATGTCCTCGCCACCGGAAGCAGGGTGTGTTCGAAGGCCCGCTCGACCAGGTTGTAGTGGGGCTGGAGGACGGTGAATTCGGCCAGACCGAGGGAGCGCTGGAGCTCGAGCGCGGCAGTGAGCCGCTCGGGCGAGTAGTTGGAGGCGCCGATGTGCCTCACGAGGCCCTCCTTCACCAGGGCGTCGAAGGCGTGCACCGTGTCCTCGAGCGGAGTCTCCTGGTCGTCGAAATGGGCGTAGTAGAGGTCGATGCGGTCGGTCTGGAGGCGCCGGAGCGATGCTCGCGCCTCGCTGGCGATGGTGTCGGGCCGGAGGTTCCGAAGTGGCCCGCGGCCGCCGCCGACCTTCGTCGCCACGACTACATGATCCCGATCGGCGCGCCGGGCCAGCCAGCTCCCGATGATCGTCTCCGACCGTCCGTGCTCGGTCAGGTACGAGTTCGCCGTGTCGACGAAGTTGCCACCCGCCGCCACGTAGGCGTCGAGGACGGCGCTCGAGCCGCCCTCGTCCACCGTCCACCCGAAGACGTTGCCGCCCAGGCAGAGGGGAAAGACGTCCAGGTCAGTGCGTCCGAGCCGTGCCATGTGCCCTCCTCGTCGTCATGTCTGGGGGGACGGTACCGGGTCGGTGCCGTCCCGGCTGTGGTCGGCTCTGTGACCAAAGACCCTGGCGGCCCCGCTCCGGAACCTGCATCGTCGGCCCTATGAACGATCAGGTGATCGGTCCGGCGGACTACGTCGCCACCTACTGCCGCCTCGAGAGACACGAGGAGTGTCAGGCCCACCCCATGGTGCTGTGCGCCTGCCCTTGCCACGATGCAGAGGTGTCCCTTGCCTCGAGCGTGGCCGAAGCCGGTCGGCACCGGCAGTCACGCCCGGCCCCGTCGCGCTGAGCGGGACGCTCGGTCGCAGCGTTCACCCCGAGGACGCCAGACGTTCGCGGCACGGTGACGGCCCGTTCACCTCACGGCGTCGTGGTGGTTTTGCTCCGGTTGTGACCGACTGAGTTGTGTCGCGGTTGCCTGGGCACGAGCCCCGGCAACGCGCACAATGTCGGTTCTGCCCTGGAGTCACTCGAACCTCTCGCGATCGGAGGATCGATGCGCCCACTGACCGGGATCGACTCGCTCTTTCTCTCCTTGGAGTCCCCGACGAATCTCTTCCACGTAGGCGCCGTGTCCGTGCTCGACACGTCCACCGCCCCCGAAGGCTCGCCACCACCGCACGAGGCGTTGCGCCGGGTGGTGGCCGGCCGCCTCGACCGGTTGCCGCCCTTCCGACGGAGGTTGGTGTGCACCCCCGGCGGGCTCGACCACCCCCATTGGGCAGAGGCCGATCCCGACCTGGAGCAGCACATCCGCCGAGGTGCGCTTCCCGCTCCGGGCAGTGACAGGGAATTGGCCGCCTTCACCGCCGACGTGCTCGCCTCGCCACTCGATCGGGACCGGCCTCTGTGGGAGATCCATGTGGTCGAAGGCCTCGAGGGAGGGCTCGTGGCCGGGGTCGCCAAGATCCATCACTCCGCCGTCGACGGGATCTCCGGCACCGAGGTGACCGCCGAGCTCATGGACCTCGCCCCCAAGCTCGCCGAGGACGAGGGTCGAAGCGAGGTGGAGACGGAGACGATCCCCGGGGGCCTGGCCCTGGTGCGCGACGCCGTCGTGAACGGAGGCCGTCGGGTGGTGCCGGGAGCCCGGCTCACAGGCAGGCTGGCCGCCACCGCCGCCGTGCTGGGGGCCAGGAACCGCTTGATCCACGGGAGCCCTCCGCCGGCACCGTTCACCGGTCCGCGCACGCGCCTGGCATCGAGGCTGAGCCGAAGCAGGGTCGTCGGTCTGGCCCAAGTCGACCTGGGCGACGTGGACGTGGTGCGCCAGGCCACGAAGTCGACGGTGAACGACGTCGTGCTGGCACTGGCTGCCTCGGCGCTCCGTCTCTACCTCGAAGAGCGCGACGAGCTGCCCGACCAACCGCTGCACGCCTTTGTCCCGGTGTCGGTCCGCTCTGCCGGCGCCACGCTCGCCGACGGCGTCAACCGGTTGTCGGGCATGGTCGTCTCGCTGGCCACCGACGTGGACGATCCGCTCAGCCGGGTGGCGGCGATCGCCGAGTCGTCGGGTGCGGCCAAGGACCAGCACCGGGTGCTCGGCGCCGACTTGTTCTCGGAGTTGGCGACGATGGGCGTTCCCGCCCTGCTCGGACCGACCGGCACGCTGGTGCGCCGCTTGGGGCTGACGTCGCGGTTCCCTCCCTTCAGCCTGGTGGTCTCGAGCTTCCCCGGACCGAGCTTCCCGCTCTACTGCGGTGGTGCCGAGCTGCTGGCGTACCACCCGTTCGGCCCGGTCATCGACGGAGCCGCCCTGAACATCACCGCCATGTCGTACCGGGGCCAGATCGGCTTCGGCCTTCTCGCCTGTCGTGACGCCGTGCCCGACGTCGAGACGCTCGCCAGGCTGATCCCTGAGTCGATGCACCAGTTGACCAAGGCAGCGGCCGCCGGCGGCCATCGGAGGAGACGACGCCCCTCCTCGTAGCCGCCGGCGGCCGAGGTCGGAGCACCGGCTAGGCAGCTTCCCAACGGGCGGTCGGGCCACGGCGGTGGCACACTGAGAATTGATGAGCGCTCGTCCCGGCGGGGTCCCGGTCGAGCAGGCCCCCTACCCGGTGGCGCGAGCCCTCGGTGAGGCGCTCGCCGTCAGCGAGGTGGCCGAGGCCGTCTTCGACCGCGCCTGCGCCGACGCCGGCTGTGTCCTCGTGGTGGGACGCTGACATGGCCTCCCCGCCCACCGTCGAGCGCAAGACCGTCCCGCCCACGCTGGCGAGCGTGCCCGTCACCCGCAGATGGATCGGGGAGTGCTTGGCTTCCCATCCGGACGAGGTCCGGGAGACGGCCAGCCTGCTCACGTCGGAGCTCGTGACCAATGCGGTGCTCCACGCCGCCACCGACGTCACCGTCACCGTCCGACGCCGTGGCGACGGACTGCGGGTCGAGGTCGCCGACGGCGATCCCCAGCTTCCGGCCCCCAAGAACTACGGCGAGGACGCCGCCACCGGCAGGGGGTTGGGCGTGATCACGGCCCTGGCCGACACCTGGGGAGCCAAGCGACATGGCCAGGGCAAGGTTGTGTGGTTCGAGCTCGGCGACGGCGGGTCGGAGCCGGAGCTCGAGGCACCGGCGCGCCCAGCGGTGGGAGAGAAGGACGAGGGCTTCGTCCCGATGGCCCTGCTCGGCGTTCCCGTGGCCGCCATGGTGCGGGCCCAGGCGTTTTACGACGGGCTCTTCCGGGAGTTCCGTCTGTTCGTCGAAGGCGATCCCAAGGCCGTCGATGCAATCCACAGCCGGCTTCTCGCACTCGTCGACGAGATGGGGACGAGATTCGCCGGCTTTACGAGCGGTGTCGAGGAGGCGTGGCGACGCGCCGTGGACAGCGGGGCCGAGCGTGTCGACCTGCGCTTCGTCCTCCCTGCCGACATCGGCCCGGTGTGCGTCGGCTACGACCGGCTCCTCGACGAAGCCGACGCCTTCTGCCGGGCCGGGGCGCTCATGACGTTGGCTGCCGGCAGCGAGGAGCTCGCCCTTCGCAAGTGGATCCTCGATCAATTCGTGCGGCAGTCGTCCGGCCAACCAGCCGTCCCCTGGGACGAGAGCGTCTGGGCCAAGAGCCTGGAGGGCACGCAGAACCCGGCTCCGGGCTGATCTCACCGTCCCCGTCAGCCGCCGATCGGCGTGTAGTTGACCACCACCCCGAGCTCTCCATCCGACGCCAGGGGGAGAAGCGCCACCTCGAAGTGCTCTTGGCCGCCGGAAGGTGACATCCACACCACGTCCCGCACGGACAACGGACGTCGGGCGGCCAGAACCTCGTCGACGAGTGACTGGATCTCGGGCGGACGACGTGAGACGGGGAGGTCACCGAGTGGCTGTCCCACCGCGTCCTGCCCGATGCCGAAGGTGGTCCGGGCCCGTCGGTTCACGGCGATCACCACCCCCGCCGGGTCGACGACCACCTGAGCCACGGGAGCCTCCTCGAAGGCCGCCCGGATCATCGCTTCCGCCCGCCCGGGATCGGGATGGGAGCTTCCCCCAGCCTCGCCGGTGGCTCGCCGGTAGACGCGGTTGTTCGGGTCCACCACCTCGAACTGGTTCGTGTGGGCGGCCATGGCCTCCGACCTGCCCATGAACAGGTATCCGCCGCCAGCCAGCGCCAGGGAGAAGTTGGTCAACACCTGACGCTGCACGTCGGCGGTGAAGTACATGAGGGTGTTGCGGCACACCAGCAGGTCGATGCGGGAGATGGGCGGGTGCTGCACCAGGTCGTGGCGCCCGAAGACGAGCGAGCGGCGAAGGTCCTGGCGGAAGACGCTGGTCGCCCCCTCGATTTCGAAGAATCGATGCGTCCGTTCTTGGCCGAAGGCCTTCAGCACCCTGTCCGTGGGGTATCGGGCATGACGGGCCTCTACCAGCGCCGCTTCGTCGGCGTCGGTGGCGTAGATCTTCACCATCGTTCGGAACTGTTCCTCGCCGAGCAGCTCGGTCAGGAGGACGGCCAACGAGTAGGCCTCCTCGCCCGAGGCCGTGCCGGCGGACCACACCCTGATCGGCTCCAGAGGGCCGCGCTCGGCCACCATGGCCGGGAGGATCTCGGACGCCACGAACTCCCACGCTTCGTTGTCGCGCAGGAAGCCGGTGACATCGACGAGGATCGTGTCGAACAGCTCGGCGAACTCACCCGGGTTCGCCTCGAGCACGCTCGTGTAGGCGCCGTAGCCGTCTGCCCCCACCTTCTCGATGTGTCGGTCGATGCGCCGGACGAGATCGGCCCGCTCGTAGCCGGTGAAGTCGAATGCCCGGACGTCGCGCAGGTACTCGAGGAGCGCCTCGAGATCGTGGTCCGCCTCAGGGGCCACCGGGACGTCCGCTCGGGCTTCGGCCACCGCTCCCGTCGCCTTGGCCGCGAACTGTGGCCGAACTGGAGTTTTTCCGACGGGGGGCGAAACCGGCGACCACCGAGGGGAGCTTACGGCCCGCCGTCCGGGGCTCGGTCGAGGCTGGCGATGACTTCGCCGGGCCTCCGTCGTCGGAACGGACATGACCCTGTGTGTCTCAGAACCGGCCACTAAGGTCGGAACAGTGACCGTCACCCGGGCGCCCGCGGTCGAGGACCTCGAGGCCCATCGCCGGGAGCTCACCGGCTACTGCTACCGCATGCTCGGATCCGGCTCGGACGCCGACGACGCCGTCCAGGAGACGATGTTGCGTGCGTGGCGTGCCGCCGAAGGATTCGAGGGCCGTTCCAGTGTGCGCTCCTGGCTGTATCGCATCGCCACCAACGTGTGCCTCGACATGCACCGGGGACGGACTCGACGGGCCACACCGATGGACCTCGGTCCGGCCTCGCCTCCCCGGGAGGAGTTCCTCGGCCCGCTCCGCCACGACGTGCCGTGGGTCGGTCCGGTCCCCGACTCCTGGCTCGTCCCCGAGAGCGCCGACCCGGCGCAGATGATCGCCGCCCGGGAGAGCATCCGGCTGGCGTTCGTGACCGCGCTGCAGCACCTTCCACCTCGCCAGCGCGCCGTCCTCATCCTCTGCGAGGTGTTGCGCTGGCAGGCGTCCGAGGCCGCCGAGCTCCTGGAGACGAGCGTGGCCGCGGTGAACAGCGCCTTGCAGCGAGCTCGAGCGACCTTGGCCCAGGTGCCGGAGAACGGCCGGGGACGTCCCCTCGACGCCGAGGAGAGCGAGCTGGTCGAGCAGTGGGTCAGCGCCTTCGAGCGATACGACATGGACCGGCTCGCCACGTTGCTGCGCGTCGACGCCGTGATGACCATGCCCCCCTTCGCCATGTGGCTCCGGGGAGCGGCCGACATCACCTCCTTCATGGTCGAGCCGGGCCCCAGCGCCTGCCGGGGATCGCTGCTGGTGCCGACGGCGGCCAACGGGTGCCCGGCCTTCGGGCACTACAAGCCCGACCCAGCGGGAGGGTTCGCCCCCTGGTCGCTCCAGGTCCTCGAGATCTCAGGGGGCGGGATCGCCGCCTATCACGCCTTCCTCGACACCCCCCGGCTGTTCCCGCTCTTCGGGCTCCCCTCCCATCTGCCCTAGGCCGGTCAGCTCCAGCAAGTCGGCCAGGGCGGCGGACACCTCGAGCACCACGGCGGCAGCGCCACAACGCCTCGCCGCCAGTGCCATCCGGGCCAGCTCGTCCACGACGGCCAGGTCCGGGCGCCGCTCTTCGGAGACTTCCCAGGTGGCCAGCTCCTCGCCCGCGGCGTCGAGGGCGCGCAGGCGGCACCAGGTGGCGGGAGCATCCATCGACAGATGGACGACGCCGAGCAGGGTTCCTCATCGCCGGCAGGGAGCCGTGTCGCCGACCCGAGCCGGTGGGCGGCGGCTCGATAGCCTGCCGGGCATGTCGGCCATGACGACTCCGGGACGGGAGACGAGCTTCGACGACCAGATCAGCGCCAAAGGTGTCGAGTACGAGGTGTTCCGGGTCACGTGACACCCCGTGCTGTCCCGAGCGGATCGTCAGCGGTCTTCGACGACCTGCGGGCCGAGGAGGACCGCCTCGAGGGCATCCTCGCCGGGCTGGACGTCGCCGGCTGGATGTCGCCGTCCGCCGCGGCGGGATGGAGCGTGGGCGACGTCGTGCTCCATCTGGCGTTGAGCGAGGAGCTCGTGGTGCTCACGTTGCGAGCGTCCGATCCCTCCTTGCGCTTCGAACGAGGTGGCAACACCCTGGACGAAGTGATGGCTGCCCAGGTGAGCGCCGAGCGTGCCGAGCCGGCGGCCGTGTTCGCGCGTTGGCAGCGGGCGCGCGCCGAGGCCCTCGACGCTCTGGCGTCGGCCGAACCGGACCGAGCCGTCTCCTGGGCCGCCACTCCGCTTCGTCCCGCCACCCTGGCCACGACGCGGTTGGCCGAGCACTGGGCGCATGGCCTCGACGTCACCGGCGCGCTCGGCATCCCCTACCAGGACACCGACCGCCTTCGCCACGTGGCCTGGCTGGCCCAGCGCACCCTTCCCTATGCCTTCGCCCTGCAGGGCGAGGAGGCCCAGCCGGTGCGCTGCGAGTTGACCGGGCCGGCAGGCGATCTCTGGGTACTCGGCCCCGAGGGGGCCGAGTCGCGGATCGCGGGACCGGCAGGGGAGTTCTGCCGGGTGGCGGCCCAGCGCCTCCGCCCGGAACAGACCCAGCTGCGGGCCACGGGTCGGCACGGAGCCAGGGCCCTGGAGCTGGTGCGCACCTACGCGGCGTGACCTTGTCCGACCTGTCGACGCGGTGCGCCTAGCTTGAGACGTCGATGAGCCGCTCGACGGTGGACAGCCCGGTCCTGCATGGCGACGTCGCGCACCTCGGCTTCCTGCTCGGGTTGTGGCGCGGAGAGGGCGAGGGCGTCTATCCCACCATCGCTCCCTTCCACTACGGCGAGGAGCTGGTCGTCGGGCACGTGGGCAAGCCGTTTCTGTCATGGGTGCAACGCACGTGGAGCCTCGACGACGGCCGAGCCCTCCACGCCGAGACGGGGTACCTGCGCTCCCCACCCGGCGGCCCGGTGGAGCTCGTGCTGTCCCACCCCACAGGCGTGGTGGAGTTGTCGGAAGGCGAGTGCCACGACGGCACCGTCACCCTGACCAGCAGGCTCGTGGGCTGCACGACGAGTGCCAAGCCGGTACGCGCCCTCAGCCGCGTCATCGCCGTCGAAGGCGACGTGCTGCGCTATCGGCTGTCGATGGCCGCCGTCGGCCGGGACGAGACCGACCACCTCACGGCCACACTCCGCCGGGCCGATGGAGGCCACCCGTGACCGATCCCTCGGCCGGACCGCCGCGCCTCGATCCGCTCCCACCCGACGAATGGGACGACTTCCTGGCCAGGTTGGTCGACGCGTCGGGAGGGCCGCAGCGCGCCCTCAACATCTTCACGACCCTGGGACGCCACCCTGAGCTGTTCCGGCGCTGGATCGCGTTCGGTGGTGCCCTGTTGGCCGGCACCCTGCCCGGACGTGACCGGGAGCTCGCCATCCTGCGCACGTCGGTGCGGTGCGGAGCAGACTACGAGTGGTCGCACCATGCCGGTACCGCCACCGCCCTGGGTGTGGCGGACGAGGAGCTCGAGGCTGTGCGCGGCGACCTGGCGGCACACGCCTGGAGCGCCGAGGACCTCGTCCTCCTCGGTGCGGTGGACGAGCTGCACGACACCTGGGGGCTCTCCGACGCGAGCTGGGTCGCCGTCCACGAGCGCTACGGCGACGCCGGCTCGATCGAGCTCGTCATGTTGGTGGGTCAGTACCACCTGGTTGGCCTGGCCCTGCGCACCCTGCGCATCCAGGACGAGGACCACTGAGCCGGCGCTCAGGCCTCCTCGACGATGGACCCGAGCAGCAACTCGAAGAAACTCCGGAAGAGTGCGCCCTCGTCGGGATCGAGGAACGCCCAGGCTTGGAACCCCTCGGCCGATACCTCGAGGAGGTGGGCGAGCTGGGGCGGGGCGACCTTCCACTTGAGCGACGCCGAGCGAGCCAGGTCCTGGAGGAAGCGAGCCACGGCCTTGGTCATCTGACGGGCGTTGGCCACGTAGCGCTGGCGGAACTCGGGGTTGCGCAAGGCGTAGAGCCGCCCCTCGAGCTCGAGGGCGAACCAGTCCGGGTCCCGGACCAGGATCTGGCGGAAGGCGGCGGCCAGGGCGGTCTGGTCGAGGTCCATGGTGTCGGGCGGGTGCTCGTCGAACCATTCCCCGAAAGCGGCCAGGGCGCGCTGGTTGTGGTGGTCGAGCGTGGCCAGGAACAAGCCCTCTTTGTCCTCGAAGTTCTTGTAGATGGCGCCCCGGGTGAACCCGGCCGTCTCGGCGATCTCGTCGAGGGACGACCCGTAGAAGCCCCGACGGGCGAAGACCTGAGCGGCCGCCTCGATCAGGGCGGTCCGGGTCAGCTCCCGGCGTCGATCGGGGGTCCAGCGCTCGACCGGCATCCCCCCATTGTGACCTGCGATGACGCGATTGACATCAAGCACCGACTTGGTATCATAGATACATGTTCGTATCTAAGGAGCAAGGACGTCACCAGTTCGGGGAGCGTGACGAGGCCCTGGGCTGGCTCGGGCGCCAGCTGGCCTGGGAGCGCGTCCTGACGCGGCTCCGGGTGGCGGCCGGGGTCCTGCCCGAACCGCAGCCCGAGGCCGACCGGTCCGCCGCCTGACGCTCAGGCGGCCGGCCGGCGGTGAGCCGGCCCGGCTGTTCATCTGTTGTTGACGCCTGGGGCGTCCGGTTCATGTCCTGTTCACGGCGCCGGGTCCGATACTGCCTTCATGGCTGACTTCCTCTCCGTCGTCGGCATCCTCGCCTTCGTGGCGGTCATGCTCGGATTGGTCTGGGGGCTCGACCACGTATGACGTGGGTGCAAGGGGTCCTGCTCGCCGTGTCCATCGCCGTCTTCGTCTACCTGGGGGTGGCCCTCTTCAAGCCTGAGTGGTTCTGATGGGCCTCTTCTGGACCATCGTCCTGCTCGTCGTCGCCCTCGCCGTCACGTGGCGGTACCTGGGTTCGTACATGGAGGCGGTGTTCGAGGGCCGGGTCCACTTCTTGGCGTGGGCCGAGCGGCCGGTGTACAGCCTCCTTGGCACCGGCCCGGAGAACGAGCAGACCTGGAAGCGTTACGCCGGCTCGATGATCGTGTTCTCGGCCGTGGTCATGGGGATCACCTACCTGATCCTGCGCATCCAGGGATCTCTTCCCCTCAACCCCCAGCACCTGGGAGCCGTCCCACAGGCGCTGAGCTTCAACACGGCCGCCTCGTTCGTCACCAACACCAACTGGCAGAACTACGGCGGCGAGACGACGATGTCGTACTTCTCCCAGATCGGCGCTCTCACCATGGAGCAGTTCGTGAGCCCGATCATCGGCATCGCCGTGGCCATCGCCATGGTGCGCGGGTTCTCCCGGCGCAACTCACCCACCATCGGCAACTTCTGGGTGGACATGACCCGGGGACTCCTCTACATCGTGTTCCCCATCGCCTTTCTGGCCGGTCTGGTCTTCGTGGGCCAGGGCGCGGTGCAGACGCTGGCCGGCGCGGTGAGCGTCCACGACACCTTGAACGGGGTCACCCAGACCATCCCGCGGGGGCCCATCGGGTTCATGGAGGCCATCAAGCAGCTCGGCAACAACGGCGGCGGGTTCCTGGACCAGAACTCGGCGACGCCGTTCGAGAACCCCACCGGGCTCACCAATTGGCTGTCGATCTACCTGCTGCTCGCCATCCCCTTCTCGCTCACCTACACCTTCGGGAAGATGGTGGGCTCCATCCGTCACGGAGCCGCTCTTCTCGGCGCCATGGTCGTCATCTTCGGCTGCTGGGTGGCGTTCACCAGCTACGCCGAGCACACGAACAACCCCGCTGTCGCCGCCGCCGGCGTGCACTCCACGGTGGGCAACACCGAGGGCAAAGAGGTGCGGTTCGGCGACACCACCACGGCGTTGTTCGGAGTGGCCTCGACCCAGACCTCCACCGGCTCGGCCGACGCCTCCTACGACTCCTTCACGCCCATGGGCGGCTTCGGGCTGCTCACCGGGATGATGCTCGGCGAGGTCACGCCCGGGGGCTCGGGCAGCGGCCTCTACACCATCCTCATCTACGCCATCATCGCCGTCTTCATCGGCGGCCTCATGATCGGGCGAACACCGGAGTACCTCGGGAAGAAGATCCAGGCCAAGGAGGTGAAGCTGGCCGGCCTCGGGGCCCTCGTCATGCCCATCGTCGTCCTCGTCGTCACTGCGGTGGCCGTGTCCATCCACGCCGGCCGGGCCGGACCGCTCAATTCGGGACCTCACGGGTTCACAGAGATCCTCTATGCGCTCACGTCGCAGGGCAACAACAACGGCTCGGCCTTCGGAGGGCTGACCGGCAACACCGCCTTCTACAACGTGATCGGCGCCGTGGACATGCTGCTCGGCCGAGTGGCCATCATGATCCCCGCCCTCGCCCTGGGCGGCGTGCTCGCGGCCAAGAACGTGGTGCCGGCTGGCCTCGGCACCTTCCGGACCGACAACACCATGTTCATCGGCTTGGTCATCGGCGTGATCCTCATCATCGGCGGGCTCACCTTCTTCCCGGCTGTGTCGCTCGGGCCCATCGTGGAGCAGCTCTCCCACGGGAAATTCTTCTGATGACCACGTTGACCGAACAGCCCGCCCACCAGCCGTCGTCCCCCGGGACCACGGCCCACGGAGTGGCCGAGGCCCGGAGCCTCTTCGATCGCCAGATCCTGGGCCGCGCCCTCGTCGAGGCCTTCAAGAAGCTCGACCCACGCGTCCAGATGAAGAACCCGGTTATGTTCGTGGTGCTGGTGGGCACGGTCGTCACCTTCCTCCAGTCGGTCGCCCATCCGGGGGTCTTCGACTGGTCCATCACCATCTGGCTGTTCCTGACCGTCATCTTCGCCAACTTCGCCGAGGCCATGGCCGAAGGAAGGGGCAAGGCCCAGGCCGACACGCTTCGGCGGATGCGGTCGGAGACCGAGGCCCGCCGCCTGCGCCCCGACGGCACCGAGGAGCGGGTGGCAGCCTCAGCCCTGGGCAAGGGGGACCTGGTGGTGTGCGAGGCCAACGACCTCATCCCCTCCGACGGCGAGATCGTCGAAGGCATCGCCTCCGTCGACGAGTCGGCCATCACCGGCGAGTCGGCGCCGGTCATCCGGGAGTCGGGTGGTGACCGCTCCGCCGTCACCGGCGGCACCAAGGTGCTCTCCGACCGCATCGTCGTGCGCATCACCGCCGAGCGGGGCCACACGTTCCTCGACCGCATGATCACCTTGGTCGAAGGGGCCAACCGGCAGAAGACGCCGAACGAGATCGCCCTCACCATCCTTCTGGCCGTGCTCACGATCGTGTTCATCCCGGTCGTGGTCACCCTGCAGCCCTTCGGCCACTTCTCGGGGGCAACCGTCTCTGTGGTCATCCTGGTGGCGCTCCTGGTGTGCCTCATCCCCACCACCATCGGCGCCTTGCTGTCGGCGATCGGCATCGCCGGGATGGACCGGCTGGTCCAGCGCAACGTGCTGGCCATGAGCGGCCGGGCCGTCGAGGCGGCCGGGGACGTCCAGACCCTGCTCCTGGACAAGACGGGCACCATCACCCTGGGCAACCGCATGGCGTCGTCGTTCGTGCCGGCGGCGGGGGTGACCGAGGAGGAGCTCGCCGACGCCGCCCAGCTCGCCTCGCTGGCCGACGAGACCCCAGAGGGGCGCTCGATCGTCGTGCTGGCCAAGGAGCGTTTCGCCATACGCGAACGCGACCTCGGCGAGGAGCACACCTTCGTGCCCTTCTCGGCCACCACTCGCATGTCGGGTCTCGACGTGGACGGGCGCCACATCCGCAAGGGTGCCGCCGACTCTGTGCGGCGATGGGCCGAGGAACAGGGTGGCACCACTCCGGCCGGGCTGGACGAGGTCGTGGAGCGCATCTCACGGTCGGGATCGACTCCGTTGGTCGTGGCCGACGGTCCTCGCATCCTGGGAGTGATCGAGCTCAAGGACGTGGTGAAGACCGGCATCCGGGAGAAGTTCGACGAGATGCGCCAGATGGGGATCCGCACCGTGATGATCACCGGCGACAACCCCCTCACCGCTGCCGCCATCGCCCAAGAAGCGGGTGTGGACGACTTCCTGGCCGAAGCCACCCCCGAGGCCAAGATGGCCCTCATCCGCTCGGAGCAGGAGGGCGGGAAGCTCGTGGCCATGACCGGGGACGGGACCAACGACGCCCCGGCGCTGGCCCAGGCCGACGTGGGCGTGGCCATGAACACAGGCACGACGGCGGCCAAAGAGGCCGGGAACATGGTCGACCTCGACTCCAATCCGACCAAGCTCATCGCCGTGGTGGAGATCGGCAAGCAACTGCTCATCACCCGAGGCTCGTTGACCACGTTCTCGATCGCCAACGACGTGGCCAAGTACTTCGCCATCATCCCCGCCCTCTTCGCAGCGACGTACCCACAACTCGAGACGCTCAACATCATGAAGCTGCACAGCCCCACCAGCGCCGTGCTCTCCGCCGTCATCTTCAACGCTCTGGTGATCGTCGCCCTCATCCCCCTCGCCCTACGGGGGGTGAAGTTCCGCCCTGCCTCCTCCGCCTCCATCCTGCGCCGCAACGTCTGGATCTACGGCGTGGGGGGGATCGTCACGCCTTTCATCTTCATCAAGCTCATCGACCTGTTCCTGGTCGCCGTGCACTGGTACTGATCGAGGCTCTCCGTGATCGTCGCCCACCTTCGTCGCTCGCTCGTCCTCGGGGTCATCGCCCTGGTGCTCACCTTCGCCTACGCGTTCGTGGCCACCGGGGTCTCCCAGGTGTTGTTCCGCCACCAAGCCGACGGCTCCATCACCCCCGACGGCTCAACCCTGATCGGCCAGAACTGGTCGGTCATGACCACCTTCGAGGGGATGAAGGCGTATTGGCCCGCGACCACCTGGTTCAACGGCCGGCCCGACGACACCGGCCCCTACAGCGCCAACCCGAAGGACGACGTCTCAGGAGGAGACAACCCCCTCGTCGCCAACGGGGTAAGCGGGGAATCGGCCGCCACCAACCTCGGGCCGCGCTCGAAGGTGCTCCTGGCCGACACCAAGGAGCTCGTGGCCTGGTGGCACAGCCACGGGATCGATCCCACCCCGGACCTGGTCACCACGTCGGGAAGCGGGTACGACCCCGACATCTCCCAAGCCGACGCGCTGGTCCAGGTGCCCATGATCTCGAGCGCCACGGGCATCCCGGCGACAACGTTGCGGGCCTTGGTCGTCCGCAAGACCCAGGGTGCCGAGCTCGGCTTTCTCGGCACCAGCTATCTCGACGTCCTCCAATTGAACGAGGCGCTGGCCAAGCTGAAGTGAGCCAGAACGGCAAGCACGACGGGTGGTTCGCGGGACGGCCGATCGCCACCACCATCGCCGAGACCCGGGCCCGCCAGCGCCTGGTCGCCGAGGGTGTGGTCACCGATACCGACATCCGGCAGTGGGCCGGGGTTCCCGCGCTTGCCTGCGCCCTCGACGACGGCACCGGCCAGGTGGTGCTGGCCTTCACCGGACGTCAAGAGCTGCCCGGCCTCGTCCCGGGCGCCAGGGTCCGGGTGGAGGCGACGGCCATGATCGACCCCCATGGTCCGCTCCTGGTGCTGTGGAACCCGCGCTACGAGCTGTTGGCCGAGTCCGAGAACGAGCTCAGGGTTCCTCCGGAGTGGTGAGCCGGTAGCCGATGCCGGGGACGGTGCGCAGCTCCACGCCTTCCACCTCGCCCAACTTGCGGCGCAGGCGGTAGGTGTAGACCCGGAGGTATTCCGTCTCGGTCCCGTACCGCGGCCCCCAGACCGCCTGCAGGATCATCCGGTGGGTGCAGACCTTGCCGGCGTGCCGGGCCAAGAAGGCGAGGAGCGAGAACTCGCGGGCGGTGAGCTCCACCCGGCGTTCGCCCACGCTGGCCTCGTGATGCACGAGGTCGAGGTGGAGCGACCCCACCTCGAGCTCCTTCTCCTCGCCGACTTCCGGTGTCGGCCGGTGACGCAGGGCCACGCGGAGCCGGGCATCGAGCTCGCCCATGGAGAAGGGCTTGACCATGTAGTCGTCCGCCCCGCCGTCGAGGGCGGCGATCTTTCTGTCGTCGGTCCCGTCGGCCGACAGCACGATGACGGGGACGTCGCTCCACTGGCGGATGCGACGGGTCACCTCCATGCCGTCGATGTCGGGGAGTCCGAGGTCGAGCACGATGACCTCGGGCGCCGACAGCGCCGCCTCGGCCAGTCCCCGTTCCCCGTTCTCGGCGCTCACCACCTCGTGGCCGAGCGCCCTGAGCCCGATGCGCAGGGCCCGGAGCAGCGCCGGGTCGTCGTCGACGGCCAGGACCACGGCCATCAACACCGGCCTCCTGCCCCGGCCATGATCGGCAGGGTGAAGCGGAACCTGGCACCGCCCGACTGTGGCTCCTCGGCCCAGATGCGCTGGCCGTGGGCCTCGACGAAGGCCTTGGCGATGGACAGGCCCACCCCGGTGCCGCGCCCGGGCCCACTTCCGCGAAAGGGCAGGAACACCTCGTCGGGCCCGTGCGGGCCGAGGCCCGGTCCGTCGTCCTCCACGGTGACGACGACCGTGTCGGTCCCGTCGTGCTCGGCGTGGACGTGCACGGCCGTGCCGGCCGGGCAGTGCCGGGCGGCGTTCTCGACCAGGTTGGCCAGGGCCTGGACCACCAGGATCGGGTCGACGGCGACCAAGGGCAGCCCTTCTCCCACTTCGAGCGACAACGGATGGTCGGCGAGCACGGGGGCAAGCGGCGCCGTGGCCTCGCGGACCAAGTCGGCCACCGACACCGGCTGGGCGTCGACAGTGAGCGCTCCGGCCTGGACCCGGGTCATGTCCAAGAGGTTGGTGACCAGCCGGCTCAAGCGGTCGGCCTCGGCGTCGATGGTGCGGAGCAACTCGGCCCGGTCGGTCTCCTCCATGGCCAGCCCCGAGCCCTGCAGGGCGGAGGCTGAGAGCTTGATGGTGGCGAGCGGCGTGCGCAGGTCATGGGACACCGCGCCCATGAGCGATTTCTGCACCCGCTCGGTCTCCTCGAGGATCTCGCTTCGCACCGCTTGCTCGCGCAACCTGGCCCGCTCCAGGCTGAGCGCGGCATGAGTGGTGAAGAAGCGCAGCAGGTCGCGCTCCTCGGGCCGGAGCGACGGCCCCTTGAGGCCGATGAGGCCCACGGGGGTGCCGGTGGCCGACAGGGCCACGCCGCGGATGCCCCCGCCCTGGGTGGCTGCGCTCACCGGTACGTGCCGTCTCGGCACGAGCAGGGCCAGCTCGTCTGCGCCCCAGGGCTCTCCGGCGAAGGCGACCGGCTCGAGATCGTCGCCGTCCACGCGCAGGAGCACGACCGAGGGCATGGCGAACACCTCGTGGACGGCGGTCACCACCTGCTCCTCGAGCTCCTCGGTCCCGTGCTCGTGGACGAGGTACTCGGAGAGCTCGAAGAGCCGGCGGAGGTGCTCCTCCTGGCGTCGCCCCTCGCGTCGGGCCGCGCTCAGGGCAGAGACGATGCGGGCGACGAGGAGCATCACGGCGACGTAGACGACGAGCGCCACCCAGTCCTGGGCCGGTCCCACCGCCAGGGTGCCGTAGGGGGGGATGAAGAGCAGGTCGTAGGCGAGGAACCCCACGGTCACCGACACGACCCCGGCGGCGAATCCTCCGATGGCCACGCCGCTCACCACGGGAATGACGAGGACGAGCCCGGTCGTGGCCACGCTCAGGTGCCCCCGCACCGGCACCATGACGGCCGACAAGACCCCCGCCATCAACAGCGACAGGGCCGATGCCATCAGGAACCGGCGCCTAGACAACGACATGTGCACCTCGCCGCATCCCACGCCGGCGCTCCGTCGCAGCCGGCGAGGGGGCAGGCGTCCTCGCCAGGAGCCTACCGGCAGCGAAACGGCCGGCCCATCCGACCAGGCACAATGGCCCGATGACGGCAGCCGACGAGGGCCCGGGCGCTTCGGACCGTACCCAGCCGCGCCGGCGGCTCGAGGAGCTCGACCCCGACACCGTGGGCCCGGCCGGGCGCTTCCGTCTCTACATGGGGGCGGCGGCCGGGGTGGGCAAGACCTTCGCCATGCTCGACGAAGGCTGGCGGCGCCACCGGCGTGGGACCGACGTGGTGATCGGGTTCGTCGAGACCCATGGCCGGCCCCGAACGGCGGAGCTGGTGCGCGACCTCGAGGTGGTCCCCCGCCAGGTCGTGCAGTACCGGGGTTCGACGTTCGAGGAGATGGACCTCGACGCCGTGCTCGCCCGTCAACCCGAGGTGGCCCTGGTCGACGAACTGGCCCACACCAACGTCCCCGGCTCGGGTCGCCACGAGAAGCGCTGGCAGGACGTGCTCGAGCTGCTCGACGCCGGCATCGCCGTGATCACCACCGTCAACGTCCAGCACCTCGAGAGCATCGCCGACGCCGTGGAGCACATGACCGGCACCAGGGTGCGCGAGCGGGTGCCCGACTGGGTGGTGCGCAAGGCCGACCAGCTCGAGCTCATCGACTCCTCGCCAGAACAGCTCCGCCGCCGGCTGGTGCACGGGAACATCTATCCGCAGGAGAAGGTGCAGGACGCCCTCGTCCACTTCTTCCGGACCGAGAACCTGGTCGCCCTCCGGGAGTTGGCCCTGCGGTTCGTGGCGGACGAGACCGAGGAGGAGCTCCTCGACTACCTGAGCAGCCGCAACCCGGGTGCGGTGTGGGACACCAGGGAGCGGATCATGGTGGCCGTCACCGGTGCGCCGGGGATCGACAACGTCGTGCGCCGTGCCGCCCGCATCGCGGCACGGACGAAGGGGGACTTCCTGGTCGTCCACGTCACCAACGCCGAGCAGCGATCGCGTCCCCTCCAAGAGATCCGCAAGCTGGCCGAGGACCTCGGCGCCGCGTGGCACGACCTGACGAGCGACGACCCGGCCCGGGCCCTGGTCGACTTCGCCGAGCAGCACCAGGTCACCCAGATCGTCCTCGGGGCGAGCCGGCGCAGTCGTTGGGAGGAGATGACCCGGGGTTCGATCATCCGCCGGGTCATCCGCTTCGCCAGCGACTCCGACGTGGACGTGCACGTCATCGCCAGGCGGGGGGATGTTCCCGTCGACACAGAGCTCGCGGACGGCTGAACGGTACAGTCGTCCCGGCATGGAAGGCGGGGCGGCCGACACCGACGTCGTGGTGGTGGGCGCCGGGCTGGCCGGTTTGGTGGCCGCCTGGCGGCTCACCCAGGCGGGCATCGCTGCTCGCGTGCTCGAAGCCAGGGACCGGGTCGGGGGCAGGCTCCTGAACGTCGCCGTGTCCGACAGCGACGTGGTCGAGATGGGCGGCCAATTCGTCGGGCCCGGCCAGGACCGGGTGTACGCGCTGCTCACCGAGCTCGGCCTGTCGACGTTCCCCACCTACGACGAGGGTCGACACCTCTTCGAATTCCGGGAGCGGTTGTACTCCTACCGGCGAGTTCCCCGGCTGAGCCCGGTAGGCCTCGCCGACGTGGGCCAGGCCATCGCCCGTTTGAGCCGGGCGGCGCGCACCGTCCCTCCCGACGCCCCGTGGACGGCGCCCCGGGCCGCGGAGTGGGACAGCCAGACGGCGGCCAGCTACCTCCGTCGCCTGGCTGCGACACCCTTGGGCCGCACCACGTTGCGCCTGTTCGTCCAGACCGTTTTCGCATGCGACCCCGAGGACGTGTCCGCCCTGCACGTGCTGCACTACGTGCACGCCTGTGGTGGCTTCAACGCCCTCACACGGACCCGGGGCGGCGCCCAGCACGAGCGGGTGGTCGGTGGTTCCCAGCGCATGTGCCAGGAGCTGGCCGGGAAGCTGGGCGAGAGGGTGGAGACGAGTTGCCCGGTCCGGCGCATCGCCTGGTCCGACAGCGGCGTCGAGCTGTCCGCGGGCGAACGCATCGTGAGGGCGCGGAGGGCCGTCGTGACCGCCCCTCCGGCGCTCGTGGCTCGCATCGACTTCGAGCCCGGGCTCCCGGTCGATCGCCAGCAGCTCCTGGCCCGCCAACCGCAAGGCAACGTGGTGAAGTGCATGGCCGTCTACGACCGGCCCTGGTGGCGCGACCGCGGCCTCTCCGGCCAGTTCGCCTCTGACGTCGGGCCGCTCGGAGCCACCTTCGACAACACGCCTCCCCCGGGCTCCCCCGGAGTGCTCCTGTGCTTCGTCGAGGCCGGTCACGCCGTGGAGATGCGCCGACGGGGTGCTCCGGAGCGGCGCGCCGCGTTGGTGGCGTGCCTGGAACGCGCCTTCGGTCCCGAGGCTGCTTCGTTGACCGCCTGGCACGAGAGGGACTGGTCGGCCGAGGAGTGGACCCGGGGCTGTTACGGGGCCAATCCTCCGCCCGGAGCCTGGACCAAGTTCGGCCCGGTGATCCGCCGCCCCACCGGGGCCGTTCACTGGGCCGGCACCGAGACGGCGACGCGATGGCCCTCCTATATGGAAGGCGCGGTGGAGTCGGGTGAGCGCGCCGCCGGCGAGGTGGTGGCCGCCCTCGGGCCGCAGTGACGGGTCAGGCCGGGAGCGGGACCCGCCACGACAGCTGGGTGCCTCGCCCCCTCGGTCCTGGGCCGAGCTCCATGGACCCACCTCGCCCCTCGGCCCGGGCTCGCAGGTTGCTGATCCCGCTCGAGCGTGTCCGCTTCTGCGCTCCCCGTCCGTCGTCGGTCACCTCGATGACCAGGTCGCTTTCGCCGACCGCTACCCGCACCTGGACCGTGCTGGCCTCGGCGTGACGGGCCGTGTTGGAGAGGGCCTCGCGCACGACGGCCAGGACGTCGGGCACGACCGACTCCGGCACCCGGGTGTCCACCGGACCCTCGAAGTGGAGTCGGGGCTGAAAGCCGAGCGCCGGTGCGACCATGCTGGCCACGTCGAGGATGCGGGACCGGGCGCTCGTCTCCACGTGCTCGGTGGCCCGCAGCTCCAGGGAGAAGATCGTGCCCCGCACATCTCGGATGGTGGCGTCCAGTTCCTCCACCGAGTTCTCCAGTCGCTTCAGCGCCTGGGGGTCCGATACCGAGTTGGCCGCCGCCTGCAGCGTCATGCCCACGGCGAAGAGGCGCTGGATCACGTGGTCGTGGAGGTCCCGGGCGATCCGCTCCCGGTCGGTCACCAGGGCGAACTGCGCCCGCTCCTCCTGGGCCCGGGCCAGCTCCATCCCCAGGCCGGCCTGTTGGGCGAAGCTCTCCACCAGGCGGACGTCCTCGCCCACGAAGGGATCGCGGCCTGGCTTGCGGGTCACGAGCAACACGCCGGTGGGCCCGGTCGAGCTCGTCATGGGAGCCAGCACGATGGGACCGATGGTCACCTCGGTGAGCAGCTCGGGTGGTGAGGGGGAGTCGTTCCGCAGGTCGCTGCTCACCACCGACATGCCGTCGCGAAAGACGCGCCCGGCCAGCGTCCTCCCGACCGGGAGGTGGTCGCCCACACCGAGCAACGACTCGCCCCGGATCGCGGCCACGGTCAACTCGGCCGGGTCGTCGGTGGGCAGGACGACCATGACCCCATCGGCGTCGATGAGCTCGGCCACCCGACGCGTGATGAGGTCGAGCCACTGCTCGCTGGGCGCGGCTGAGAACAAGGCCAAGCGGACTTCGGACATGGCCGTCAGCCACCGCTCCCGGCGCTGGGTCTCGATGAGCAGGTGGCGCAGCTCGTGCTCCGAGGATTTTCGCTCGGTGATGTCGCGCAGCACGGCGGCGAACCCCACCGGCTCACCGTTCACCTCGCTCACCAGGGACATGGACTCGGCCACGTCGACGTGGCTGCCATCGCTTCGCACCCGGCGGGTGTCGTGGGTGGGGACGCGCATCCCGCTGCGCAGCCGGGCCATGCGTTCCTCCACCTGGGTGCGCAACTCGGGTGGGACGAGACGCCAGAACGACCTCCCCACCATCTCGTCGGTGGTGAAGCCGAAGAGGCGCTCCGCCCCCAGGTTCCAGCTCATGACCGCCCCGCCCAGGTCCATCGACAACATGGCGTCGTCCGTGGAGGCGACGATGGCGGCCAGACGGGCCTCGGCCTCCCAACCGGCTCGCTGCAGCGTCATGTCCCGCACGGCCGCCATGGTCAGGTGCCGCCCGCCGACCTCGAGCGGGGTGAGGCTGATGTCGACGGGGAACTCCCCTCCGTCGCGGCGAACCGCCCACAGGCCCAGGCCGGCCCCCATGGGCCGCTTCGAGGATCGCTCGGTGTAGGTACGTCGGTGCCCGACGTGCCGGGCCCGGAGCCGTGCCGGCACCAGCGACTCGACCTGGATGCCGAGCATTGTCCCGGCCGGGTACCCGAAGCAAAGGTCGGCCAGCGCGTTGTTCGCCACCACGCGCCCGGATTCGTCGACGACGACGGCGGCGTCGGGCATGACACCGAGCACGGTCTCGACCAGCTCGTGTGACGAATGCACGAGTGACAGCGAATCGTCGGTGGGAGTCGTCACTCCCTGCCCCCGCGTCCCACCCTCACCAGGCTACTTGCGCGATGGCACGGGCCCTCACCTGTCAGCGCCGGTCGATGCCGTAGAAGACCCTTTCGGTCACCAGGCGGGCTCGACGCGTGACGCGCCGGTATTCCTCACGCAACGCCGCCGGGGTGGTCGACAGGCTCCGGGCCAGACGCGAGAGCTCGTGGGCTCGGGTGGGCAGGGAGTCGCCCTTCTGGGCCCCCCCGGCCAAGGCGCCCACCAGGTGCCAGCGGTTCCGCGTGTGCTCGAGGAACCGGTAGCTGGCACCCAGTGCGCCGGCGTCCTCAGAGGTGAGATGGCCGGCGGCGACGAGCGCCTCGAGCGCTCCGAGCGTGGAGGTCCCAGGCACGTCGTGCCGGAGCTGCAGGAGCTGCACGGTCCACTCGACGTCGGACAGCGAGCCGCGTCCCAACTTCAGGTGGAACTCCGGGTCCTCTCCGGCGGGGATCCGCTCGCGCTCCATCCTGGCCTTGAGACGGCGGATCTCGGCCACGTCGCCGTCGTCGAGCGGCGCACGCCAGACGAAACGTCGGGCCTCCTCCATGAACCTTGCTCCCAGGGTCCGGTCACCGGCCACCACCCGGGCTCGCAGCAGCGCCTGGCGCTCCCAGGTCTGGGCCCACCGTTCGAAGTAGCGCCGGTATCCGGCGACGGGACGGGCCAGGGGGCCCTGTCCACCTTCGGGTCGCAGGCCGAGATCGAGGGCATAGACGCGGGTGGCGGGACTGTCCCCGTGCACGAGGCGTACGAGCGGCTCGGCCGGCGACCATCCGCCGCCGTTGTCGTCGCCGTGGACGAACAGCACGTCCAAGTCGCTGCCGTAGGCGAGCTCGGCACCGCCGAACCGGCCCACGCCGACGACGCAGAAACCCTTCGTCGTCTTCGACCTGGAACAGACGTCCTCGAGGGCCGCCTCCAGCAGCGCCTCGGCTGTCGCCGTCAGGTTGGCACCCACCGTGCCCACGTCGTCGAGGTCCAACAGGTCGCGCGCCGCGATGCGGGTGAACTGGTCCTGGCGCAGCCGTCGAAGTTGGTCCCGGCGCCCGTCGTCGTCCTCGGCGCGTTCCATACGCAGCTCGGCGTCCGCCACCAGGTGCGCACGAGGCTGGGACGCCAACGCTTCGTCGTCGTCGAGGACGGAGATCAACTCGGGGTTGCGCACGAGTGCCTCGGCCAGCGAGCGACTCGATCCGAGAAGGAGGCACAGCCGTCGCGCCGCTTCGGGAGACTCTCGGAAGGTGGAGAGCATCTGGACGCGGTGGTGCGAGCGGACGACGAGGTGGCGAAGTCCGAGCAACCCCAGGTCTGGATCGGGCGACACCGACAGCCAGTCGAGCAGGAGCGGCAGCAACTGTCCCATGAGCCGGGAGCTGCGGGTGAGCCCGCCGGCGAGCTCCTCCACCGCTGCCGCTGTTCGCTTGGCGTCGGCGAAGCCGAAGGCGGAGAGGCGGCGCTCGAGCGCCTCGGGGGCCATGGTGGGCGTTCCGGCAAAGGCCTCGAGCAGAGGGCGGAAGAACAGCCGCTCGTGGATGGCGCGCACCTCGGCCAAACGTCGGCGCAGGTCGTCGTCGAAGCGCTCGACGGCGCTCGCCCCGGCCGTGTCCTGGAACCCGAGCAGCCGGGCGATGCGGCGCCGCCCCGCCGGGGTGGGCGCCAGGGCGTGGGTCTGCTCGTGCTCGACCAGCTGGAGGCGGTGCTCCACCGTGCGCAGGAACCGGTAGTGGTCGGCCAGGGTGGCGGCGTCGTCGATCGACACGTATCCGGCCTCGCCGAGCTCCCGAAGGGCCCCGAGAGTGGAGGGGCTGCGGATGGCAGGGTCGGCGCGGCCGTGGACGAGCTGGAGGAGCTGTACGGCGAACTCCACGTCGCGGATCCCGCCCGGTCCTCGCTTCAGCTCCCGGCCGGTCAAGCCGCGCCTGGCCACCAGCTCCTCGCTGCGGGCCTTCATGGCCCGCACCTCGGCCAGTTCGTCGGCCGACCACGTCCTCCCCCAGACCACGTCAGCAGCGGCGTCGGCGAACGCCTCCCCCACGGTCGGGTTGCCGGCGACGGGACGCGCCTTGAGCAAGGCCTGGAATTCCCAAGGGGAAGCCCACCGCCGCCAGTAGTTGCGATACGAGTCGAGGCTGCGCGTCAGGGGACCGGCTCGTCCTTCGGGCCGTAAGTCGGCGTCCACGCGGAAGCAGGTGCGCGCCAGCTCCATGACAGCGAGGGCATCGAGCGCGGCGTCGGCCTCGGCCGACACGAAGAGCACGTCCACGTCGCTGGCGTAGTTGAGCTCGCCGCCACCCAGCTTGCCCATGCCGATCACAGACAGGCCCGCCGGGCTGGCCGCCGATTCGACGGCAGCTTCGAGCACAGCCGCGGCCAGGGCCGCCAGTGCGGCGCCCGTTTCCTCCATCCCGTCGAGGCCGAGCAGATCGCGCCCCGCGATGTGCAGCTCGGCCAGGCGGGCCGTTCCCGCCAGCGCGTCGGGGTCGTCGCTGCGCACCGCCGGCGCTTCGTCGAGGCGGTCGAGCACCTCCAGGGCCCTGGGGTCGCTCAGGCACAGTCGGCCGAGGACGTTGCTCGCCTCGAGGACGGCCAACAAGGCGCGACCCAGTGCGCTCAGCCGCGGTCCGTCGACGAGGCGGTCGAGCACGTCGGGGCGGCTCTCCTGCAGGCGGCGCACCATGGGCAGGACCGTCTCAGGGGAGGCCGACCGCTCGGCGGCGGACTCGAGAACGTGGACGTCATCCACTCCCGCAGCATGCCAGTGCGGCCGTCCGGGCCATGACGCCGTGACCGGCCCCGTTACGCTGCGAGGATGACGTGCCTGCGCGTGGCGATGTGCCAGCTCGACACCGTGGTGGGGGACGTCGCAGGCAACGCCGAGCATGTGCTCGCCGGACTGGCCCGGGCCGAGGAGGAGGGGGCCGACCTGGTGGCCTTCCCCGAGCTGGCCATCACCGGCTACCCACCCGAGGACCTCCTGCTCAAGCCGGCCTTCCTGGCGGACAACCTGGCGGCGGTGAGCCGAGTCGCTGCGGCCACGTCGTCGTGTGTCGCCATGGTCGGCTTCGTGGACGTGGTGGGCGCCGACGACCTGGGCCGGGCGGCGGCATCCGCTTCGGGCGCCGGGGCTCAGTCTCGCGAGGCGGCCGTACGGGGCGCTCCGCGCCGGTTGCGCAACGCCGTGGCGCTGTGCGCGGGTGGCGGCGTGGTCGCCACGTACCACAAGCGCCTGCTGCCCAACTACGGCGTGTTCGACGAAGACCGCTGGTTCGCTCCCGGATCCGGGCCGCTGGAGCTGTTCGTGATCGGTGGCGTGCCCGTCGGCGTCTCCGTCTGCGAGGACCTGTGGTTCCCTGACGGTCCGGTCGTACCCCTTGGTCGAGGTGGAGCACGGTTGGTCGTGAACGTCAACGCCTCGCCGTTCTCGGTGGGACGACTGGGAGAGCGTCGCGACTTGCTGCGCACCCGGGTGGCCGAGTCCGGCTGCGCCATCGCCTACGTCAACCAGGTGGGCGGGCAGGACGAGCTCGTCTTCGACGGCGGCTCCATGGTCATCGACCGCTCGGGCGAGCTGCTCGCCGCCGGGCCCCAGTTCCGAGAGGCGTTGGTGGTGACCGACCTCGAGCTCGAGCCGGGCGCGCCCAGCCTGTACGCGCTGCCCGTCACGGCGGCGCGTCCCGAACGCCTGTCTCGCCCGCCCGAACCCGTCCCGGAGCCTCTGTCCGAGGAGGCCGAGGTCTACGAGGCCCTCGTCCTCGGCACGCGCGACTACTTGACCAAGAACGGGTTCTCCGACGCGGTGATCGGTCTCTCCGGCGGCGTCGACTCGTCACTGGTGGCCGCCATTGCCACCGACGCGCTCGGGGCCGAGCACGTGCACGGGCTCTCCATGCCGTCGCGCTACTCGAGCGAGGGCTCGCGCACCGACGCAACCGCTCTGGCCGAGGCGCTCGGCATCGACTTGCGGGTGGTGCCCATCGAGCCGGCCCACCGGGCGCTGCTCGAGCTGATCTCGAGCTCCATGGAGGGCGGCCTGCCCGGCCTCACCGACGAGAACCTGCAGTCGCGCATTCGAGGCGTGCTGCTCATGGCCGTGTCGAACGCCCAGGGGTGGATCGTCCTCACCACCGGCAACAAGAGCGAGCTGGCGACGGGGTACTCCACCTTGTACGGGGACTCGGCCGGGGGCTTCGCCGTCATCAAGGACGTGCCCAAGACCCTTGTGTACCGGCTGTGCCGCTACCGCAACGCCGTGGCCGGGTTCGAGCTCGTCCCCCGATCGGTGCTCGAGAAACCACCGTCGGCCGAGCTGCGCCCAGACCAGCGCGACGACCAGAGCCTGCCGCCCTACGACGTGCTCGACCCCGTGCTCGAGGCGTTGGTCAATCTCGATCTTCCCGTCGCCGACGTGGTGGACCAGGGGTACCCGCCCGACCTGGTGGAGCGGGTCGCCCGGCTCGTGGACGTGGCCGAGTACAAGCGGCGCCAGAGCCCGCCTGGGATCCGGATCTCTGCCAAGGCCTTCGGAAAGGACCGGCGCATGCCCATCACCAACCGGTACCGGGACCATTCCCACGTCGAGGCGAGACCTTGTCCGACCTGAACTCGACGGCTCGCCTCGTCGGCGCCTACGTGTGGCTGGAGCGGCGGCTGTTCGAGGTGCTCGGCACCGTCGCTGCCCGAGGAGGGGCGTCGCCGGAGCTTCCCGTGCTTCTCGACACCCACAGCCGGCACCACGCCTGGCACTCCTCGCTCTTCGCCGAGCACCTGCCTCGGATTCACGGCCTGGACCCGGCATCGCTCGTCGTGAGCCCTTCACCTGCCGTGACCGAGCTGATGTCCGCCGTCGAGGACGCCAACGACGCGACTCAGGTGGCGGGCTTGCTGGCCAGGGTGGTGTTGCCACGTCTCGTGACGACCTATCGGCGGCATCTTCGCGGTGCCCGGCCCGCGTCCGACGGACCGCTGGCGCGGACGCTGCGCCTGGCGCTGCGCGACGAGGTGGAGGCATGGACGGAGATCGAGGAGCTCCTCGAGGAGCTGTTGCGCGAGGCAGGGCGCGTCGGGGCGGTGTGGTCGGGGTCGATCGAGGAGCGACTGGCCGGCGCAGGCCCGGGCCTGGTCCCGTGGCCAACGTGACCCGGCCCGTGATTTCCCGGCCACCAGGGCGTTCTCCCCGGTGCCGTCGCTGCGGCGGGCACTGACGGCGCGCGTCGAAGGCCCTGTCCACAGGGAATGGAGGGCTTGACGCTCCCGGTAGAGTGATATCCACAGGGCGGTCGTGCGCACGCCCGGAAGCGGGCCTCGCGGGTGGCCCAGGCGTACGAAAACCGCAGGAGAGACAAAGGCGCGTGGCGGCCGAACGGCTCGCCGTCGGCCCAGCGAAGGGTTGGTAGACGTTGGCGAAGGAGCGCGTCGAGCGCGACGAGGAAGACCTCGTCCGGCTGTACCTGACCGACATCGGCCAGTACCCGCTGCTCACCAAGGATGACGAGGTTCGCCTGGCTCAGACGATCGAATCGGGTCGTGACGCCGAGATCGACATCACCCGGTCCTCGAAGGACCTGACCCCGGCCAAGCGCCGGGAGCTCAAGCGCAAGGTCCAGACCGGCGAGCAGGCACAGCAGACCTTCGTGCAGTCCAACCTGCGCCTGGTCGTCTCGATCGCCAAGAAGTACCAGGCATCGGGCCTTCCCCTCTTGGACCTCATCCAGGAGGGGAACCTCGGTCTCATGCACGCGGTGGAGAAGTTCGACTGGCGCAAGGGCTTCAAGTTCTCCACCTACGCCACATGGTGGATCCGCCAGGCCATCACCCGAGGCATCGCCAACACCGGGCGTACCATCCGCCTCCCGGTGCACGCCGGCGACACCCTGGCCCGCGTCCAGAAGGCACAAGCGCGCCTCGAGCTCAAGCTGGGTCGCCCTGCCACCCTGGCCGAGCTCGGGGCCGAGGTGGAGATGCCCGAGGACAAGCTGATCGAGGCGCTGCGCTTCCGGGCCGAGCCACTGTCGTTGTCCGAGCCGCTACGCGAGGACGGGGACGCCGAGCTCGGGGACGTGGTCGAGGACCGCTCTGCGGAGTCACCCTTCGAGGTGGCGGCCACCTCGCTCCTGCCCGACGAGATCAACCGCCTGCTCTCTCCGCTCGACGAGCGCGAGCGCGAGATCCTGCGGCTGCGCTTCGGCTTGGACCGTGGTGAGCCCCGGACCTTGGAGGAGGTGGGCGAGCACTTCAACCTGACCCGGGAGCGGATCCGTCAGATCGAGGCCCGGGCCATGTCCAAGCTGCGCCACCCCTCCTCCGACACCGGCGCCCGCGACCTGCTCACCGTCTGAGCCCCGGCCCCGGGCCACCCCGAGCACGGCAGGCGGCCGGCCGATAGCATGCGGCGCCGTGAAGAAGCTGATCATCCTCGCCATACTCGTCAGCCTCGGTCTGGTCGCCGCCCGCCGCCTGCGCGCCGCTTGAGCCCAGGCGCCTCGGCGCCGCTCGCAACGACCCCTGGCTTTCAACCTCCTCGCTGGCGCCCCAGGCGCCAGGCGAGTACCGCCGCGCCCGTGGCAGCCAGGGCCACCCCGCCCACCGCGGCTGCCGTGGGCAAATTGGGGACGGGCACCCGGTCGCGTAAGCGCACGGGACGGCTGAATTGGCGCACCTCCCATCCGCGGTCGCGCGCCAGTCTGTTGAGCACGCGGTCAGGATTGACAGCCACCGGGTGCCCCACCGCCTCGAGCATGGGGACGTCGGTGTAGGAGTCGCTGTAGGCGTAGGAACCGGCCAGATCGATGCCCT
>JASHUM010000135.1 GCA_030040015.1 Acidimicrobiales bacterium
GAGCTGATCATCGCCCTGGTCGTGCTGGTGTTCACCGTGGTGACCTTGGTCGACACCAGTCGCCGGCCCGCTTGGCAATTCGAGCGGGCGGGCTCCAACAAGACCAGATGGGTCGTGCTCCTGGTCGTCTCGTTGGTACTGGCCTTCCTCACCATCTTGTTCGTGGTCTCGCTCGTCGTCGACATCGTGTACCTCGCTGCGACCAGGCCCAAGCTGGTCGCAGCCGAACGCCAAGGGCCCCCGGACGGGCGCCCCACCCCCTACGGCGGCTACCCCCCCGGCGGGCGGACCGCCATACGGCTCTCCCGGCTCCGGCACCCCACCCTCGTACGGCGCGCCGCCTCCCCCTCCTGCCCCTCCTTCCGGGGCAAGCCCACCCCCGGAGGCTGCGCCCGGGCCCGCAGCCGCGCCCGAACCCGCCGGAGGCCCTCCGCGCTACCCGTCGGCCTACCCGAGCTCCGAACGCCACGACCTGCCGCCTTTCGGCTGGTACGCGGATCCGAGCGGCCGTCACCAACAGCGCTACTGGGACGGCACCCGTTGGAGCGACCAGGTGTCCGACGACGGGCAGCAGGCCGTCGACCCGCTGCCCGGCTGACAGGACCGCCCGGCGCTCGAGCGTCAGCGGCGGCCCGCTCCGGCTCTGGCCGGACGGCGAGCACCTGGGTCACCACTTGCGGACAGGCGTGCCAGGCGCGCCACCAGCACCTCGAGAACGGTGCGGTCGTCGAGTCCGGTGCGCCCCCGCAGGTCGAGATCTGCGTCGGCCAACAACGTCACGGCCCGCCCGATGCGTGCCGGCCCCAGCCGTCGGCCTTGCTCCAGCGCCTTTTTGGCGGGGAAGACCGATCGGGACCCCAGCAGCGTCGCAGCCTCCTCGGGCGTGGTCACCGACGCGCCGTCGAGGCGGAGCATGGCCTGTGCGTGGCGGTGGAGGATGCCCATCACCGCCAAGGGGTGCACGGCGCCAGGGCCCAGCAACCGGGTGAGCGCGTCGAGCGCCCCTGGGGCGTCGCCGGCGTCGATGGCATCGGTCAGGTCCCACGGCGCCACCGAGCCCGCCTCCCCGAGGAAAGGGGCCAGCCGCTCTTCGTCTACGGCCGCCCCTTCGCCATAGGCGGCCGCCAGGGAATCGAGAAGGCTGCGGAGCCTTCCCAGGTCCTGCCCCAGGTGCTCGCCCAGGGCCGCCGTGGCCCGGGCGTCGAGGCGCACGGGCGCCGCCCTCACCTGCTCGGCCACCCACTGGGAACGGGCCCGGCCTCGTCCGGGATCGGTGTCGACCACCGTTCCCTTCTTCTGCACCGCGCCGGAGAGGGCAGCGGGCACGGTGCCACCGCCGGCCGACAGCACCAGCACCACTCCGTCGACCGGTGCACCGAGCCAGGCGGAGATCCGAGTTGCGTCGGCAGCGAGGAGGCGGCCGGCGTCACGCACCACCACCACCCGGCGGTCGACGAGGAAGGGCGGGGTGGTGAGGGCGTCGACCACCCCGTCGACGTCGATGTCCTGACCCCCGGCCCCGTGCTCCTCGACGGCGCTGGTCGGGTCGCGCCCGCCCAGGATCTCGGCCACGACGGCGGTGACCGCCTGGCTCACCAGGGTGGGCTCGTCGCCCCGGACCAAGTAGGCGGGAGCCGGGGCGGCGTCGGCCATCGATCAGGCGGCGTCGAGGATGGCGGACAGGACGTTGCACGCCTGGCGGGCGGCGGCGACGTCGTGGACCCGGACGATCCGGCATCCAAGGGCGACGCCCATCGCCAACGCGGAGACCGAGGCGTCCTCTCGTTGGTCGATCTCGAGCCCGAGCACCTTGCCGAGGAACGTCTTGTTGGACGCGGAGAGGAGCAAGGGATAGCCGAGTCCGGCGAGCCGGGCCGAGGCGCGCAACAACTCCAAGGACTGCTCGGCCGTCTTGCCGAGGTCGAGCCCGGCATCGAGGACCACCTTGTCGGCGGGCACGCCGGCGGCGCGTGCCTGGGAAGCCCGCTCCTTCAAGAACCCCTCCACCTCGGCGGCGACGTCGTCGTAGTGCGGGTCGGGATCCGGAAGGCGCGGTGCCAGGCGGATGTGGGTGGCCACCACCGCTGCTCCGGCTGATGCCGCCGCCGGCAGGTAGCCGGGGTCGGCGAAGCCGCTGATGTCGTTGCCCATGACGGCGCCGGCCGAGTAGCTGGCGCGGGCCACCGACGCCCGGAACGTGTCGACGGAGATCGGCACCTCGACGCGCGTCGACAGGGCTTCGATGGCGGGGACGACCCGGTCGAGCTCCTCGTCCTCGGTGACCTCGGGCCCGGGGCCGGCCTTCACCCCGCCGACGTCGAGGATGTCGGCCCCTTCGGCCGCGAGCGCTTCGCCCCGGCGCACCAGCGTGTCCAGGTCGAACGTGGCGCCCCGGTCGTAGAAGGAGTCCGGTGTCCGGTTGAGGATCCCCATGACCAGGACCCGGGTGCGGAGGTCGTAGGCGCGTCCTCCGAGGACCAGCCGCATGGCGGCGACCCTAGAAGAGCCGCGAGGCGAGGGCCTTGCGGTAGGTGCCGGTCCGGGGGTCGTCGACGGGCAACGTCTCGAGCAGGTCGAGGAACTCCTGACGGGCCTGCTCGTCGTCCTTCACCCGGGGCAGCAGGTCGTCGAGGAGCCGGTCGACGCCGTCGGCGGGAACAGCGACCCTGCGGTCGGCGAGGCGGGCTTCGGCCGCCACTTGGCGGGCCTCGGCGGTCTCGGGGATGCGGGCCAGGAGCTCGAGGGCTTCGGCTGACTCCCCCTTTTCGACGAGAAGGCGGGCGAGCCCCACGACAGCGTCCGGATGGTCCGGCTCGAGCTCGAGGGCGCGGCGCAGCGAGGCCTCGTCCCCGGCCGACACCAGCTCGTCCGCCTCGGACGGGGCGGGGGCGAGGCGCGCCACGAATTCGTCCACCTGTGCCTCTGGCAACGCGCCGATGAAGGCGTCCACCACCTTGCGGTCGCGCAGGGCGTACACGGCTGGGATCGACTGCACCTGGAAGGTCGCCGCCACGCGAGGGTTCTCGTCGACGTTGACCTTGACCAGCTCGACAGCCCCGTCGGTCGCGCCCACCACCCTCTCCAAGATCGGTCCGAGTGTCCGGCACGGCCCGCACCACGGGGCCCACAGGTCGACCACGACCGGGACCCGGTCGGAGCGTTCGAGCACGTCCTGCTCGAAGGTGGCGTCGGTGACCTCGATCACGATGGAGAGGCTACCGGGCGGGCGATAGGGTCCAAGCTGTGGCGGGCACGACCGACGGTGGTCCTGAGCTCGACGACCACCCCGAGAAGCCGGCGATCGAAGGCATCGACGTCGAGCGCGTCGAGGCCTGGTTCTCCGGGCACGTTCCGACGGCGCGCCTTCCACTCGAGTTCTCGCTCATCGCCGGGGGCCGGTCCAACCTCACCTATCAGGTGACCGACGCGGCCGGCATCCGTTACGCCTTGCGGCGTCCACCGCTCAGCCACGTGCTCCCCACCGCCCACGACATGACGAGGGAGTACCGGGTCATCTCGGCTCTGGTCCCCACCGCCGTCCCGGTTCCGGGGACGCTCGGCCTGTGCCAGGACTCCGACGTCAACGGTGCACCCTTCTACGTCATGGAATTCGTGGACGGGCACATCCTGCGCGACGCGTCTGCGGCCGCGGCCGTCTTGGACGTGGCGGCCCGGGAGCGAGCCGGTCGCTCGCTGGTGGAGACGCTGGGCGCCCTACACGCCGTCGACGTCGACGCCGTCGGCCTCGGAGACTTCGCCAAGCGCGACAGCTACATCGAGCGGCAGCTGCGGCGGTGGTACGAGCAGTTCCGCAACTCCCGAGTCGAGACGGACGGGCCCGACACGACCTCGGTGGTGAGCGCCGTGCACGACCGGCTCGCCGCCGACGTCCCCCCCCAAGAAGGCACCGCCATCGTCCACGGCGACTTCCGTCTCGACAACACCGTGCTGGCCGATGACGGCACGGTGCGAGCCGTGCTCGATTGGGAGATCTGCACCCTGGGTGATCCCCTGGCCGACATGGGGCTGCTCATGGTCTATTGGACCGAGCCCGGCGACGTGGCGGCGCTGATCGGGGTGACCCCCACCACCCTGCCCGGGTTCCCGTCGCGGGCCCAGATGCGCGAGTGGTACGCAGTGCGCTCGGGGCGCGACCTCTCTCGTCTCGATTTCTACGTCGCCTTCGGCTACTGGAAGTTGGCCTGCATCCTCCAGGGGGTGTACGCCCGCTACGTCGGAGGTGCGGCTGCCGGCGACCGTTCCAGCGTCGACGGCTTCGCGCACAGCGTCGTGACCCTGGCCGAGGCCGCACTCTCCACGTTGGAGTCGTCGTGAGAGTGCGCCCGGCCGGGGCGGCGGGCCGGCGATGAGCCTCTACGAGCGGCACGGAGGCCGCCAACCCGAGCGCCCGGTCCTCGTGGTCGCTCTCGAGGGATGGGTGGACGCCGGGCTCGGAGCCGACGGTGCCATCTCGTCCCTCCTCTCAGCCGAGCCCACCGAGCTGGTCGCCACCTTCGACGGCGAGGCGCTCATCGACCAGCGCGCCCGGCGGCCCGTGGCCCACATCGCCCATGGGGTCAACGAGGGCCTCACCTGGCCCACCATCCAGCTCCGCCTCGGCACCGACCGGGCCGGGGCGGACGTCTGCTACCTGGTGGGTCCCGAGCCCGACTTCCGCTGGCGCCAGTTCGTCAGCGACGTCGTCGAACTGTCGGGCCGTCTCGGGGTGCGAATGGCGGTGGGCCTGGGAGCGTTCCCGGCGCCGGCCCCGCACACCCGTCCCATCCGCCTGGCCGCCACTGCGCCGCCTGCGTCGGCCGAGCTCGTCCCGCGCATCGGCATCGTCCAGGGGGAGATCGACGTGCCTTCTGGCGTGTGGGGCGCCCTCGAGCTCGCCTTCGGCGACGCCGGCATCACCGCCGTGGGGTTGTGGGCCCGCGTCCCCCACTACGTATCGGGCATGACCTTCCCCGCCGCCAGCGCCGCCCTTCTCGACGGTCTGGCGGCGATCGCCGGGCTGTCGGTCGACTCCATCGAGCTCCACACCGCTGCAGACGCGGCACGTCGCCAGGTCGACGAGCTCATCGCCAAGAGCGCCGAGCACAGCCAGCTGGTCCGTCAGCTGGAGCGGAACGTCGACGCAGCCGAAGGCAATCCGCTCGACGTGGGCCAGATCCCCACCGGTGACGAGCTCGCCGCCGAGCTCGAGCGCTACCTGCGCGACGAAAGAAGCGAGGGTGGCGGGGAGACGGACATCTCCAACTGAGCGCGCATGCCGGTGGTCCCCGAATTGTGCAGCGCCTTGGCGTGGCCGGCGAGCCACAACCCCACCACCAGCAACGCCCCGAAGAAGATCAGGACCAGCACCGCCCACAGGTAGCGGGGCCGCCGCTGGCCCTCGGGAGCGAGCTTCCCGGTCGAGCGGGCCAGCAGCATCATGTCGACGGGGTCGAGGCCGGGATCGGGACGCGGCGCCGCCTCAGCAAGCTCGGCCATCTCCTCCAGGCTCATGGTGCGCTCCAGCCGTCGCACCCGCTCGGTGTACTCCGAAGCAGAGAGCGCGCCCGCTTCGAAGCGGGCCAGGAGCCTCCGCAGCCACTCCTCCCGGGCCTGGTCCGTCCCCGATGCCGGCGGGCCGGCGGCTCGGGGGCCCGCCACCGGGGCATGGTCGGTCACCAGGGAGTTGTCGACAGCTCGGGCGGGCTCCTTGAGGTGGCGGCCGATGCCGCTGGTGCCTAGCCTGCGCCGCCATGCAGGTCGACGGAGGCCTCGGGTTCGACGCCGCCGACGCCGCCGAGACGGCCCGGCGGGTCGAGGAAGACGGCTTCGACGGGCTGTGGTGCGCCGAGACCAGCCACGACCCCTTCGTGGCGCTCACCCTGGCGGCCGAGCACACCGAGAGGATCGAGCTGGGCACGGGGATCGCCGTGGCCTTCGCCCGCAACCCGATGACCATGGCCATGGTGGCCAACGACCTGCAGACGTTCTCCAAGGGCCGGTTCCTTCTCGGTCTGGGGTCGCAGATCAAGCCCCACATCGAGAAACGCTTCTCGATGCCGTGGTCCAACCCGGCGCCGCGCATGCGCGAGTTCATCGCCGCCATGCGCGCCATCTGGGCGTCGTGGCACGAGGGGACGAAGCTCGCCTTCCGCGGGGACTTCTACACCCACATCCTGATGCCGCCGTTCTTCAACGCCGGCCCGAATCCGTACGGGTCCCCCAAGGTGTTCCTCGCCGCCGTGGGCGAGAAGATGACCGAGGTCGCCGGCGACGTCGCCGACGGCTTGCTGGCTCACGGCTTCACCACCGCCCGCTACATGCGCGAGGTGACCATGCCGGCGCTCGAACGTGGGCTGGCTCGGGCCGGGAAGAGCCGGCAGGGCTTCCAGGTCTCGTACCCGGCCATGATCGTCACCGGGAACACCGACGAAGAGGTCGCCACCGC
>JASHUM010000002.1 GCA_030040015.1 Acidimicrobiales bacterium
GGGGTGTCGAGCGACACCATCACCGTCACCGCCCGGCTCACCAGTGACCAGAGCTTCCAGCAGACGTTGGCCCAGCTGGCCGGCGCCTCACTGCAGGACACCAACGCCGACAACGTGCGGACCCTGAACGCGCTGGTCGAGTACTTCAACACCCACTTCCAGTTCTACGGGCGCAAGCTCAAGATCGTCACCTTCAACGGCCAGGGCTCGCTCTCCAACGAGCTGCAGGGATACGGCCAGGCAGAAGCCGAGGCCGACGCGGCCACGGCTCAGTCCCTCGACGCCTTCGCCGACATCACCGCCGAGTCCGAGCCCTATGCCACCGCCCTGTGGCAGGACGGGATCATGGGCTTCGGCGACCCCTACATGCCGGCCAGCTGGCACGAGCAGCACGCCCCGTACGACTGGTCGGTGGCCACCGACGGGACGGACCTGGCCACGGACATCGGCTACTACGCCGTGGACAAGCTGTGCGGAGGCAACGCCACCTATGCCGGCGGGAGCCTGCAGAACCAGCCCCGCAAGTTCGCCGGTATCGCCCCCGAGAACGAGCTGTACCAGGTCTCGGCCCAGGTCTTCTCCGGCATCATGGACGCCCACGGGTGCGACGACACCCAGTTCGAGTACACGTTGGACCTCGGCACCGAGTCCCAGCAGGCGGCCAACCTGGTGGCCCAGCTCAAAGCGGGCGGGTACACCACGATCATCTGCGGGTGCGACCCCATCTTCCCCGTCTACCTGTCCGGTGAGGCGGCGCAGCAGGACTACTTCCCCGAGTTCATCGAGATCGGCGCCGCCCTCATCGACCAGGACTACGTGGGCCAGCTCTACAACCAGCAGTTCTACGAGCACGCATTCGGCATCAGCCCCAACGAGGCGTCGGTGCCCTACACCCAGACCTTGGGGTACGAGGCCTACGAAGTGGGCTGCTCCGAGGACCCTTCGATATGTGGAGGCCAGGGACCGGCGTTCTTCGTGAACGTGATCTACGAGCAACTCGACATGCTCGCCATCGGTGTACAGATGGCCGGGCCCGACCTCACCCCGAGCACGTTCCAAACCGGGATGTTCTCCTATCCGCCACGCGACGGCCCAGCCGGATTGTGGGGATGGAGCTCCAGCCAGTACACGACACCCAACGACTTCCGCGAGGTCTGTTGGAGCCCCACGACCGTCTCGCCCTACAACGGTAAGGAAGGGGCCTACATCCAGGGCGCCTACAACGGGGCCCGGTGGACGTACAACGACATCCCCTCCGGCCCGCCCGGATGCCCCATCCCCTCCTCGTCCTGAGAGGTAGCGAACGATGAACCTGGCCACAGTCGCGCTGCGGCGCGGGCGATCAGTCGCCCAAGGATGGCAGGACCTCCCGGCCCGGCTGAGGTGGCTGATCGGCATCGGCGCGGTGGTGGCCGCCTACTTCGTGGCTGAGATCATCAGCGGGCGCGACGGCTACATGTTCCATCACGCTCCCCTCGGCATCGTCCTCGTCGGCGTCGTCTACGGATCGGTCACCTCGTACGGGGCCATGGGGATCGTCCTCATCTACCGAGCCGGGAAGTTCATCAACCTGGCCCAGGGAGCCATGGGCGCCCTGGTGGGAGTGCTCGCCATCGGGCTCGTGAAGGTGCACGGGATCAACTACTGGCTCATCCTCCCTGCCGCCGTGGTGGCAGGAGCCGTGATGGGCGGGCTCATCGAGATGGTCTGGATCCGGAGGTTCCGCAACTCCCCGCGGCTCATCGTCCTGGTGGTGACCATCGCCCTCATCGAGGTGCTGGGGTCGTTGCAGTACATGGGCGCCCAGGCCGAGGGGTTCACCTCGTTGACGGGTGCGTTCGCCCCGCCCTTCAACGTCCACTTCACCATCGACGTGTACACGTTCCACAGCGCCGAGGTGCTGGCCGTGGCCACGGTGCCCTTGGTGCTCGCCTTCCTCGCATGGTTCCTGCTGCGCACCAACGCCGGCATCGCCGTGCGGGCCGCGGCCGAGAACAACGAGCGGGCCCTGACCTTCGGCATCCCGGTCCGGCGCCTGGCCACCATCGTGTGGGTGATCGCCGGGGCCCTGGCCGTGCTCTCCTTCATGCTCTCGGCCCCGTTCGAAGGCGTGCAGCCCACCCTGGCCACCGACCCGGCCACGGTGCTGCTCCCCATGCTCGCCGCCGCCGTGGTGGCGCGCATGGAGTCTCTTCCCGTGGCCTTCGGGGCGGGGATCGGCCTCGGCATCATGGAGGCGATCGTGCGGTGGAACACGGCCGGCAACCCCGCCATCATCTGGGCCATCTACCTGGGCGTGATCGTGGTCGCCCTGCTGGTCCAGTCGGGCAAGCTGTCGCGGGCCCAGGAGATCGGCGCCTCGTCGTGGGCGTCGGTGGGGGTGTTCCGTCCCATCCCCAGCCAGCTCCGCCGGCTCCCCGAGGTGCGCTGGACCAGGTGGGTCCTGTTCGCCGGGCTGGCCGTGGCCCTCGTGCTCGTGCCCCACATGTGGGGACCGAGCAACCAGCTCCTGGCCGGCTTCGCCATGGTGTGGGCCATGGTGGGGGTGTCGCTGGTCATCCTCACCGGATGGGCGGGCCAGATCAGCTTGGGCCAGTTGGGCATCGCCGGAGTGGCCGGGATCATCGCCGGCAACCTCATGTCGCGGTGGAACCTCGACTTCTTCTTCGTGATCGTCGTGGCCGCCGCCGCCGGCGCGGTGGTGTCGCTGCTGGTCGGGTTCCCGGCGCTGCGCATCAAAGGCCTGTTCCTGGCCGTCACCACCCTGGCGCTCGCCGTGGCCCTCGATCAGTACTTCCTGAACGACGCCACCTTCCCCCAGTTCATCCCCTCGAGCGGCGTGCCGAGGCCGCTGCTCCTGCAACGGTTCAACCTGGACAGCAACTACGCCATGTACTTGGTGTGCCTGGCCTTCCTGGGATTGTCGATGTGGGCAGCCAAGGGCCTGCGAAAAGCCCGGGCCGGGCGGGCCCTCATCGGCATCAACGACAACGAGCGAGCCGCCCAGTCCGCCGCCATCCCCACCGTGCGCATGAAGCTGGCCAGCTTCGCCGTCGCCGGCACGATCGCCGGGGTGGCGGGAGCCCTCGACATCACCTTGCTCCGGGCGCTCAATCCGGGCAGCTTTCCCTCCATCGACAGCATCACCGTGTTCGTCTACTCGGTCATCGGCGGCTTGGGCTCGGTGGTGGGCGTGGTGACCGGCGTGCTGTTCTTCAAGTACCTGGAGTCGATCACGGCGTTCACGAACGTCACATGGCTGGCCCAGATCCACGAGCTGATCAGCGGGGTTGTCGCCCTGCAGGTGCTGATGTGGCTCCCCGGCGGCATCAGCCAGCTCATCTTCGACACCCGCGACGCCCTGTTGCGCAAGGTGGCCAACCGCCGGGGGATCCTCGTCCCCAGCCTGGTGGCGGACAAACGTCAGGACGGCACGGGAGGTTCGGGGGGTGACGACCTGTTGACCACGTTGGCAGCCGGCAACGGATCGGGCTGGGCGTCCGATGCGGAGCCCGTCGGAGCGGAGGCAGGCAGATGAGCACGGTTTCCCCCGACGTCCAGGCCCCAGGGTCGGCGGTAGCGGCGGTGTCGAACGGGAAGATCCTCTCCTGCTCGGGCATCGACATGGCCTACGGCTCGGTGCAGATCCTCTTCGGCGTCGATTTCGACGTCGAGCGCGGCGAGCTCGTGGCCCTGCTCGGCACCAACGGGGCCGGGAAGTCGACCTTGTTGAAGGGCATCAGCGGCTTGGTCCGGCCCAAGCGGGGCAAGGTGTTCTTCAAGGGGGAGGACATCACCAAGCTTCCCGCCGACGTGACCGCCCGCCGGGGAATCTCGCTCATGCCCGGGGGCAAGGGTGTCTTCCCCACGTTGAGCGTGTCCGAGAACCTGAAGATGGCGTCGTGGCTCATCCGCGACCAGCCCGAGCGGGTGGAGACCGCCCGCCAGGAGGTCATGTCGCTGTTCCCCATCTTGAAGCAGCGCTACCACCAGATGGCCGGCAACCTCTCGGGCGGAGAGCAGCAGATGCTGGCCCTCGGCTCGGCCCTCATGACCCGGCCCGAGCTGCTCATGATCGACGAGCTGTCGCTCGGTCTGGCCCCCACCGTGGTCGGCCAGCTCCTCGAGGTCGTGGAGGAGATCCACCGGCGCGACACCACGGTGGTCATCGTGGAGCAGTCGGTCAACGTCGCGCTCAACCTGGCCAAGCGGGCCGCGTTCATGGAGAAGGGGGAGGTGCGCTTCGAAGGGCCGACGACGCAGCTCCTCGAACGTCCCGACATCCTGCGCTCGGTGTTCATCGCCGGCGCCTCCGCCGCCGAGACCGGGAACGGGACCGTCGGCGCCACGAGCGATTCTCAGGCCACCGACCCCGTCGGGGTGTCGACGACAGCGGTGAAGGCCGCCTTCGGCCAGCCGGGCGCCCAGGCGGCTCCGTCGGGCGTCGGTCGCATCGACTTCGACGCCAAACCGGTGCTCGAGTGCCGCTCGCTGGTGAAGACGTTCGGCGGCATCATGGCCGTGGACCACGTCGACCTGGCCGTACGTCCCGGGGAGATCGTCGGCCTCATCGGACACAACGGCGCCGGCAAGACGACGCTCATGGACTGCATCTCGGGGTTCTTGGAGGTAGAACAAGGCCGGGTCATCCTGAACGGCGACGAGATCACGAACTGGCCTCCGCACCGACGCGCCCTGGGCGAGCTGGGGCGGTCCTTCCAGGACGCTCGCCTCTACCCCACCCTGACCGTGGAGGAGACCGTCGCCGTGGCCCGCGAGCGGCACCTGCAGTGCCGGGACATCTTCGCCGCCATCTTGCAGCTCCCCGCCTCCTACGAGTCCGAGATCGAGGCCAAGGCGGTGGTCGACGGGCTCATCGACCTCATGGGGCTCGACGCCTATCGGGAGAAGCTCACCGGAGAGCTGTCCACCGGGACGCGGCGCATCGTCGACCTGGCCTGCATCATGGCCCAGGACCCGACCATGCTCATGCTCGACGAGCCCTCGGGCGGCATCGCCCAGAAGGAGACCGAGGCACTCGGGCCGCTGCTGCGCCGGGTGCGCGAGCGCACCGGCTGCTCCATCCTCATCATCGAGCACGACATGCCCCTCTTGAGCGAGCTGTGCGACCGTCTCGTCGCCCTGGAGCTCGGAGGGGTCATCGCCGAGGGGACTCCCGCCGAGGTCCTCGCCCACCCCGCCGTCATCGCCTCATACCTGGGGACAGACGAGACGGCCATCGCCCGCTCCGGCGCCAGCGCCACCACCTGAGCCCAACGGTCGCCGTCCAAGCGGCACTCGGACCCCCTGAGCCGGGACCTTCGCCCCTTTGGCGCTGCCCGAGCGCACGTCACCCTGATTCCCAGAGCCCCGACGAGGGGCAGAACCAAGGAGTGACAGATGCGACGCAAGACCTTCGACTTGATCGCCGTGTTCGGGGGAGCGGCGCTTACGCTCATCCTCCTGGCCGCCGGCGCGCTGGGGCTGTGGGGCTACAACTACGCCAACACCAACGTGCACAACCAGCTGGCCGCCCAGGAGATCTTCTTCCCGGCCAAGGCCGCCTTCGCCCACCCGGTCGTCGGCACCGAGATCACACCCAGCATGATCCCGAGCGTCTCGCAGTACGCCGGCCAGCAACTGCTCACGGGCAGCCAAGCCGAGGTGTACGCCAACGACTTCATCGCCGTGCACCTCAAGGAGATCGGCAAGGGCATGACCTATGCCCAGGCCAGCGAAGCGGCGATGGCGCTTCCCAAGGGATCCGCCGCCTACACCGCCGCCGAGGCCACGGTGCAGACCCTGTTCCAGGGCACCACACTGCGCGGGCTGCTCCTCGAGGCGTACGCCTTCTGGACCATCGGCCAGGTGGCGCTCGTCGCAGCCGTCGTCTCGTACGTCCTCGCCGGCATCATGCTCCTCTTGACGCTGTTCGGGCTGTGGCACTTCCGTCGCACCCCCGAGGACGCCGAGTTCCCGGCGTCGCTGCATCACGAGGCCCTGGTTCCCGCCGGCGTGTGAGCTGACACAACGCCTACCCCGAGAGCGGGGGCTCGCAACCGACCCGGCCGCAAGGCCGGGTCGGTCCGCGTCAGGGGGACGCCGGCGCCTCGCCGGAGATCTCGGGATAGCGGGGGTCCATGGCCAGCAGGACGTGGAGGAGGATCTCGCCCACCACCCAGTTGCGGAACCACTTGTGATCGGCGGGCACCACGTACCACGGGGCGACCTCGGTCGACGTCCGGGCCAGCACTTCCTCGTAAGCCTCCTGGTATGCCGTCCAGCTCCGCCGTTCGAGGAAGTCGGCGGGCTCGAGCTTCCAGCGCTTGTCCGGGCTCTCCATGCGCTCGGTGAACCGGCGATCCTGCTCCTCGGAGGAGATGTGCAGCAACACCTTGACGACCGAGGTTCCCCCGTGGGCGAGCAAACCTTCGAAGCCGACGATGTGGTCGTAGCGGGCCCGCCGGATCTCTTCGGGAAGGGTCCCGTGCACCCGGGGCACGATGACGTCCTCGTAGTGGGACCGGTTGAAGATGCCCACCTCGCCGGCTCTCGGCACTGCTTGGTGCACGCGCCACAGGAAATCGTGGGCGGCCTCGATCGGCGTGGGCACCTTGAACGACGTCACCCTGACGCCCTGGGGGTTCACCCCCCGGAACACGTGCTTGATGGTGCCGTCCTTTCCCGAGGCGTCGATCCCCTGCAGCACGAGCAGCAGGGACTGGGTGGACTGCGCCCACAGGCGGTCCTGGAAACCGGCCAGCACCTCGATCTGGGCGGAGGTGGCGGCCTCGGTGGCAGCGCGATCACCTGGCGCGCCCGAGGTGTCGGCTGGATGGCGTGCGTGCAGTCCGGGTCCATGCCCGGGCGCAACGCGCCAACGGGTGACGTCGTGGCCCTGCTCGCCCACGTGCCCGTCAGGCGCCGAGCTGCCGGCGCAGGTCGTCGAGGTCACGGCGCAGGTCGTCGAGCTCTTGGCGCAGACGTGACACCTCGGCCGCCAACCCCACCGGGCCCGGAGGGCCGGTCGTCTGCCCGCCCGTCGCCCTGGGAGGCGCCAGGGCCGCCGACGGGACGGGGACGGGACCGAAGCAGTGGGCGAACCGTTCCTCTTTCTGGCCCGGGGCGCGGCCCAGCCTGACCACCAACGGCTCCTCGCGGCGGGCGAGGGCGGCGAGCTCGGCCTCCACCTCGCCGAGCCCGTCGAACTCGGCCATCCGCTCGGTGCGGGCCCGGAGCTCACCGGGGGTCTGGGGACCGCGCAGCATGAGCGCGGCCAGCAGGGCCAGCTGGCGCCGGTCCAGGGCCAGCTCCTCGGCCAGCTCGTGGCGGTAGCGCAACGCAGAGCGACCGTGGGAGGGATGGACGAACCGAGCCAGGCGACGTTCCTTGGCCCTGGTCACCGCCTGCTCCACACCACTCTCGTCGTAGGAGACCACCGGGTCGCGGTTGGACGACTGGTTGCACCCCGCCACCAGGGCGTTGAGGGTGAGCGGGTACTGCTGAGGGGTGGTGAGCTCCTTCTCGACGAGGCAGCCCAGGACCCGCACCTCCTCGAGGCTCAGCTCCACGAAGCGAGCATACGGTTACGGAATACGGTCCCGAGGAGAGTCGTTGCCCAGACCGAGGGGGTGGCGGCCGAGGAGGACGGGCGATGGAAGTGAAGGAGCTCGGCCACATCGTGCTGTACGTGCGCGACGTGGAGCGCTCGGCCACCTTCTACCGCGACGTGCTCGGGTTCCGCATGATCGTCGCTCCGGGGGAGATCGGCTTCGCGGCTGCGATGTTCTCCTCGGCGTCGGGCCGCACCCATCACGAGCTCCTCCTGATCGAGGTGGGAGCCGACGCGCCCGGACCTCCCCCAGGACGCCGAGCGGGTCTCTACCACTTCGGGCTCAAGATCGGCGACAGCGACGAGGAGCTGCGCCAGGCCCTCGACCGACTGCGTCGAGCCGGCGTGGAGCTGGTCGGCACCGCCGATCACACGGTGACGCACAGCCTCTACGTCCTCGATCCCGACGGCAACGAGATCGAGCTGTACGTCGACGTGCCCGGAGTGGACTGGAGGAAGGATCCCGCCCTCGTGGCTGCCCCCATCAAGCCGCTTCGGTTGTGACCGGCGGGACCTCGTCCAAGACGACCGGCACGTCGTGGCGCCACGGCGGGTATGGCCGAGCCGTGGAGGCCTCGTCCCCTCTGGCCATCGACGTCGCCCGTGGCCGGCCCGACGATCCATCGGAGGACGACTCGTCGAGGCCGAGCGACGAGGCGGGCGGGAGCCTGTTGCGGAGGGTGTGGCGTCACTCGCGGCTGGCCGTGTCGCTGGCGCTCCTCGGCGCGGCGGTCTACTTCCTGGTGGGAAAGGCGTCGGAGGTGGCCGCCGCCTGGCACCTGCTCGGCCATCTCTCCTGGCGATGGGTGGCCCTCGGCGTGCTCTTCGAGGCGGGGTCCATGGTCGTGTTCGCCCGCATGCAGCGCTGGTTGCTGCGGGCCGGCGGAGTCCGGGTGCCTCTTCGGACCATGGTGGAGATCACGGTGGCGGGCAACGCCGTGGCCGCCACCCTCCCCGGCGGGGTGGCGTGGGCGGGTGCCTGGGTCTTCGGCCAGCTTCGCCGCCGGGGGGTGAGCCGGTTCCTGCGGGTGTGGATGTTCCTGGTGGCCGGGGCGCTGTCGAGCTTCGCCCTCTTCCTCGTGGTGGTGCTGGGCATCGAGCTGGCCGGCAACCGGGGTCCGGTCTCCGACCTCCGCTGGGCGGCCCTCTCCCTCGCCGCCATCCCGGTGGCGGGCGCCCTGGTGATGGCGGTGCGGAACAGGACGCCGATGCGCCAACTCGAGACGATGGCGACTCGGGCCATCGGTGCCGTGCGAGGCGGCGCCTGGGTGATGGGCAAGGTGGAGGGCCTGGCCCAGCGGGTCGGCGCGGTCCGCATGAGCCGTTGGCGATGGGCCGAGGTGATGGGCCTTGCCCTGCTCAATTGGCTCTACGACTGCGCCGTGCTCATCACCTGCCTGGTGGCACTCGGGATTTCGGTTCCGTGGCGAGGGATCTTCGTCGTGTACGGGCTCACCCAGATCGCCGCCGCCATCCCCATCACGCCCGGCGGCCTGGGAGTGGTGGAAGGGACCATGGGCGCCTTGCTCCACGCCTACGGCGTGCCCGTGGACCAGGCGGTGGCGGGCGTGATCGTGTACCGGATCGTGAGCTTCTGGGGGCTGGTGCCCATCGGGTGGGCGGACTGGGTCGTCCTCGACCTGCTCGAGAAGGGCGGACGGCGCGTCGGACACGCCCATCCCTGGGCCGTGCACCGCCACGAAGGGGAGATCGAGCCACAACCGCAACGGCACCCACGACTGCTGCCCGAGCCCCAGGTGTGCACCGCGCCGGCCTGCGCCATGGCGTCGAGGGTCGACGCCGACGACATGGGCGCTCCGGAGCGGACGGCCTCGTAGCCCCGGGCCGTGGGGACTTCACGGCGCCGGCGGCCCTTCGGCGTGCCGCGAGCGCGTCGCGGCCCGTTCACGGTGCTGGCGTCGGTGTGCGTGGGCGCCAACCTCCTCGAGTGGGCCCTCGTCGAGGTCTTCAGCGCGTCGCCCAAGCCGGCGCTGGCTCCTCAGGCCAGCGCGGTGGCTCCCATCGCCGTCTTCCACGACCTGCGCTGGATCGCCGTCGGCCACAACTCGTGGCTCTCCTTCATCGTCGAGATCGCCGCCATGCTCGCCGGGCGCGGCGCCCTGGCGGCCGTGTCGGTCGGCCTGGCCTGGCCGGCGGGCCGTCCCCGTCCGAGCGGAGCCCGGCTCTTCGCCCGGGGCGTCGCCTCGACGGCGCTGGCCGCCGTCCTCCTCGTCCCGAGCGCGTCGCTGCTCTTCGGGCTGGCGGTGGTGCCCGTGTCGTGGATCTTCCTGGCTGCCGTGCCGGCCGCCGTACTGGTCGTGCTGGTGGTGCACCCGGTGGCGGTGTCGGCGCGGTGGTGGCGACAGACGGTGCCGGTGCGGGCCATCGCCTGGATGCTGGCCAGCTTCGCCGTGCTCACCGCGGCCGGCGCCGCCGTGGCGGGGTGGCCGGCGTGGGCCGGCGCTCTGGTGGTGGCAGGCGCCGGGCTGTTCAACGCCTGGGCCTGGGTGGGGGTGGTGTACGCCGTGGTCGACCGCGACCCGTGGCGCCTGCCCGTGCCGGTGGTGCCGGTGGCCCTGGTGGGGCTGGTGGCCCTGGTGGTGGGCGGGGCCACCCTGGGCTTCACCCACGCCCATCCCCGTGTCACCGCCGGGCACGCCGCGCCCTCGGGCCCCGGCCAGCCCGTGCTCGTCGTGTCGGGCTACGGCTCGACGTACGGAGGCGGGGCGACGTCGCTGCTCCCGGGGGACTTCCTCGAGCGCCGCTTCTCGTACCGGGGTCTCGGCGCCGACGGACAGCCGCTCCCCTACGGCTCGTCCGACACCGTCAAGACCCTCGGCACCTTGGACAAGATGATGGCCGAGCAGGTCACGGCGCTGGCCATCGCCACCGGCCGGCCGGTGGACGTGATTGCCGAGAGCGAGGGATCGCTCGTGGCCAAGACCACGTTGCTGGCAGAGCCGAGCCTCCCGGTGACCGCCCTGGTCATGGCCAGCCCACTCCTCGCCCCGGGACGCACCACCTATCCCCAGGCGGGCGCGCCGGGATGGGGTGAAGCGACCGGAGCGGTGATGACCCTCATCGGACGCGCCTTCAAGTCGGTGTCGCCGGTCGACCTCTCCCCGAGGAGCGCCTTCGTGAATTCGGTCAACGAAAACGCCTCGGTCCTCCAAGACGCCATGTCCTGCCCGCTCTCCGGGGTACGCCAGCTGGCCCTGCTGCCGCTGGCCGACGCCACCGTGACCCCGCCGGACGCCGGCAAGGGGCTCCCCAGCGTGGTCCTCGCCTCATTCCACGGTGGCCAGCTCGAGAACCCCTCCGACGACCGTCTGGTGGCGGCGTTCCTCGACGGGCGGCAGGTGAAGGGCAACCGAATGCTCTCCGACGCCTACCAGGCCATCCGGCTGGCGTCGGTCGCCTGGCAGGTGCCGGGAGGACCCGGCTCCCCCTCCCCGGAGAGCTGCGCGTCGGCCGCCCAGGTGCTCGCCGCCCGGGCGTCGTGAACCGGAAACGATGACCCCGGTCCAGCCCCGACGTCACACGTGAGAAGCCGAAGAGAGGAGACGACGTGCCCGCCATCACGCCCATGCTCTGGTTCGACGACCAAGCCGAGGAGGCGGCCCGGTTCTACACCTCGGTCTTCCCCAACTCCGAGATCACGTCGGTGAGCCACTACGGGGAGGCCGGGCCCGGTCGGGCGGGGACGGTGCTCACCGTGTCCTTCACCCTCGACGGCCAACCGTTGACGGCGCTCAACGGCGGCCCCCAGTTCAGGTTCACCGAAGCGGTGTCCTTCGTCATCGACTGTGCCGATCAGAAGGAGGTCGACTTCTACTGGGACACACTCTCCGAGGGCGGCGAAGAGAGCCAGTGCGGCTGGGTAAAGGACCGCTTCGGCCTGTGGTGGCAGGTGGTGCCGAACGAGCTGCCCCGCCTTCTCGGCGACCCCGACCCCGGACGCTCGCAGCGGGCCATGAAGGCCATGCTCGGGATGAAGAAGCTCGACGTCTCCGCCATGCGGGCGGCGGCAGACGTCGTGTAGGCGGTCGGCGACCTCCCTGGCCGCGCCCGTCGGGCGTACCATTGTCGCGGCGCGGCCATCGAGGAGGCGCCCATGTGGATCGTCGCCGGTATCTTGCTCGGGCTCGTCGTCCTGAGCGCCGTGGTGGGCTTCCACTCGGGCCCGCACAGCCACGTGTTCGCCGGCGTGTGCGGGCTGGTGGCCGCCATCTGGCTGGTGATCATGGCCGTGGAAGGGCGGTCGGCTCCGGTGCTGTGGGCGTTGCTCAGCGCCGACCTGGTGGTGTCGGCCGGACTCGGGGTGATGGGCTGGCTCGGGCTGTCGAGCCCACCCGGAGGGACCCACCGCCACATGCGCCTCGAAGGCGCCGAGGGAGTGGCCCTGGGCGACCTACAGCCCGACGGCGTCGTGTCCGTCCGTGGCGAGCACTGGTCGGCACACTCGGTCAACGGGAACGTGTCCGCCGGTGGCCGGGTCCAGGTCGTCTCGGCCCGGGGGGTCCGTCTCGAGGTGTGGGCCGAGGACCCGGCGGATGAGACGCCCGAGATCGAGGCGGGCGAGAACAAGGAGACGAGCACGTGATCATCGGCGTCGTGGTCGGGATCGTGGTCCTGGCCCTCCTCATCACGTTGGGACTGTCGATCAAGATCGTCCGCGAGTACCAGCGGATCGTGCTCTTCCGCCTGGGCCGGGCGGTCGGCCTGCGGGGACCGGGGCTCGTGCTCATCAATCCGGTCACCGACCGGACGTCGTGGGTGGACCTGCGGGAGCGCTTCCTCGAGATCCCGCACCAGACGGCGATCACACAGGACAACGCCTCGATCTCGATCGACTTCATCATCTTCTACAAGGTCGTCGATCCCGAGATGTCGGTCCTGCAGGTCCAGAACTTCGCTACCGCCGCCCAGAACGTGGCCGCCACCACCCTGCGCAGCGTCGTCGGCGACATGGCCCTGGACGACGTCCTGTCGAAGCGGGAGGAGATGAACGCCTCCTTGCGCGTCCGCCTCGACGAGGTCACCGAGCGCTGGGGGGTGAAGGTCACCGCCGTCGAGGTCCGGGAGGTCAACCCGCCGGCCGGCGTGCTCGAGGCCATGACCAGGCAGATGTCCGCCGAGCGAACCCGGCGGGCGGCGATCACCGAGGCCCAGGGCCAGAAGCAGGCCGCCATCACCCTGGCCGAGGGCACGAAGGAGGCCGCCATCCTCTCCGCCGAGGGCGAGCGGCAATCGAACATCCTGCGGGCC